>CAYGHG010000006.1:0-46951 GCA_964349515.1 uncultured Spirochaetia bacterium
CTGTAAGTATTGGTATGCAGTCTAATATGAAATAATATTATCTTTTTTTCGAACGGAAGCGATGACTTGATTATAAGTCTTTTTAGCTGCGGCTCTTGTGCGAGGCGGAGCATTCTGAGTCCTGAAGCCGGCCCATGGCTAAGCTTGCGCGGGTTCCTAACCACCTTTTCCAAAGGGGGGCAGGGGGGATTGTATTTACGTCTTTTTTTCTTCCGTCCATTGTGCGCAATCGGCAGTGTCATTTTTTTGCCTTCGCCTGCATTGTGCGAGGCGGAACATTCTGAGTCCTGAAGCCGGCCCATGGCTAAGCTTGCGCGAAATGTCGTGTCACAATAATAATCAATGCCGGCAACTGGGCCGGTGTAAAGGCGCGGCCTTAGTGAACTATTGGCTATGCAAAAAAAACACACAGCCGCCCTTACCATACGGCGTATTGGCCCCGCTTCCGGGGTAAAAAGAGAAATATTTATAATAATGAGTTATTTTTAATTATAACTATTGCGTACAATATCTGTTTTCTTTTTCTTGACTTTTTCTTCCGTACGTTGTATTTTGTTAAAGATTCAGAAACATGTATTCCTTTAAACTGGCCCTGCGAGGCTGGTAAGGAGAACGGCTTTACGACGCCTTCTTACTGCGTGTATGCAGGGGGAAGGTTTTTTTCATATATAATCCTTCCTCCTTCTTATAACGCCTGTGAGCCCCGCCTGCCCTAAACGGAGGCACTATGAATAAAAAGTTCAGGACAAAGAGCGAAATTCTTGACAAATCTTCCATTTCCCGTGCAATTACCCGCATTTCCCATGAAATTCTTGAAAAAAACAAGGGCGCTTCAAACCTATTAATCGTCGGCATACGCAGCAGGGGTGATGTTCTGGCCGCCCGCATTGCCGAAAAAATCAAAGAAATAGAAAATGTTGACGTCCCTGTCGGCGCTGTTGACATCACTTTCTACCGCGACGACTATGACCGGGTCACAAAAGCAGAGGTGAAATCCACAGAGCTTCCTGTGTCAGTGGACGGAAAAGACGTGGTGTTAGTGGATGATGTGCTGTACACCGGACGCTCCACGCGCGCGGCCATGGACGTGGTTATGGAATACGGCAGGCCAAAAACAATACAGCTCGCGGTGTTAATTGACAGGGGCCACAGGGAGCTGCCCATACAGGCAAATTATGTCGGCAAGAATGTTCCTACGAACAGAAGCGAGTTTATCGTATTTTCCCTCGGCGGCTCTGACGCCGTGGAAAATGTAGTGCTCGCCGAAAAGGAGGGGTAAACATGCACTTACAGCATCTGATAAGCCTTCAGGACCTGCCCGCGGAACAGATAGCGGAGATCCTGAATCTGGCAAAGTCTTTTAAACAGGTAAATGAAAGGCAGATTAAAAAAGTTCCCACGCTCAAGGGCAAGACAGTCGCTAATTTCTTTTTTGAAAACTCAACCAGGACCAAGACTTCGTTTGAAATCGCGGCCAAGAGGCTTTCGGCCGATGTCCTCAATCTGGCTATCTCCACATCTTCTGTGGCAAAAGGCGAAACCCTTGTGGATACCATACGAACCATAGAGGCGATGCAGATAGACATCGTGGTAGTGCGCCACGGTGTGTCGGGAGTGCCGGTGATGCTGACCAAAAAAATAAAATCCAGAGTGATAAATGCCGGCGACGGAATGCACGAACACCCGACGCAGGGCCTGCTTGATATGTTTACTATGATGGATAAAAAAGGCAGGCTTGAGGGATTAACCGTTGCGTTAATCGGCGACATTGCCCATTCACGTGTGGCCCGCTCAAATATATGGGGGCTTAAAAAAATGGGGGCAACAGTCCGTGTCGTAGGGCCCTCGACGTTAATGCCGAGAGATATTGAAGAGCTTGGGGTTGAAGTTTATAACGATCTTGAAAAAGGGATCAAAGGCGCCGATGTGATAAATATACTAAGAATCCAGCTTGAGCGCATGAAAAAGCACCTCTTTCCTACAATCAGGGAATACGCCATGCTCTTCGGCGTGAATACAACCAAACTAAAATCAGCGAAAAACGACTGTCTGGTGATGCACCCGGGCCCGATGAACAGGGGTATTGAAATATCCCCGAATGTGGCTGACGGGCCCTTGTCCGTGATAGAAGAGCAGGTGACAAACGGAGTGGCTGTCAGGATGGCGGTACTTTATCTCATGGGAGGAGGAAACGCAAATGAAGTTATTAATTAAAAACGGGATGATAGTTGACCCTGCCAATAAGCGCGAGGAAAAAGCAGACCTGCTTATTGAGGACGGAAAAATTTCAAAAATTGAGAAATCAATATCAGATAAGGCTGATGAGGTGATAGACGCATCCGGCAGGTATGTGATGCCGGGTTTTGTGGACATGCACGTGCACTTCCGCGAACCGGGTTTTGAGTACAAGGAAACCATAGAGTCAGGTTCGCGCGCGGCGGCAAAAGGGGGCTTTACCACTGTAGCCTGCATGCCCAACACAGAGCCTGCCATAGACAATCAGGCGATGGTTGAGTTCATAAATATGAAATCAAAGCAGGTGGGGTTGATTGATGTAAAGGCTGTCGCGGCTATTACCAAAAACCGCGCCGGCCAGGAGCTGGCCCCCATAGGGGAACTTTTCAAGGCAGGCGCGGTTGCCATATCAGATGACGGCTGCACTGTGATGAACGCCGAGATAGTAAGACGGGCGATGCAGTACTGTAAGATGTTTAATATGGCCTTGATTGAGCACTGCGAAGATGTAAATCTCGCCGGTGACGCCAATGCAAATGAGGGCTATTACGCCACACTTTTGGGATTAAAAGGAATTCCCGCATCTGCAGAGGAGTCAATCGCGGCACGCGACATCATGATAGCGCGTGACACCGGCGGGAGGCTCCACCTCGCGCATCTTTCCACAAAGGGAAGCGTTGAAATCCTGCGTTGGGCTAAAAAACAGGGAATAAATGTCACCGCAGAGGTAACGCCCCACCACTTCTCGCTTGATGACTCAAACCTTTCTTCCTATGAAACTAATTTTAAAATGAACCCGCCGCTTCGCTCAAAAGAAGATGTGGAGGCGATGAAACAGGCTTTAAAAGACGGGACAATTGACGTCATCGCGACAGATCACGCGCCCCACGCCGAGCTCGACAAGGATGTGGAGTGGAACAGCGCCGCGTACGGCATTATCGGGCTTGAAACGGCTTTCCCGCTTATCATTTCAGAACTTGTAAAAACCGGAGTGCTGACGATATCACAGGCGGTTGAAAAAATTACCATTAACCCTGCTAAGGTGTTGAACCTCTCTGCCGGGACACTTTCCGCAGGTGCTGTGGCTGATGTAGTCATAGCTGACGCGGAAAAAGAAATTACTGTGGATGAGAGTTTCTTCGGTTCCCGTTCCACGAACTCGCCTTTTATCGGGAAAAAAATGAAAGGTTCGATAGAGGTTGTAATTAAAAGCGGAAAAATAATATACAGGAGCTAAAGGAGTTACTATGGCAAAAAAAGCTGTTTTAATGCTGGAAGACGGCACTTGTTTTGAGGGCCGCGCGGCAGGGTACGAAGGAGAAAAGTACGGGGAGATAGTTTTTAATACATCCATGACAGGGTATCAGGAGATTCTTACCGACCCTTCATACAGGGGGCAGATTGTAACGATGACTTACCCTGAAATCGGAAATTACGGCGTCAATGAAGACGACGTTGAATCTGACAAGATTCAGGCCGAAGGGTTTGTTATGAAGGAAATCAGCCGCGTACGCTCAAACTGGCGTTCCGGGATGAGCCTTGACGCGTATCTTAAAAAGTACAAAATCCCGTCGATAGAGGGGATTGACACGAGAAAACTCACGCGCCATATCCGCGACAACGGGGCGATGAAATCGGTTTTGTCGTCAGTTGATACGGATAAAAAATCCCTGCTGAAAAAGGTCCGTGCTTCGCAGTCGATTGTGGGTGTTGATCTTGCGGCAGGGGTTTCAACAGCAGAACCTTACAAATGGAGTGAAAAACTAAAACCCGTGGGAATGATGAAGCGTGAGTGCGACTATACGAGGGTCGGAAATAATAAAAAAAGGTACAAAGTCGCTGCATATGACTGCGGTATAAAAAGTAATATTCTCAGGATACTTGCGGATTTGAACTGTGACGTCACGGTGGTTCCGATAAATTATACCGCTGAACAGGTTCTAAAATTAAAACCTGACGGTATTTTTGTTTCAAACGGCCCGGGAGACCCCTCGGCTGTCCCGTACATAGTAAATGAACTTAAAAAACTGCTCGGAGTAAAACCGATATTCGGAATCTGCTTCGGGCACCAGCTTTTAGGGCAGGCGCTGGGAGGGAAAACCTACAAACTTAAATTCGGGCACAGGGGGGCTAACCACCCTGTCATGGATATGAAAACCGGAAAGATTGACATTACGGTTCAGAATCACGGATTTGCGGTTGATCCCAAATCATTTAAAAAATCAACGCACAAGGTTGAAATTACGCACATTAACTTAAACGACAAAACAGTAGAAGGGCTTGAGGTTAAAAAACTAAAGGTTTTTTCAATACAACACCACCCTGAGGCGTCAGCCGGGCCGAGGGACGCGAGATACATTTTCAATCACTTCGTTAACTATATGAAAAGTTAAAAAAGGAGAACGATACATGCCGAAACGCAAAGACTTAAAAAAGATACTTCTCATAGGCTCCGGGCCCATTGTCATTGGCCAGGCGTGCGAGTTTGATTATTCCGGAACCCAGGCTTGCAAGGCGTTGAAAGAGGAAGGGTATAAAGTTGTACTGGTAAATTCAAACCCCGCAACCATAATGACAGACCCTGAGTTTGCCGATGCGACATACATTGAGCCTTTAACAGTTGAAATTCTTGAGAAAATAGTTGCTAAAGAGATGCCTGACGCTATTTTACCTACGGTCGGCGGACAGACAGCGCTAAACCTCGCCACAGAGTTTGTCAAGGCGGGCCTTGATAAAAAATACAAAGTCGAGCTGATAGGCGCAAATTTCAAATCAATTCATAAAGCCGAGGACCGTCAGGAATTCAAGAAAGCCATGAATAAAATCGGCCTTGATGTTCCGAAAAGCGAGTATGTTTCAAATATGAAGCAGGCGATGGATACCGCAAAGAGGATAAAATTCCCGATAATTATCAGGCCTGCTTTTACGCTCGGCGGTACGGGCGGCGGTATAGCATACAGCATGAAAGAATACAGGGAAAAGGTTTCAAGAGGGCTTAAAGACTCCCCCATAACAAAGGTGCTTCTCGAAGAATCTGTTCTTGGGTGGAAAGAATACGAACTTGAGGTAATGCGCGACCTGAAAGACAACGTAGTAATAATATGTTCCATTGAAAATTTTGACCCGATGGGGGTGCATACCGGGGATTCCATAACAGTTGCGCCCGCCCAGACTTTAACGGACAGGGAATACCAGTTCATGCGGGACGCTGCGATAGCGATAATCAGGGAAATAGGAGTTGAAACAGGAGGTTCAAATATACAGTTTGCGGTTAACCCTGAAAACGGCAGGATGATTGTAATAGAGATGAACCCGAGGGTTTCTCGTTCGTCAGCGCTTGCTTCAAAAGCAACAGGATTTCCGATAGCAAAAATAGCGGCAAAGCTCGCTGTGGGATATACGCTTGACGAGATACCCAACGACATAACCAAATACACGCCGGCTTCTTTTGAGCCGACGCTTGACTATGTGGTGACCAAGATTCCGAGATTTACTTTTGAAAAATTTAAAGATTCAAAAGACGAGCTTGGCGTCCAGATGAAATCAGTGGGCGAGGTAATGGCCATAGGCAGGACCTTCAAAGAATCCATGCAAAAGGCGCTGCGCTCCATGGAGACGGGCCGCTCAGGCTGGGGCTCTGACGGAAAAGATCCGAACATATCCGGGCTTACTGAAAAAGAAATTGCAGAAAAGCTAAAAACGCCGAATTCGCAGAGGATTTACTGGCTCAAATACGCGATGCAAAAAGGCATGACAGACAGGCAGATATTTAACTTAACTAAATTTGACCCGTGGTTTCTTGACAATATGAGGGAGATATTTGAGCTTGAAGCGGAATTGAAAAGAGAGGCGAAAAGAATAAAGGGGTTTAATTTTGATTCCCGCGCTGAGTTCAAAGATTTAGTGCTCAAGGCAAAGCAGAACGGGTTTTCAGACGTACAGCTTGGAACCATATTCGGCATTTCCGAGGAGGCTTTCAGAGGGATAAGAAAAACACTCGGGATTAAGCCCGTATATAAACGTGTGGACACCTGTGCCGCGGAATTTGAGGCCTATACGCCTTATCTCTATTCCTGCTATGATGAAGAGAATGAAAATCCGGTATCAAAAAAGAAGAAAGCCGTCATATTAGGCGGAGGCCCTAACAGGATAGGGCAGGGGATAGAGTTTGATTACTGCTGCGTACACGGCGTTTTTGCCCTGCGTGAAGAAGGATACGAAGTATCAATGGTAAACTGTAATCCCGAGACCGTGTCAACCGATTACGATACATCGGACAAACTCTATTTTGAACCGCTTACGCTTGAAGACGTGCTTGCAATTTCAGACGCAGAGGGCAAAGATACCGGGTTCATAGCCCAGTTCGGCGGTCAGACTCCGCTCAAACTTGCCATGCCGCTTTATCACCATAAAGTAAGACTGATGGGGACCTCTCCATTATCAATCGACATGGCTGAAGACAGGAAAAAATTTGATAAAATTCTTGGCAAACTTAAAATCAACAGGCCCGAGAACGGCACTGCTTTTTCGCTGAAGGAAGCCTGGGGAATAATAAAGCGTATCGGATATCCTGCGCTGGTCAGGCCTTCGTATGTGCTGGGAGGCAGGGCAATGGAAATAGTATATGACGACGAGACTTTTGAAAAATACGCAAAAGAAGCTTTTGTGGTGTCGGAAAAACACCCTGTCTTAATTGACAAGTTCCTTGAAGATGCGATAGAGGTTGATGTGGACTGCGTCTGTGACGGGAAAGAGGCTGTTGTCTGCGGGATAATGGAGCACATTGAAGAAGCGGGAATACACTCGGGTGACTCGGCCTGCGTGCTGCCTCCAATAACGTTAAGGCAGGATACTATAAATAAAATCCGTGAGTACACCCATAAGATGGCTCTTGCTCTGGGTGTTAAAGGCCTGATGAATGTCCAGTACGCCCTCAGAAATGACCAGGTATTTGTGCTGGAAGTCAATCCGCGCGCGTCAAGGACGGTTCCTTTTGTATCAAAAGCAACAGGCGTGCCCTGGGCCAAGATAGCCACCAGGATTATGGCTGGCAGGACGATTAAACAGCTCGGCGTCAAAGAAAACCTTGACATGGAGCATATCGCTGTAAAAGAATCAGTTTTTCCGTTTTCAAAATTCGGCGGTTCCGACACCGTCCTCGGGCCTGAAATGAAATCAACAGGAGAGGTGATGGGAATTGACGCTGATTTCGGAAGGGCATATTACAAAGCTCAGATTGCCGCCGGACAGAAGCTGCCTATGAAGGGAAATGTCTTCGTCAGCGTAAAAAATAAGGACAAAAGGGACATAATTTTTGTAGTAAAAAAACTTGAGGATCTTGGATTCGGGATAATTGCCACAGAGGGCACGGCAAATGCCCTGAAAAAATACGGCATTGAAGTTGACCGCGTCAATAAAGTCGGCGAAAAGTACCCCACAGTCCTTGATTTCATCAAAGAAGGAAAGATAAACATGATTATAAACACGCCTGTAGGCAAAGGCCCGAAAAGCGACGACTACAGGATCAGGACCCTCGCAATAACGGCAGGCGTGCCTTACACAACCACCATGTCGGGCGCTCAGGCGGTGGTGACTGCGATAGAAGCGGTAAAGGTCAAAGGGATAGGGGTAAAGCCGCTTCAGGAGTATTATGGAGCCGGAAAGACAGAAAAAAAAGTTAAAGGCACAAAGAAAAGAAAAAACAGATAAAGCAAAAAAACGGGAATAAAGGAAAAGCAATATTTAAAATCATAAAAAAGCTTCACCCGGGTCGGCCGGGATTACAATGTAGGAGGGATTATATGGCAAGGGCTGTTTTGTTTCTTGAGGACGGTACTATTTTTGAAGGCTGTCAGGCAGGGGCTTTGAAAGAATCTGCAGGAGAAGTGGTATCAGATACCTCTGTGGGGGGTTATCTTGAAATTATCACAAATCCATCTTCTTCCGGGCGCATAGTATCGCTTTGCTATCCCGAGGCCGGGGCTTACGGGATAAATACTGACGACGCTGAGTCCGGCGGAGTAAAGGCCGCAGGGCTTGTCATGAAGCATATGAGCAGGCTGCCGAACAACTGGCGTTCGAAAAAAAGTTTGAATGAGTATCTCTCGGATTCGGCCGTGCCTGCTATAAGCGGCGTTGACACGAGGGCGCTTTTTCGGCTGCTTCGAAAAAATGGCCCGATGGCCGGAATTATTTCATCAAAGGATTTCAACCCTGCATCGCTCCTGAAAAAGATATATTTATGGAAAGAACAGCAAAGTAAGCCGGTTTCGCCGGTCGCTAAAGAATACCCGTGGCCCTCCTCGAAATGTATTGAGCCGCTGAAGTTATTCAATAAAGAGAAAAAATATCTTGCGTTCACGGCAAATAAAAAAGGGTACAAGGTGGCGGTTATTGATATCGGTGTAAAAGAGTCTTTGCTTCGGATTCTTGCCTCTTCCGGGTTTAAAGTTAAGGTTTTTCCGGTTTCTAAAATGAGTTCGCTGAGCCTCTTTAAACCGCAGGGAATTGTAGTGTCAAACGGGCCTGAAACAATGAAAACAGTCAGCGAAGTGTCGGCTGCTATAAAGCCGCTGCTCGGCAAAGTGCCTGTTATGGGTATAGAGACCGGTGCAGCTGTTGTTGCCGCGGCGCTCGGCGCAAAAGTATTCAGAATGAAAACAGGGCACAGATGTTCCAACCATTCGGTGAAAAATCTTATAAGCGGGGCTGTTGAAGTGGTGGCACAGAGCCACGGATTGGGTGTGGAACCCGCTTCGCTTAAAAATCTGAAACCTGCCGCGAAAGTCACGCACATTAATCTTAACGATACTGATGTTGAAGGTTTTGAGTGCCCTGCGCTTAAAGCTTTCGGAGTGTTTTACTACCCGGCGCCGTGGCCCGGCGCGCATAACGCCGGCTTTGTCATTGGTAAGTTTATAAACAATATGAAAAAAGGGGGCAAATAATATGCCTAAGCGCACTGACATAAAAAAAATATTAATAATAGGTTCCGGCCCGATTGTAATCGGGCAGGGCTGCGAGTTTGACTATTCCGGCACACAGGCGTGTAAGGCGCTGAAGGAAGAGGGGTACAAAGTAATTCTGGTCAATTCAAACCCCGCCACAATAATGACGGACCCGGAATTTGCCCACCGCACATACATAGAGCCTGTCACCATTGAAGTTGTAACAAAAATAATAGAAAAAGAAAGGCCTGACGCGCTGCTGCCTACAATGGGCGGACAAAGCGGGCTCAATCTCGGCGCCCAACTCACCGAAAAAGGCGTGCTAAAAAAATACGGCGTTGAGCTGATAGGAGCTGATTATAAAGCTATTGCAAAAGCTGAGGACAGGCTTCTGTTTAAGAACGCCATGAAAAAGATAGGCCTTGATGTGCCTGAAAGCGAATACGTTTCGACAATGAACGAGGCGGATGCTGCATCAAAAAAATTAAAGTTCCCGATACTGATAAGGCCGGCATTTACCCTCGGTGGTGCAGGGGGTTCGGTAGCCTACAATCTGCAGGAGTTTAAGGACAAAGTTTTTGCCGGCCTTGAGGCCTCGCCGGTTCACAAGGTGCTTTTGGAAGAGTCTGTTATAGGATGGAAGGAATACGAGCTTGAACTGATGAGAGACCACAAAGACAACGTGATAACTATATGCACGATAGAAAACTTTGACCCCATGGGCGTGCATACGGGGGATTCAATAGCAGTCGCGCCCGCGCAGACATTTACTCCGCGCGAGTCAGCGGCGATAAAGCAGGCGGGAATAGACATTATGAGGGAGATAGGTGTAAATGGAGGGGTAAACATTCAGTTTGCGGTGAATCCCGATAACGGAAAGCTTGTAATAATTGAGCTGAACCCCAGAGTGTCGCGCTCATCCGCGCTTGCTTCAAAGGCGACAGGTTTCCCGATAGCCCGCGCCGCAACCCTGCTTGCGGTCGGCTACACGCTTGACGAAGTGCTGAATACGATGACAAGAACCACGCCCCAGTCCTCGGAGCCGGTTGTTGACTATGTGGTTACGAAAGTAGCGAGATTTACCTTTGAAAAATTTAAGGAAGCAAAAGACATACTCGGGCCGCAGATGAAAGCGGTCGGAGAGGTAATGTCCATAGGAAGGACATTCAAGGAATCTCTTCAGAAAGCCCTGCGCTCGCTTGAAATCGGCAGGCACGGTTTCGGAGGCGACGGCAAAGATATAAAAACTTCCCCCGAAGAGATTAGAAAAAAACTTCTTGAGCCGAATTCAATGAGGATTTTCTACATCAGGCTGGCGTTAGACGCCGGATTTACAACCGATGAAATTTACAAACTGTCCGCAATAGACCCTTGGTTCATCAACCAGCTGCGTGAAATTGTTGAAACTGAAAGAGAGCTGAAAAAATGGGCGGGTAAAAAAATATTATCCAAAAACAGGGAAAATTTCAGGCTGCTGCTTAAGCGCGCAAAGGAAGAGGGGTTTTCCGATGTTCAGACAGCAAGGGCGCTGGGAATAAATGCAGGGCAGGCGCGCGCGTTAAGGGAAAAGCTGAAGATAAAACCGGTTTACAAGCACGCGGATACTTGCGCCGGTGAATATCCGGCTGCTGTCCCGTATCTTTACTCCACATATGAACAGGAAAATGAAAACCCGGTATCCGGAAGAAAAAAAGCGGTTATTCTCGGCGGCGGGCCCAACAGGATAGGGCAGGGTATAGAGTTTGATTACTGCTGCGTTCACGGCGTCTTCACTCTAAAAGAAGAGGGCTATGAAGTTTCAATGGTAAACTGCAACCCCGAGACGGTTTCAACCGATTACGATACGGCTGATAAACTCTATTTTGAGCCTTTGACAGGGGAAGATGTGCTAAACATATGGAATGAAGAAGGCAGGGACGCGGGTTTTGTGGTGCAGTTTGGCGGGCAGACCCCGCTTAAGCTTGCTGACAGCCTGATGAAAGCCGGCGTCAAAATAATGGGCACGTCGCCCGAGTCAATAGACACAGCGGAGGACAGGCGCAAATTTGATAAGATACTGAACAAATTGAAAATACCGAGGCCGGAAAACGGTACGGCTTCCAACATGAAGGAGGCGCGGGGTATAATAGCCAGGATTGGTTATCCGGCGCTGGTCAGGCCTTCTTATGTGTTGGGCGGCAGGGCAATGGAAATAGTTTATGATGAAGAGTCTTTTGAAAAGTACGCAGCGGAAGCTTTTGTCGTGTCTGAAAAGCATCCGGTGCTTATTGACAAGTTCCTTGAAGATGCCGTGGAAGTTGACGTTGACTGCGTGTGTGACGGCAAGGAGGCTGTAATCTGCGGCATAATGGAGCACATAGAAGAGGCGGGAATACACTCGGGCGATTCCGCCTGTGTGCTTCCCAGCTATACTCTGAGGCGGGATTCTATAGAGCGGATAAAGGATTACACTAAAAGACTCGCGATAGAACTCAATGTGCGCGGGCTTATGAATGTGCAGTACGCAATCAGAAATGATGTAGTGTATGTTCTTGAGGTCAACCCGCGCGCCTCTAGGACGGTGCCGTTTGTCGCAAAAGCGACAGGCGTGCCTTGGGTAAAAATTGCCACAAAGATAATGACAGGCAGGACAATAAAGGAGCTCGGAGTAAAGGAAAATCTGGCGATGAAGCACGTCGCGGTAAAAGAGGCTGTTTTTCCGTTTTCCAAATTTCAGGGGGTGGATGTGGTGCTCGGCCCTGAAATGAAATCCACAGGCGAAGTAATGGGCATTGACTCTGATTTCGGGAGGGCTTATTATAAGGCCCAGCTTGCCGCAGGGCAGAGGCTGCCGCTCTCCGGCACCGTATTTATCAGCGTAAAGAATAAAGACAAGCGGCCTGTTATTTTCATCGCGAAAAAACTGAGTGAAATGGGCTTTAAAATCATTGCAACGGAAGGTACGGCCGACGCGATGAACCGTTCCGGCATCAAGGCGGATAAAGTGCTTAAGGTTCACGAAGGCAGGCCCAACATTATTGACTTGATTAAGGACAAAAAAGTTGATTTAATAATCAACACGCCCGTCGGTAAGGGCGCGCGCTCGGATGACTTTGAAATACGCACCCACGCGGTGATGATGAGTGTGCCTTACACCACGACGCTTTCCGGCGCGCAGGCGGTTGTAACGGCTATTGAGTCAATAAGGGAAAAGGGAATGGATGTTAAACCCATGCAGGAGTATCATAGAGTTACGGATTAAAAGGAGATTCTTTGAAACAGACGGGAACGGTAGTATCAAATAAAAACATAGGCGGCGGGAATTACCTCCTGCGCATGAAGGTCAGGCAGGCATTTAAGTGCCTGCCCGGGCAGTTTGTAAATATTGAAGTGTGCAGGGATATTGTGCCGCTTTTGCGCAGGCCATTCTCTGTTTTTGATTTCAAGAAAGGCAGCCTTGACATAGTATATAAAGTAATGGGTACCGGTACGTCAAAACTTGCCGAGAGAAAGCCCGGCGAAAAAATAAGTTTCATAGGGCCGCTCGGCAATTACTATTCGGGTGTGTTTCAGTGGGATTTATCCGACTGGGTAAAAGAAATGGGTAAGAATATTATTTTAGCAGGCGGCGGCACAGGCGCTGCGTCTGTTCATTTTTTTGCCTCCGAGCTCAACAAGCAAAAAACAGATTTTACCGCCATACAGGGGGCCGCTTCAAAAAAAGATATAGTCGCGGCGGATACTTTCAGAAAATTTAAAACAAAATTTTCGACAGTTGACGGAAGCCTGGGAAGAAAAGGGCTTGTGACGGACCTGTTAACGGAAGTGCTGAAAGACAACACCGTTGTTTTTGCCTGCGGCCCTAAAGGAATGCTGAAAGCTATATATGACGTGTCCCTGAAGAGAAAAAATGTACAGGTTTACGGCTCGTTTGAAGAGTATATGGGCTGCGGTATCGGCGCGTGCGTTTCATGCGTAATAGAAGTAAAGTCAGGCGCCGGGGCCGAATACAAGCGCGTATGCAAAGATGGTACGGTATTTGACCTCAAAGATATAGTATGGGAGGCGCGTTGAAGAAAAACAGGATTAACACGACAGTTGACATAGGCGGCCTCACCCTCAAAAATCCGGTAATGACGGCTTCGGGTACTTTTGGTTACGGCCTTGAGTTTGAGGAGTATCTGGATTTAAACCGGCTGGGTGCAATAATTGTAAAAGGGCTTGCCATAAAACCGGTAAAAGGAAACAAACCCCAGAGGCTTGTGGAAACCACAGCCGGGCTTTTAAACGCGATAGGCCTACAGAATATCGGGGTTGAAGCTTTTCTGGCCGACAAAATGCCGCTTCTTTCAAAATATAATACCCCGGTTATTGCAAATATCTACGGCACAGATGTATCTGAGTATGTTTCTGCGGCCTCCCGCCTTAATGATTCCGAAGTTGCCGGGGTGGAAATTAATATATCATGCCCAAATGTAAAAAAAGGCGGGCTGCAGTTTGCGGCTGACAAACCCGCGATTGCCGCGCTTATTCAGGGGGTAAAGAAAGTTTTTGGCAGGCACGTTATGGTAAAGCTTTCCCCAAATACCGGCAACATAGAGGAAATAGCGGTGCTATGCGAATCAGAAGGCGCGGATTCGGTCTCGCTGATAAATACTCTTGTCGGCATGGCAATAGATACAAAGAAAAGAAAACCCGTGCTTTCAAATATATACGGAGGGCTCTCGGGGCCCGCCATAAAACCGGTAGCGCTCGCAATGGTGCACAAAGTCTCAAAAAATATCAGGATTCCGGTTATAGGCATAGGGGGCATCATGAACGCGCAGGACGCCATAGAGTTTATTATGGCCGGCGCAAAAGCAGTGCAGGTGGGGACAGCCAGTTTCAGGGATCCGGCCGCGGCGCAGGCGGTTGCGGAGGGCATAGATAAATACCTTGCTGAGAATTCTGTACAAAATATTTCCGGCATAACGGGCTGTATCTGAAATGAACCGTATTTATAAGAAAACAATTTTTTGTTTTATCCTTCTTTCCCTCCACGCGGCAGCTTCTGCTTTTCACGTCCTTCTTGAAACCGGTAAGGTCAGGGAAGGCTCTCTCATAAAGATGACCATCAGCAGCGGTGTTAAACTCAAGGCTGCAAATGTTTTTTTTCTGAACAAGCGCTACCCTGCGTTTTTCAGGGAATATTCACTCAGGGAGAGGGAGTATATATACACAGCTTATGCGCCCGTGCCGCTTGACACAAAAGGGGTGAAAACTGTTACGGTAAAGATCACCGAAGCGGGCAGCGATGATACGAAGGAAAAAAATCAAAAGATAACAGTATTGCCGCTTGCCGCTGAAGCATCAGTGGTTAATACAGGCGGACAGGTGAATAAAACCATGCTTGGGAATTTAAGGATTGAAAACGCAATGCTGTTAAAACTCCAGGACAAAATCACGTCAATAAAATATAAAACCCCCTTCATAATGCCTGTAGAAGGCGTTATTTCAAGCACATACGCCAAAAACAGGGTGTATGACAGCGGCGAGGTGGGGTGGCGGCACAAGGGTATTGATATAGCCGCGAAAACAGGCACTCCGGTCAGAGCGTGCGCAAACGGCAGGGTAGCTGCGGCGGCATCCACCAAAGCCTATGGATTCACGGTTTTAATTGACCACGGAGGCGGGGTTTATTCCATGTACCACCACAACAGCAAACTATACGTTAAGACGGGCGATTTGGTTAGCGCGGGGGACATAATAGCAGCAGTGGGCTCCACAGGTATTTCCACAGGGCCGCATCTCCACTGGCAGATCAATGTTTTTAAAGTGCCTGTAAACCCAAAAGAATTTCTGCCAAATAATTAGTCTCTTTTGACATTTCTTCCTGAAAAGGCTATAATAAACCAAATTATATAATAAGAAAGGTTTATTAATGAAAAAACTTGTAATTAAAGGCGGAAAGAAACTGTCTGGGATTGTGTCTGTCAGCGGGTCAAAAAATGCGACGCTGCCGATAATGGCCGCATCTATTCTCACCGATTCGCCTTCAACAATAAACAACATACCGATGGTGCGCGATATAAAAACAATGGCAGAGCTTTTCAGAATTTTAGGCGCAAAGGTATTTCTTGAGTCAAACACAATGCACATACAGCCCGATACGATTAATAATTTCAAGGCGCCTTACGAGCTTGTAAAAACAATGCGCGCTTCAATTTATGTGCTGGGCCCGCTTCTCGCGAAATACGGTAAAGCACAGGTCTCTATGCCGGGAGGCTGCGCCATAGGTTTGAGGCCGATTGACCTGCACCTGAAAGGAATGCAGAAACTCGGCGCGAAAATTGAAATCAAGCACGGTTATGTAAAGGCGACTGCAAAAAAATTAAAAGGCGCGAAAATAGTTTTTGACAAGGTGAGCCTCGGCGCTACTGTAAACGTAATGCTCGCTGCCGTACTTGCGCAGGGCGTGACTGTCATTGAAAACGCCTCCAAAGAGCCTGAAATAGCAGATACTGCAAATTTTCTTATTAAAATGGGTGCGGATATAAAAGGCGCCGGCACGGGCACTATAACTATAAAAGGCAGAAAAAAACTGTCAGGAGTCATGGATTACTCTGTTATTCCCGACAGGATTGAAGCTGCCACGCTTGCGTGTGCGGCGTTGATAACAAAAGGAAATGTCACTGTCAGGGGTTTTGACCCGAAACAGCTGGATTTATTTTTTGAGAAACTGAAAGAGGCAGGGGCTTCATTTGTGCTGACGGGAGACGGCGTAAAAATCAAGGCTCACAAAGGCAGCCTCAAAGGAACCGACATAATAACGGAACCATATCCCGGGTTCCCCACTGATATTCAGGCGCAGTGGATGGCGCTTATGTCCACCGCCTCCGGCCGTTCTGTTATAAAGGAAAAAATATGGGAAAACAGATTTATGCATGCGCTTGAATTATCCAGAATGGGAGCGGATATTAAACTGGACGGAAACACCGCGGTGGTAGCCGGGGTAAAAAAACTGAGTTCAGCGGATGTGATGGCTTCGGATTTAAGGGCAAGCGCCGCGCTTATACTTGCGGCTCTTGCGGCCGAAGGCACGACTGAAATAAGAAGGGTTTATCACTTGGACAGGGGATATGAAAAACTTGACGAAAAGCTGCGCTCGCTCGGTGCAAATGTGCGCGCTGAAGACGAGGGAATGTAATGGGCATACAGCTCGTATTTGTATTTTGCGGTGTAATAATATTTCTGCTTTCTTCGGTATTTGCAGGTATCCTTTCATATAAATACAGCATCGACATCTATATAAGCTTCCTCTTTCTTGCGGGGGAGGCTGTGGTAATTTTTGCCACTGCTTATGTTTTTTTGAGGGCCTATTATACATATACGCTAAAGACTGTCAGAAAAGCTTTAAGGCAAGTTTTTGATTATGATTCAGAGCTGGAAAAAGACTCTGCTGCGATGGCGGTGATAAGGGATATAAAGTTGATGCAGGAGGAAATTAAAAAGAAGCGGATAGTTGAGCCTGAAGAGATAGCGCGTGTAAAAGGCGAGATGGAGAAATTGAAAGAAACAGTGGACCTCAAGAGGGAAAACATAGAACTTTTAAGGTCCGAGGCAAACAGCATACGAAAGTACATTGATTCAAACATGAAAATATTTGAAAAAATCAAGGCTATAGGTTTCGAGATAAAGAGCACTTCACAGGCAATAGACAAAGAAACTCAGGAAGTCCTTTTAGATGCAAAAAAGCAGTCTGAGAGGGCCTCAAACGGCGTGAAAGCCATTGGCCACGAAATTCAGAGCATAACAGAGCTCAAGCACTCCATAATGTCTTCTGCCAAGGTAATACAGGAGCTTATGGATATGTCAAAAAAGATAAAGAGCTTTGTATCCAAAATCGCGGACATGGCCAAGAAGACAAACCTTCTTGCGCTTAATGCAGGGATAGAGGCCGCGCGTGCCGGTGAGGCGGGTAAGAGTTTCTCGGTCGTGGCGTCGGAAATAAAGGAGCTGTCAACTAATTCAAACCAGTCTGCGGAGGAGATTACTTCCATATTGTCAAATATAAATGAAAGGACAAGCGAAGTTATAGAAATGATCAGAATGACAGAGAGGGTAGAGGACAATATCAGGACTTTTTACAGCACCGGGGATATATTTATAGCAATCGTAAAAGATGTGAAACACATAGAAAAAGTTATCAAAGGAATTACTGCGTATACTGAAGAGCATTATACCGACAGCGATTTGCTCTTTCAGATAATTACTGATATAAATAGAAAAGCAGGTGATTATGTCAGGGCTGTAGAGAGAATTGATTCCGAGGTTGACGAATCAATAAGAAAAAATATAGGATTAAACGCCGAGATAGACAGGGTGATAAGGGAAACCGAAAACATAGGAAGCGGTTCGTTTTATCCGGAAATAGGAAAGGTGGAAAAATGAATCCCGAAGACAACAAACCTTTGACCGAAGCGGAGCTTCAGATACAGAGGCTGCTGGGCCTTAAAAAAGAAAAAGAAGAAAAAATAAAAACAGCGTCCGAAGAGACGGATGAATCCGGTTTTGAAGTAAAGGCAGCGCAGGCAAAAACTGTGAAAACAGTTGTTAAAGCCGTGAAAAAGCCCAAAAACACAGTGAAAATAGATGGCAGGGCTTACAGAAGGCTGAATGATGCCGCGAAAAGGCTGAATATGTCAGTTTCCGGAAAAAAGGTTTCAAGGGATAAGCTTGCATCCATGGTAATTGAGAGGGTTTTGTCTGACGAATCGGTTCTTAACGGGGCGGTATCAAAGGAAGTGCTTTTAGACAGAATTAAAAAACTAAAAATTACGGAAACGGCGGATGAGTGAAGGGATAAAGTCTTTGCTTGAAAAAAAAGAGAAATTTTTAAAGCAGCTTCTTGAGGTGTCGCTGGAGATAAATAAAACAATCCGGGAGAGTCCGGCACCGGAGGATATAGCGGCGTTGTTATCCCGAAAAGAAGTTGTTTTTTCGCAGCTTCAAAAAACTGAAAACGCGATTATTTCTGAGGGAGCTCTTAAAAGTTCCGAAATACCTGATAAAACCCTCATTAATATCAACTCATTACTTAATGATTTAATAAAGACAGAAAAGGAAAATGATTCAATCATTTCCTCCATGATGGAACATAAGGAAGGACGGCACATAAAAGCATATGAAAAACTCAATAAAAACGGGAGTTTTTGAAATTAAAACATTGTTTCGGGAAACGCAAAGCACCGCCGGGCAAAAAAAGAGTTGACAGAAAAAGTGACTTTAAGTATTATAATAATACTTTAAGAAGTGTCTTATTTTTTTATATCATTTTTAGAGAGGGATATAATTTATGCTGGATGGTATTTTATCAGGCGAAATATACCAGGTGCTTGAGAAAGCTATGAATGCTTCCACGATGCAGCATCGGGTCATTAGTAATAATATTGCCAATGTAAACACCCCGGGCTTTAAAGCATCGGAGGTGGTTTTTCAGAATAAACTTGACAAGGTTATTAATTCAAGGGAAGCGGATTTTCTGCCCCTTAAAACAACTCATTCACGGCATATCCCGATAGAGGAGGCCATGACGCTGGATATGATAAGGCCTGAAATTATAACAAGAAACGAGACTTCTTTGAGAAACGACGATAACAATGTCGACATAGATTCTGAAATGGCAAGAATGGCTGAAAACACGGCTTATTATTCATCACTCGCGCAGCTAACGTCGGGGAAACTCAGCGGGCTGCGGAGTGTAATAACAGACGGGAGGCAGTAACTAAATGGGATTATTTAACACTTTTGCAATAAGCGCTTCGGGCTTGACCGCCGAGAGGCTGAGAATGGATGTTATCTCAAATAACATAGCAAACGTAAATACTACGAGAACCGAAATGGGCGGGCCGTATCAGCGCCAACGGGTGATATTTGAGCCGAGGGGTGAAAAATTAAATTTTATGTTTCCTGCGATATTTGAAAGAAACAAAATGATACAGCAGTTTCAGGGCGTGAGGGTAACCGGCATCACAGATGATCCGAACCCGCCGAGGCTGGTTTATGACCCGGGTCATCCGGATTCAAATAAAGAAGGTTACGTCGCAATGCCCAATGTAAATATAGTAAAAGAAATGGTTGATATGATATCGGCTACAAGGGCCTATGAAGCAAATGTCACATCGCTTAATTCCGCGAAACAAATGGCGGCAAAAGCGCTGGACATACTAAAAGTATGATAACTATTTAAGGGAGATAATAAATGGCGCAGCCTGTCAGCGGTTTTGAGGCAATTCAGGGAATTAAAGGGCTCGGAGTACCCGAGGCGGGGTTGAATCCCGTTCAAAATAATGTGCAGCAAAATCTTTCCAGGGTTGATTTCAATGAACTCTTTAAGACTGCTGTTCAATCGCTGAACGATACGCAGGTTTCCGCTGATTCCGCTATACAGCAGCTTGCGTCGGGCAGCAATATAGAACTTCACAATGTTGTTCTTGCAACACAGAAAGCATCTCTTACAATGCAGATGGCTATTCAGGTAAAAAACAAAATAACAGAAGCTTATCAGGAAATAATGAGGATGCAGATTTAAAACAGAAACTAAACTTTGAATATAATGGCGAGGTGGGCTCGTGAATGAATTTTTATTAAGGATTTGGGAACGGCTTAAGTCGTTCTGGCAGAATTTAACTACAAAACAGCGTGTGATATGGGTTGCAGTTCCTGCTGCCGTAATAGCGCTTTTGATTGCAGTGGGAGTATGGACTACACAGCCCAACTACCTGCCTCTTTTTTCAAATTTAAGCCCGGAGGACGCAGGTGCAATAATTTCCGACCTTAAAGAGAAAAAGATGCCTCATAAAATAACCGACAACGGCAGAACGATACTTGTACCTTCCAAATATGTATATGACGCAAGGCTGGAAATGGCTACAAAGGGGCTGCCAAAAGGCGGCGGAGTAGGTTTTGAGATTTTTGACAAGACAAATCTCGGCGTTACCGATTTTACGCAGAGGGTGAATTACAACAGGGCGCTCGAGGGAGAACTCATAAGGACCATTCAAAACATAGAATCCGTTATGGAAGCAAGAGTGCACCTTGTGGTGCCAAAAAAGGAATTATATGAAGAGCGTGAAAACGAACCTACCGCATCCGTGCTTTTGAAAATGAAGCCGGGAGGCAAACTTGATTACTATCAGGTTAAATCAATAGTTCACCTGGTATCAAGCAGTGTTGAGGGCATGAAGCCGGTTAACATCACTGTTGTAGACACAAAGGGTGAAGTTTTAAGCGATGCCGTAAGGGAAGAAATGCTGGAAGACAATTCAAATTCATTTTCCAAACAACTCAAACTTACAAAACAGCAGCTTAATCTTCAGAAAGAAGTGGAAAGGGATGTACAAAAAAGAGTTGAGTCTATGCTCGGAAAAGTCCTTGGAAACAGCAGGACAACCGTCCGCGTGCAGGCAGAGCTGAATTTTGACAAGGTAGAAAAGAAAGATGAAGTATATGAGCCGGTAGTAGGCGGAAAAGGCGTACTCAGAAGCTCCAAAAGAAATCTTGAAAGCTATACAGGGACAGGCGTATATCCGGGCGGAGTTCCTGGGACAGACTCAAATATACCGGGTTATAAATCGGTTGTAAGCGGAAACTCTCAATATTCAAAATCAGACGTAACCGAAAACTATGAAATAACTAAAAGGGAAAAGCATGTTGTTGAAACTGTCGGCACAATAAAAAGAATGTCTGTCGCGGTTATAGTTGACAGCCTGCAGCCACAGCAGGTTGAGTCTGTCAGAAAAGCTGTAATAGCCGCTGCCGGCATAGACATAGCGCGCGGCGACCAGGTCGCCGTGGAGAATCTGTCGTTTGACAGGTCTGTTGAGAAAGCAGAGCAGTTCCAGATGGCTTCAGAGGCAAGGGAACGTTACATGACAACCCTTGTAAGCATAGGGGTAATAACAGGCATACTCTTATTTGCACTGATATTCCTGCGTTCCACGCTTAAGCCGAAAGCAATCAGGGAGAAACTCAGGCGCCAGATCGAACTTGCCGCAAAAGAGGTCAGGGAAGAGGAAGAAATCGAAGTACCTCTCGAGGCTGTACCTTCTGCCGCCGAACTTGCTGAGGCCCAGAAACGCGCCGAGATGAAACGGCAGATTACCAAAATTGCGAGGGAAAACCCGAAAATTATCGTCCAGCTTATCAAACGCTGGCTTACAGAAGAGAAGAGGTGAGGATAGATGGCACTTACCGGTGAACAGAAATCCGCAATACTTTTAATAACCCTCGGCCCTGATTTATCAGCAGAGGTATTTAGAAATTTCAGTGATGAAATAGTCGAGCAGATTACCCTGCAGATAGCAAATACAAAAAAGGTAACGCCTCAGGACAGGGATTCTGTTTTAGAGGAAAGTTATCAGCTTGCACTTGCGGATGAGTACATATCTCAGGGCGGCATTGACTATGCAAGGGAGCTTCTTGAAAAAGCGCTGGGCGAACAGAAGGCAGTTGAGATATTAAACAGGCTGCAGGGCGCACTGCAGATGACGCCTTTTGATTTCATAAAGAAAACAGACCCTCAGCAGATACTGAACTTTATACAAAACGAACATCCGCAGACAATTGCGCTTGTTCTCGCGCATCTTTCTTCAGAACAGTCCTCGACGATTATATCCTCTCTGCCGGCTGACATTCAGGTTGATGTGGCGACAAGGATTGCAACAATGGACAGGGCGACGCCTGAAGTCATAATGGAAGTTGAAAAAGTCCTTGAGAGAAGGATTGCTTCCGTATTTACCCAGGAATTTGCATCGGCCGGCGGCGTGCGCTCGGTTGCAGAAATCCTCAACCGTGTTGACCGCTCGACTGAAAAGGCCATTATGGAAAAACTTGAAGAAACAAACCCGGATCTTGCCGACGAAATCAAGAGGCTTATGTTTGTATTTGACGACGTATTGCTGCTTGATGACAGGACAATACAGCAGATTCTGCGGGAAATAGACTCCAAAGACCTCGTGCTCGCGCTCAAAGGCGCGTCTGAAGAGTGCAAAAATAAAATACTCAAAAACATGTCAAGCCGCGCCCGCCAGATGATACTCGAGGACATGGAAGTCATGGGGCCTGTAAGGCTGAAGACTACGGAAGAAGCCCAGCAGAAGATAGTAAACGTAATCAGGCAGCTTGAGGAAATGGGTGAAATAGTCGTAGCGCGCGGAGGCGAGGAGGAGATTTTTGTTTAAGAATCTCTACCGTCGGGAAGAATACAGCGTAGACGCTACTCCTTATAAAGTAAGGGGTGCTTTTATATCAAAAAGAGAACTGCTCGGGCAGGACATAAAAAACCGCAGTGAAGACACTCCTGAAAATAAGGCGGAAAAATTAAAAGAGGAAATTTCCGCTTTTACCGAAGAAATAAAAAATAAAAAAAATGAAATAGCCGCGCTTCAGTCAGAGTATGACTCTATGACAGGAAAAGCGCAGGAAGAAATTTCGGCAATGATGGACTCGGCCCGAAGCGAGGCTGCAGCTATAAAAGAGCAGCAGCAAAAACTGGGATACGAAGAGGGTTTCGATAAAGGCTATTACGACGGGCTGGAAAAAGGTAAAAATGAAGCAGGTCAAAAGTACGAGGCGCTTGTAAATTCGCTTACGGGGATTACTGCGGAGGCGCTCTCTGAAAAACTTAAGATTATTGAATCAGCCGAAGCGGAAGTTGTGGAGCTTTCCACTGCAATCGCAAGAAAAGTGGTAAATCAGGAGCTTGCATCTGACAAATCAATTGTGGTTAACCTTGTCAAAGAGGCGATTAAAAAACTGGAGGACAAGGAAAAAATAATAATATATTGCAATCCTGCCGACATAGACCTTATAAAAAAACACAGGCCTGAGTTTATGGAGCTTGTTGATACGGAAGACATCCTACATATACTTCCCGATGAGATTCTTTCTCAGGGCGAATGCAGGCTTGAATCAAAAAGCGAGATTGCCGACACAGATCTCGACTGCCAGTTTTCGGAGATAAGAAAAAAACTCCTTTCCGGGGAATAAGCAATGTCACTTGACCTCGGCAAATACGGCGAAAAACTGAAGCGTATAGACCCCCTCAAAACAAGCGGAAAAGTCACGCAGGTAATAGGCCTTGTTCTCGAAGCTGCCGGCCTTAAAACATCAATTGGCGAACTTTGCAAAGTTGTTTCACGCAATGAGCAGATTGTAATTGACGCTGAAGTCGTAGGATTTAAGGAAGGCAAGGCTCTTTTAATGCCTTTGGGAGACCTGCGAGGCATAGGCCCGGGTGCCAAGGTAGTAGCGATGGAAGAAGAATTCAAAGTGCCTGTGGGAGAAGCGCTGTTAGGCAGGGTTATAGACGGTTTGGGACGCCCTCTTGACGGAAAGGGCCCGCTTAAAACTCGCAAGGAGTACTCGGTTTACAGGGAACCCTCCGACCCTATCACAAGAAAAAAAATTGATACTGCTGTTGCAACCGGCATACGCTCTGTTGACGCAAACCTCACAATCGGCCGCGGCCAGAGGATGGGTATATTTTCGGGAAGCGGCGTCGGGAAATCAACAACTCTCGGTATGATAGCCAGAAACACAAGTGCGGATGTCAACGTAATAGCGCTTATTGGTGAAAGGGGACGTGAGGTTCGCGATTTCATAGAAAAAGACCTCAAAGCCGAAGGTTTGAGGCGTTCTGTTGTAATAGCCGCAACTTCTGATCAGCCCGCACTTATAAGGCGAATGGGGGCTTTTGTTGCCACAACTATAGCGGAGTATTTCCGCGATACCGGAAAAAATGTCATGCTTATGATGGATTCTGTAACACGCTTTGCTATGGCTCAGAGGGAAATAGGGCTTGCGATAGGAGAACCTCCCACCACAAAAGGATACACGCCCTCTGTTTTTGCGCTTCTTCCAAAACTGCTTGAGCGTGCAGGGACCACTCCTAAGGAGGGTTCAATAACGGGGCTTTATACCGTCCTTGTAGAGGCTGATGATTTGAACGAACCGATTTCAGACTCTGTAAGGGCGATACTGGACGGTCATATAGTATTGTCGAGGGCGCTTGCGGCTCAGAATCAGTATCCTCCTGTTGACATTCTTGACTCTGTGTCCCGTTGTATGATAGACATTACGGAAAAAAGCCACAGGGATGATGCGGCAAAGCTGAAAGAAATACTGGCTGTATATAAAAATGCGGAGGATCTTATAAATATAGGTGCATATGCAAAGGGTTCAAATCCGCAGATTGATTATGCCATCGACAGGATATCCGGTGTAAAGGCTTTTCTCATTCAGGGTATTGAAGAAAAAACAGAATATAGTGAAACACTTGACAGGCTTGCCATGCTTTTTGCGGCAGGCGGGTATTAAGTGAAAAAGTTTCAGTTTAAGTTTGAGACAGTCCTCAAGGTAAAAGAAAAAAAAGAGGAACAGTTAAAGCGCGAGTTGATGAAGCTTCAGGCCATGAAAATAGAGCAGGAGCAGATACTTAAACTGATAGAAGAAGAAAAAAACGGCGCTATGAAAGACAAAGCCAGAGAAAAAGGCGCAGGTACGGATATAATGTCCATAGTTCTTTTTGAGCAGTACCTGAACAGCCTGCGTTCTCAGATAAAACACAGTGAAAATAACATTAAAGAACTTGAAAATTTATCCGATGATAAACGTATGGAAGTAGTAGAAGCAAGCAGGGAAAAAAAGATCTTTGAAAAGCTTGAAGACAAACACCGGGCTGTTTTCAATAAAACGGTTGAAAACAATGAGCAAAAACAGCTGGATGAGATTGCGGTTAGTAAATATAACAGAAAAGAGCAGCACAATTACTGACTCGCGCTGTGCCGCATAGTGAAACCTATTTCGTTTAAGGCTTGACCCGGAATAAAAAAGTCTTTGACAAAGGTCTTGAAATAAAGTATACTTAATATGTAATAAAAGTGTTCTTTAAATTCTTTAGATTTTGGCGGAGCCGATTGCTCCGCGAATGCTGAAGGGCCTGGACCGCAAGGGGGGCCCTCCGTAAGGAGGACATTTTGTGAATCAATTCAATGCAGCAGCAATTAATATCAGCGTTATAACTCTGCCTGCTGCCAACCAGATAAATCAGAACGTAAAATCTGATTCAAACGCTTTTAATGAACTCATATCTTTTATGGCTTCTTCTGATTCTACCGCCGACAAAGCTGAAACAGCTTTGTTTGTAAACTCGAATCCTGCGGTAAAAGCCGCACTTTATCAGGCTGTGACAGCGCTGCATATTTCAGGCGAAACTGCAAGGGCAGCATCCTCGGATAAGCAGCTTCTTGAGGCCAATCCTTTAATCAGACAGGCTGCTGCTGCAAATAACCTGACGGACGCAGAAAAAGAAGCACTCATAAAAGCGGTAAAGTTTACTGCTGAAATAATTACTGCAAAAGCGTCTGAGTTTAATGTTGTTCAGGTAAAACCCGCGTTTGCACCGGAACTGACAGGCCTGCAGAGCGCCGCGATAAAACAACCCGTTAATGCAGGTGCAGAAGTCAAAAACGTTTTACAGGCTGCAGTGCAAAATACCGAAACTGCCGTCAAAATTCCGGTTTCGCTTGACAGCCCGGCTGCAAAGATTACCGTAGTAAATCCTGTTCAGGCAGAAACCGCTGCTGTGGTTAATGCAGTTCCGGTAAACCCTGCAGAACCTGCAATAGCAAAGGCTTCGGTTGTATCAATTGAAGTTCCTGCGCAGATAATATCTGATCCATCACAGGTTAAAACCGCAGCGGCTGAAAGCGTGCCTGTGGAGCGCCTTGTAATGGATTTAAAGGAAGCCATTAAATCATTTATCGATGTAAGGCTTGGGCTCATTAAAGAAGAGGGAACGGCTGCCGATAAATCCAAAGCTGAAATTAAGGCTGCCGCTGAAATTGTTTACTCAAAGATTGAAGATTTAAAAGCGGTAATCAATGATGATAAAAAAGCAGCCGAAGCGGCAAAGATAGTTTCTGAAATTATATCAGGGCTGGCAGGGCTTTTCGCGGCTGTTGAGGGCGCGGGCTATGCGGCGGCAAATATAACCCCGGCTACAGCAGTGAAACCGCTTGTTTCCACACCGGTTACCGGTGCGGGGCTTAAAGAAATATCTGATTCAATCAAGCGCATAGAAGTATCACTTTCTGATTATAACGGTTCTTCTTCGAAAGAGGCAGTTGTTAAAGAAGCGCAGTCAGGGCTCAAGGATGTAATCGCAAGAATATTTATGCTGTTAAATGAGATGAATGGCAGGGCTGAAGTCACAAAAACAACACAATATGTCCACGCGCCAAATGCATCGTTTTCTATGAGAGTGACACATGACGGCAGTATCATAATAAATACAGCGGCAGTAAAACCTGAAATTCCTTTGCAGGCGTTAAACAACCCGCAGAGTATTAATAATGTGGTATCACAGCCTCAGGTTAAAACAGAGCAGCCACAGCCGCCGGCAGCGCTTCAGCTTTCTGCTGCGCCCGTTGTAAAGGAAACGGCCGTGCCGATTAATACCGTAATTAATGACCGGCCTGAAATGCAGGCAAAAAATTTAGCGGCGCCGGTTCAGGTGAATTCAGGAGTACCTGCGGCAACGCCGCAGGCTGTACCCCCTGTTGTTTTTACTGAAAAGAGTTCATATTACAATCCTGAGACGCTTGCAAAGAATAACGCAAAAGAAACAGCAGTGCTTTTCGGGTCGATCGCAGAAGAACTTACGGCGATTAAAATAAAAGAATCCATACAGGTGCCTGTTGAAGCAAAGGTTTTTCAAAAGGCGGCAGACGCTGCGGGTATTATAAAAGAAAATATAGTAATAAAGCAGGTCGTTCAGAATATACAAAATGCTGTAGAGACTATAAGAACCACCGAAGTAAAGATGATATTAAGGCCCGAGAATCTCGGCAGCATAACGGTGAGGCTTGAAGCTTCGGAAAACGTAATAACAGGAAAGATACAGGCTTCAAGCGCTGAGGTAAGGGACATACTGAAAGCTGCGCTGCCTGAGCTTAGAATCACACTTAACAGCCTGGGTTTAAACGCTGACAGGCTGGAAATAACGCTTTCCAATAACAGCGGCGGCAGCACTTTTGATAATAAAGGCGCTTCCGAGAATTACAGGGAATGGGAAGGCGGCGTTCTGAAAGTGACGGAAGAGGAAATTGACAGATTAAATTATGCCGGCTTAAACGGCTACCTTAGTTTCTTAGCTTAAAAGAAAGGAGGTGCAAAATGACGGTTTCAGGAGTAGGGCAGACAGGAAATACATCTTCGGCTTCGTCGTTTGTTTTTAATCCGAAGAGTGAGTTAGGAAAGACAGATTTTCTTCAGATGCTTGTCACAAAGCTCAAATACCAGGATCCTCTGAAGCCCGTGTCGGACGAGTCTTTTATCGCTGATATGGCGCAGTTTTCCTCGCTTGAGCAGATGTCAAACCTGAACAGTTCTTTCGGCAGCCAGCACAATGCGCTGAATGTTCTGAATGAGAATCTTTTGGCCCTTATTATTATGCAGAACACGACACAGGCAGCAGGGCTGATCGGGAAAACAGTGGTACTCCAGGTTCCCCAGACAGATTTACTTACAGGCGAGACTGTAACTAATACTGTTGAAGGCCAGGTAGAATCAGTAAAGTTTGTGGACGGAATGCCTAAAGTAATAGTAAACGGCAACCAGTATGATCTTCCGAACGTAACGGAGATCAAAGCTTAAAGGAAAGGCGGGTAAACGACTGTGATAAATAATGTAAATAACAGCCAGATTCAGAGACTATCGCAGCTGCAGGAAGCTGAAAAGCTCAAGCAGAATATTGCCCGTACGCCTGAAGCACCGTCTTTCAGAGAAGTCCTGGAAAATAGGGTAGCACAGAAAGAGACCGGCATAAAGTTCTCGTCCCACGCCGAAAAAAGGCTTCAGTCAAGGGAGATAGAAATTACACCCCAGCAGATGACAAGGCTGAAAGCCGCGGTTGACAAGGCAAGGGCAAAAGGCGGCAATGAGACGCTGATGATTTTTGAGAACTTTTCACTCATTGTAAGCGTAAGAAACAGCACGGTAATAACCGCGGTTGATAACGGCGGTCTGAAAGACAATGTTTTCACCAACATTGACAGCGCGGTCTTCGCGTAAAATGGTGAATATTTTGAGGCCGGACCTCTCCGGCAAGACCGGGGCGGAAGCCTCCTGGCGCGGCTTAATGCCGCAGCCTAAAAAAAAATAAGGAGCGTGACTTAACATGATGGGATCACTTTTTTCAGCCATCTCAGGGTTAAAGAATCACTCAACCTGGATGAGTTCGATCGGTAACAACATCTCAAACGTAAACACAGTAGGTTACAAGGCTTCAAGGGTAACATTCAAAGAACAGATTGCTCAGTCGTACGGCTCGGCATCCGGTGCCAACCTGGGAGCAAACATCGGCGGTATCAACCCGCAGCAGATGGGCCTTGGCTCAGCTCTCGGCTCTATCGACACGATAATGTCACAGGGCGCAATACAGACCACAGGAAACCCGCTTGACGTCGCAATCACAGGCGAAGGTTTCTTTGCGCTGAAGAACGGAGCAAACACTTCTTACTCCAGAGCAGGTAACTTCTATCAGGATGCGTACGGAAACATCACATCCTCAAGCGGCGGAATTCTTCAGGGCTGGATGGGAAGCCTTGAGAGGACAATGTATGACATAGCAGGAGAAAACCCGACGCTTCAGATCAGGGAAGCTGCCTATACTATCAATACAACGGACGTATCACAGATAGGAAATATAATAATACCCAGAGATATGACTATGGCTGCGCAGATGACACAGTTCATTAAATTTGCCGGCAATCTGGATTCCAACACACCGCTGAATAACTATGCTTCGGTAGCTGCGGTTCCGATTGGCACAGCAACAGCTCTTCCTTCCAATCATTCGCCGAATGCTTTTGTTGCGGCTAACGCTCTGAATTTGGATGATCTTAATCAGATTCCGACAAGAGCTGCGGGTTATGTCTGGACGCCTGCAGATATTGCTTACTTCCATACCGACCAGACAAATCCGAATTCAGAAAAGATACAGCCTGACCACTCTGCCACAATGCAGGTGTTTGATTCGCTTGGTAACAAGCGCTCAATCACGCTCTGGTACTTTCAGCACGGTGTAGATGCATCGGGCGGCGGCAATGACTACAGGCCGGTATGGGACTGGTATGCATTTGACACCACTTATGTTCAGGGCAGCAGGATACTTACAGGCGAGCCTGATTATTACAACTGCATAGGCGGAACAAACATTGACATGCAGAATAACAGCGGTGCCAGCGCGGTTGATGTTTATTCTCCTATTTGGTTTAATCCGGACGGTTCGCTTGCATCCAACGGCGACGGGTGGGGGCTTGCAGGTATTACCCCCGGCGCGGTAGCAGGGCAGGGGCCGTTTGCAAGGCAGTCACACTCTGTAACGGTTGACGGAGTCACACATTATGGGCCGCAGCTATATTTCGTTCAAAATGACGCGGCTCAGGGGCTTATGCCTGACGGTGCAGCTTCTCCGTGGACAATCACACTGAACCATGGTACGCCTAACTCGTGGGATGCAGGCACAATACCGGCAGGTAACGTTGACAGCTTAGGAAACGCTTATATTTCAGTAAACACACCGCTTGGTGCAAACACGCAGCTTGACCCTGCACAGCCGGGCTTGAGAGACGGTCTGACCGGAGACGTACGCGGAACATACCAGACAATAGGCGGAGTTCAGCAGTATGTGCCTCAGTCAACCGCTTATGCAAAAGAGCAGAACGGCTACGGAGCGGGTGATTTAAGGGCTCTCAGCGTGGACTCGACCGGCGGGCTTATCGGTGAGTTTACAAACGACCGCTCAATCACCATCGCGAAAATAGCCATGGCAACATTCATGAACCCTCAGGGGCTTGCTAAATCCGGTAACTCGGGTTATTCTGCAACAACCAACTCGGGTATTGCGAGGTATTCTGAAGCCGGTATTGCAGGAGCAGGAACTGTTGTCGGCGGGGCTCTTGAAGCTTCAAACGTTGACCTCTCGGTTGAGCTGACAAACATGATAGTAGCTCAGAGGGGCTTTGAATCAAACGCCAGGATTATCACTTCCTCGGCAGATATGCTTGACACACTGGTTAACCTTGGCAGGTAATAGCTGAGGATAGCCTGAAATAGAAAGGCCCGGCAGGGTAAAACCTGCCGGGTTTTTTTATTGAAACTTAAGGGTTAAAAATAAAACGCTAATTTGAATAATGAAACACCAGGATTTTTCATTTTTTTCGTTGACAATAAACGGAAAAATTTGTAGAATGACTTTACATTTTGCAGGGAGATTTGAAATGATATTTGTAACCCGGTATGACGGAAAAAAGGTTGTTATTAATAGCGATTTAATAGAGATGATTGAAAGCATTCCGGACACGATGATAACAATGACGACAGGCAGGAAAATAAACGTGAAAAACAGCGTAGAAGAGGTTCTCGCAGACGTGAAAAAATACAGAAAAGAATTGGTACTTCCTCTAATAAAAGAAGGCGAAAAAAACTAACCCAGGGGGTGTCTCTGTGCGTTTGGATATATCAACAATAGCAGGTCTTGCAATAGGTTTTGGTTTTATGTTTATAGGATTAATGTTCGAAGCCCATGGCGATATCGGACACGTAGTGGTATTCTTTCAGATATCAGCCTTTTTCATAGTTATGGGAGGAACCGTTGGTGCAACCATGGTCAGCTTCCCGATGGCTGTATTTGCAAACTGGCTTCCGGTATTAAAGCAGGCTTTTATACAACGCGATATGAACCCTGCTGATGTGATACAGACTCTTGTTGGATTTGCCACAAAAGCAAGAAGAGAAGGTCTTTTAGGACTCGAGGATGAAATTGCAAATGTTAATGATAATTTCTTAAAAAAAGGAATACAGCTCGTTGTTGACGGAACCGATATTGAACTTGTAAGAAGTATTCTTGAAACAGACCTTTCTTTCCTTGAAACCAGGCATAAACTCGGTGAAGGCCTATACGGGACTATGGGCGGATACGCGCCTACCATGGGAATCATCGGAACGGTTATGGGGCTTGTAAACGCGCTGTCAATGCTTGAATCGGCGGCAAAGGTTGCGGGTGCTATAGCTGTCGCCTTTATCGCTACATTGTATGGAATCGCTTTTGCAAACCTGATATTTCTTCCAATTTCTTTTAAATTAAAGGCAAAATCAGCACAGGAAGTGCTAATAAGGGAAGTTATGATAGAAGGCATTCTTTCAATATCAGCAGGTGACAACCCGAGGATAGTTGAAGAGAAACTTAAAGCCTTCCTTTCGCCGAAAGAGCAGGAAGCCGGCAAGCCTGCGGCTGAAGGCGAAGAAGAAAAATAAAATTAAGGAGCCAAAGGGATAATGTCAAGGAGAAAAAAGGGAAAAGGCGGCGGTGGTGATAGCATAGAGATGGAATCCGGAGGTATGATGAGATGGCTTCTCACATACGCGGATATGTTAACACTTCTCTTTGCTCTTTTCGTTATTCTTTACTCGATGTCCCAGGTTGACCAGGAAAAACTAAGGGCGCTTTCGATGGCTCTTGGCAATGCATTTGGTATAAAAGGCCAGGTTTCTGTTTTGAGCACCGGTGCGACTACTGACACAAAGCCTGTTGTTATGGAGCAGTCTCAGGTTCAGCTTACCACCACAAGGCAGCGCGTACAAAAATGGCTGCTTCAGAAAAAACTGGAAAAAGAGGTAAATGTCAGGTTTAATGAAAGAGGTTTGGTAATAAGCCTCATGACGGACAATGTTCTTTTTAACAGCGGTTCAACGGCTTTGCTTCCTAAAACAAGGGTTATGTTGTCTGACATATCAGAACTTTTAAGAGACACTACTAATCCAATAATAGTTGAAGGGCATACAGACGACACTCCGATTTCAAATCCGCAGATTAGGGCTAAGTACAACGATAATTGGGATTTATCATCGGCAAGGGCTGTAAGCGTTGTAAAGTATCTGATTGTAAAGGGTATATCTCCCGACAGGCTTTCCGCGGCGGGGTATTCTTCCTTTAAACCGCTCGTACCAAATATAGATGATATAACGAGGCAGAAAAACCGAAGAATAGATATAGTCCTCCTCAAAGCGGATCTTATCGGCGACAGGGAAATACAGTCAAGGGAGCTTCCGCTTCCGTCGGATGAAAGAATCAGAAAACAGATACAACAGGAAAACATAGATAATTTAAAATACTGATAAATAAATTTCAGGAGGTAGTGTATGGCAGCTGCAGATGATAAGAAGATGTTACAGACGATACTTGTTTTGGTGGGTGCGGTATTAGTTTTGAGTGCTGTTTCTGTTGTGGTTACTTTTGTCGCACTTTCATCAAAGACAACCCCGGCTACCAAAAAAGTGATTGTAGAGAAACCTGAGCTTGGACCCATCACTTCACTGGGTGAATTTGTTGTGAATCTGGCTGATCCGACGGAAACCCACTACCTCAGGGCAAACGTAGTCATGGAACTTGACTACGGCAGCAGCCCCAGGCTCGCAGAAGAAGTGGACGCGAGAATGCCGCAAATAAAAGATATTGTTATCACAACTCTCGGTTCAAAAACATCGGTTCAGTTGTACGACCCTGAAAATAGAGATGCCCTTAAACAGGAAGTTAAAGATAAGATTAATGCAGTGTTAAACAGGGGACAGCTTGCAAGGGTATATTTCACATCTTTTGCCATACAGTAAATAATACATTACACGGAGTGTGATTAATGGCTGACGATATCTTATCCGACGGAGAGCTTGACGCGCTTCTTGCAGGCATGAAAAGTTCACCGGCTGTGGCAGACAAGGCAGAGGAAGACGAAGAGGAAGAGGAAGATCAACAGGTACTTCCGTCTTCCGGGCCCAGGCCAAGCGTTGGAAAAAAGAAAGGCAAAATGAAGATCTATGATTTCAAACGCCCTGACAAGTTTTCAAAGGACCAGATCAGGACTATTGAAATGATGCACGAAAGTTTTGCCCGTCATTTCGGCGCTGACCTTTCAGGGTACATAAGGACAATAGCGGAGGTTACTGTTACTTCCGTAAAACAGCTTACTTATAGTGAGTATATTGAAAGGATCCCGAATCCTACAAGTATTGCTGTATTCTCGCTTGAACCGTTAAAAGGGCTCGCAATATTTGAAGTTAATCCGAGCATAATTTTTCCCATAATTGACAGGGTGCTTGGCGGACAGGGAGAGGCTATAAACAAACCCAGGGAGCTTACAGATCTTGAGCAGGCAATAGTGGGCAAGTTAATAGAGAAAGCTTTTGGAAACCTCAAGGATTCCTGGCACAGGATAGTGGATTTTGACCCTGAAATCAAAGCCAGAGAGACAAATCCTCAGTTTGTCCAGATAGTTGCGCCGAACGAGATGACGCTCAACCTGAATTTTGAAATTAAGATAAAAGAGCATGTAGGCGCAATGTCGATGTGTATTCCTTATATGGTAATTGAATCGGTGCTATATAAACTGAGTGCAAAGCAGTGGTTTACTCTTTCAAAAGAGGAGATGTCCAAGGAAACCCATGACATTCTCAGCGACAAGCTGCGCAAGACCTGGGTGCCCATATACGCCAACCTCGGAGGCACTCTTCTAAAGATGAAAGATGTCACCAGTTTGAAACTTGGAGATATTATCAAGCTTGATACAAACGCAAAGGATGAAATTCTGATAAGAGTTGAAGATAAACCCATGTTCTACGGCAAGATAGGCACAAAAGGCAAGAAAAAAGCCGTTAAGATAACGAATGCGATACAGAAAGAAGATACTTCTTATGAAAAGAAGTTCTTAATTAAATAGTGGAGGTGCCAAATTGGCTCTCATTGGAAACGAACAGAATAACGCAACAGAGATAATGTCTAAATCCCTCGCGGGTGCGGAAAGCACGCTCGGGGAGCTTCTCGGGAAACAGGTATCAATAGAAACCGTTCAGGTTGATTCTGTTGACGCCGGCTCAATAGGTTCTATTATGACGGGAAGCAATCTTGTTGCTCCTGTTGAATTGAGCGATGGGGAGGGAATTGCCGCGCTTATAGTATCCGAAGCGCAGGCAGCAATAATGGCAGACCTCATGATAGGCCAGGACGGGTCAAACCCGCCGGCAGCACTTGAAGATCTTCATTTAAGCGCGGTTACGGAACTTACAAATCAGGCGCTTGATTCAATCGTAAGCAGTATTGCTTCTCAGACTGCGAAAACTTTGCTTACTACTCCCATGGAAGTATCTGTGATTGACCTGGGCGCAGGCATTGTACCGGGATTAGACGGCGATGTTGTCATACTTGAAGGCAATTTGAAAATAGGTGATTTTGATCAGGGTAAAATTGCAGTTGTAATTTCCGGCCCGGCCGCAGAAGCAATAAAATCAGGGCCGCAGGCAGAGGTTTCGCTTGACGGTTTTGTAACAGACGCTACAGCCGGAGCTTCTACCGCAAAGAAAACCGCTCCGAGTGCGCGCAACGTGGTTGCGTCAGAACTTCGTTCTGAATCTTCGGGAGGCAACGTATACGAGCAGAGTCTTGATATCGTTATGGATGTGCCGCTGCAGGTAACGGTTGAACTCGGCAGAACCCAGAAACTGGTGCGCGACGTTCTTGAAATGTCACCGGGCTCGGTTATAGAACTTGATAAACTGGCGGGAGAACCTGTTGATATTCTGGTAAATCAGAAGTATATAGCAAAGGGTGAGGTTGTAGTTATTGACGAGAATTTTGGTATCAGGATAACCGACATAATAAGGCCTGCTGACAGGATACCAAAGATATAAGATGAAAAAAACCGCGTTAATTTTATTCAGCCTTTTTTTTTTCAGCTGCGTAGTTTTTGCGGCAACGGTTGAAGGCAAATCAGAAAGAACGGATGCCACAGCGCAAAAGACTGAAGTTCCATATCTTCAGTCTGAGATTAACACGATAGAAAATCCGGTAATACCCCAGTCCCCGGGGCTGCTGGAAACACTTTTTAAACTCGCCATCTCATTGCTATTCGTAATCGGCCTGATTTACGTCCTCATGATCGCCCTAAAGTTTTTCTATGTCAGGGCATCGATACCGATGCGTACTGAAGGTGTGGTCAAAGTACTGGCAAAGGAATATCTGGAGGACAAGAAACGTCTTTACGTAATTGAGTTTGGAGGGAGGGTTCTGCTTTTGGGCGCCACTCAGGAGAACATATCTCAGTTGGCGGAAGTAACCGATACCGCTGAGAAAGATGAGATCAGGGCAAAATCCGATGAATATATTTCAAAATACAGGATGAAGAATGAGTCGAAGTTCTCCGAAGAATTAAAAGGAGCGTATCTGAAACAGGGAAAACAGCTCGTGGAGTCCGGTAATAAAAAAATAAAGAACCTGATAGACAGGTTGAGGAAAGGCGGGGGCAGACAATAATGGCGCGGATAACAAGACTTACAGTTTTTTTTGCCGCAGTCACGCTTTTTATTCTTGCGTCGGCTCAGTCTTCCGCAGCCGCAGTTTCAATACCGCGTATTGATATAGGAGTAACGCCCGCCAAATCTCCGGCAGATGTTACTGCTACCATTCAGATACTGCTGCTTTTGACAGTTCTTACGCTTGCCCCTGCAATACTGCTTCTTATGACATCGTTTACGAGGATTATTATAGTTATGTCTTTTCTGCGCCAGGCTTTGGGAAGCCAGCAGATACCGCCTAACCAGATACTTATAGGATTGGCTCTCTTTATGACATTCTTTTTAATGAAACCCGTGGGAATTGAAATATATGAAAAGGGCTGGACTCCTTACGTGCAGAATAAGATAACGCTGGAAGAGTCTATAAATGAGTCTTTAAAGCCCCTGAGAAAATTCATGTTTAAGCAGACAAGGGAAAAAGACCTTGCTCTTTTTATTTTTCTCTCAAAAACGCCCAGGCCTAAAAATCAGGATGATGTACCTACCGGAGTTTTAATACCGGCTTTTATAATCAGTGAGCTGAAGACTGCTTTTACGGTAGGGTTTCTTATATACATTCCATTCCTTATTATAGACATGGTGGTGGCAAGCGTATTAATGTCTATGGGTATGCTCATGCTTCCGCCTGTCATGATATCTCTGCCTTTTAAAATTCTTTTGTTTGTCCTTGTGGATGGTTGGCACCTTCTTTCAAGGGCACTCATTGTAAGTTTTTAGCGGGCCTATATGAGCATAGAATTCGTAACCAGCTTTGGACGCGAGGCTCTTATTACGGTGCTGCTGATTTCATCGCCGTTATTGGGGATTGCGCTTTTTACAGGAGTCGTGATAAGCATATTTCAGGCAGTCACGCAGATACAGGAAATGACATTAACGTTTGTACCAAAGATTATAGTTGTCATTCTTGCACTGATCATTTTTGGACCTTGGATATTGAGAATAATGCTGAATTTTACTTCGACTCTTTTTATGAATATTCCGAACTACATGAAAATGTAGGCGCTCTATGATGGAACTCGATATCTTTAATCTTGCCCTCGTAGAACTTCAGGTTTTTATGCTGGTCGCAATAAGGGTATCAGCGATTTTCATTACAGCGCCTCTTTTTGGAAGCAGGAATGTGCCTGACATTGTAAAAATAGCTTTCTCTTTTATATTGGCTTTTCTTATTTTTCCGTCAGCGGGGAAAATTACGGGGACAATGCCGCCTGATATCATGGGTTTCGGGCTGCTTGCGCTTCAGCAGGTGATAGTGGGTGTTGTTATTGGTTTTGCCGCATATATGCTTTTTGCTGCCATACAGCTCGCCGGACAGATAATAGACCTCCAGATGGGTTTCGGCATAGTTAACGTTATAGATCCGATGTCAAATACACAGGTTTCCATAATCGGGCAGTTCAAATTCGTGCTGGGAATGCTGATTTTTATGGCAATAAACGGGCATCATATGTTAATACAGGCGGTATCAGACAGTTTCAGGCTGGCCCCGATCGGTGCTGCGGGCATGACGCAGGCTGCGGCGGTAAAACTCAGCGATATGTTTTACCATATGTTTGTGATAGCATTTAAAATTGCCGGCCCGGCCACGCTGGCGCTTTTTCTGACAAATTTGACGCTGGGTTTTATCGCAAGGACTATACCGCAGATGAATGTGTTCATAGTGGGGCTTCCGCTAAACATAATGGTGGGGATTACGGCAGTGCTTATCGCACTCCCGATAATAGTGAATCTTTTTAACAGCCTTCTGACTTCAATGTGGGATGATATTTATTATCTTATCAGGGCAATGAGGGTGGCATAATATGGCAGAACCCGGAAAAACAGAAAAAGCCACGCCGAAAAAAAAGCAGGACGCCAGAAAAAAAGGGCAGGTCATTAGAAGTGTTGAGGTAAATTCAATGCTTAACGTGCTTATGGCGCTTGTGGTGCTGAAAATATTCGGACCTTACATGATGTCAGTCCTTAAAGGCGCGGGAGTATATTTCTGGGGAAATGCATTTTCTATCGAACTGACTTCTGATACCGCGATGAAAGAACTTACGCTAATGCTTCAGAAAATAATGATGTCGCTTCTGCCGATTCTGATAACGGTATTTATAATTGCCCTCGCGGCAAATGTTTCTCAGTTCGGCTTTCTCATTTCTTTTGAACCGATGAAACCAAATATAAGTAAAATCAGCCCGATTAAGGGGTTTAAGAGGATTTTTTCCAAAAGAACGCTGTTTGAGCTGATAAAGGCCGTATTCAAAATAGGAGTTATAAGTTACATATTGTACAGTTCCGTGCAAAAGGTGTTTAACGAAATATTTATGACCCCCCTAATGGACATGGAAACATATTTTGCGTTTGCTGCTTCAACGGCTTTTAAGCTTGCAATGAAGATTGTAATTGCTTTTGTAGTGTTTTCCATAATAGATTACCTCTACCAGCGTTATGACTACGAGGACAACCTCAAGATGTCAAAACAGGAGGTAAAAGACGAGTTGAAGCAGATGGAAGGGGATCCTTTTGTAAAAGCGAGAATTAGGAATATACAGCGCGAAATGGCAAGGAAACGCATGATTTCCGAGATACCCCGCGCAGATGTGGTTATTACAAACCCTACTCACGTTGCCGTAGCGCTCCGCTACGAGGAGGGCGGTACCGGTGCGCCGGTGATCGTGGCAAAAGGAATGAACCTCATGGCGGAGAAAATCAAAGAAATCGCCAGGAAAAACAGTGTTGTGATAGTTGAAAACCCGCCGCTTGCCAGAAGCCTTGTAAAGCTGGAGGTGGGGTGGGAGATTTCACCCGAATTTTTTCAGGCAGTTGCCGAAATACTGGCATTTGTTTATCAGGCAAAAGGCAAAATAAAACTTGAAGAAAACGGCAAAAAGTTGGATAATACTTTAAATACTGGCAATTTATTGACAAATCCCGGAGGTAGTACATAATGGCTAACGGCACTAACGTCAAGACGGCAGGGTTTGCACAGACCCTGCGCTCGTCTTCGGACATGATTATTATAATCGGCATAGTAGCAGTTGTGCTGATGATAATAGTTCCTATGCCCACGCCGTTGCTTGACATACTCCTGACTTTAAACATTGCTTTGGCGCTTATGGTTCTTGTAATAACAATGTACACTAATGAACCTCTCCAGTTTTCCACGTTTCCTGCACTTCTGCTGGTTACCACCGTATTCAGGCTGGCACTTAATATATCGGCTACAAGGCTGATTTTAAGCGAGGCTTATGCCGGAGAGGTGATAGAGACATTTGGAAGTTTTGTAGTGGGGACAAAGGATTTAAGCGGGCTTGTGGTCGGGCTTGTTATTTTCAGCATAATAATACTCATACAGTTCGTGGTTATCACTTCAGGCGCGCAGAGGGTTGCCGAGGTCGCCGCCAGGTTTACCCTGGATGCTATGCCGGGCAAACAGATGGCAATAGACGCGGATTTAAATGCCGGCCTGATAACAGACGATGAAGCAAGAAAACGGCGCCGCGATATTGAAAAAGAGGCTGACTTCTACGGAGCTATGGACGGTGCCTCGAAATTTGTACGCGGAGATGCTATCGCCGCAATTGTAATCGTTATTATAAACATAGTCGCAGGTTTTTTTATAGGAATAGTCTTCCACCAGATGACAATGGCTGAGGCAGCCACGCGTTATACCATACTCACTATAGGCGAGGGGCTTGTTACGCAGATACCTGCCCTGCTTCTCTCTGTCGGCACGGGTATAATAGTAACAAGGGCGGCCTCGGATGCAAACCTCGGCCAGGACTTTGCCGGACAGATGTTGTCGCAGCCAAGGGCTATCAGCCTTGTAGCGGTTATCCTGCTGATACTTGGAATTATTTTTCCGTCTTGGGTTGTAAAAATACCATTTTTTCTTCTGGCTGCTGCGGCAGGAATAATATCATATACCATTAATTTAAGCCTTAAAAAAGAGGCCGAACGTACCGGCTCTAAAGCCGCAAAATCAGAACAGTCGGCGCGCGAGCCTGAAAATGTAATGCCTTTGATACAGGTTGACACGATGGAGCTTGAAATCGGTTTTGCTCTTATACCGCTTGTTGATCCTGCACAGGGAGGTGACCTGCTTGACAGGGTGACAATGCTGAGAAAGCAGATTGCGCTTGAATACGGGCTTGTTGTACCGCCTATCAGGATACGGGATAACATGCAGCTTAATTCAAATACATATGTGGTTAAGATAAAAGGTGTGGAGGTTTCAAGAGGGAAAATAGAAGTGGGATATTACCTTGCGATGAAGCCGGGTTCAAACGCCGAAGACATAACAGGCATTGAGACCAGAGACCCTGCTTTTAATCTGCCTGCAAAATGGATAAAAGAAGAGGAAAAACGTAATGCGGAAATGAAAGGCTACACTGTTGTTGACGTTCCCTCAGTGATATCAACGCAGCTCTCGGAGGTTATTAAAGCCCATTCAGACGAGCTTTTGACGAGGCAGGACGTTCACAAACTTGTAGATAACGCGAGGAAAAACAACCCTGCCGTTGTGGACGAACTAATACCGGGCCTTCTGTCACTCGGAGAGGTGCAGAAAGTACTGCAGAATCTGCTGAAAGAAAAGGTGTCAATAAGGGATCTTGTCACGGTTTTTGAAACGCTTGCTGATTATGCCCGCCAGACAAAAGAAACAGAAATATTGACCGAGTTTGTAAGGCAGTCAATGGCAAGGATTTTTACTAATAAATATGCAAAGGACGGAGTTATTTACGCGATAACTATTGAAACAGACCTTGAACAGAAGCTTACGGATGCGGTAAGAAAAGCAGAAAGGCCGTCAGCGGCAGCGCTGCCGCCGCAGATTATACAGCGGATGTACAACAGCGTGATACTTGAGTTCAGAAAAAATGCGGGCAAGGAATACGAGCCTGTCATACTGTGCTCGCCTATTATCAGGGCTTATGTGCGCAGGCTTATTGAAAAAATCATTCCAAATCTTGCCGTGCTTTCATACAATGAAATTCTTCCAAAAGTAGAAGTGCGTTCGGTCGGGGCGGTGAAAGCTGAATAATGAGGATAAAAAAGTTTGAGGCAGATACCTTACAGGAAGCCCTTGCCAGGGTAAAGAAAGATTTCGGCCCTGAAGCTGTTATTCTTCATACGAAAAAATTTAAGACCGGCGGAATATTTGGGGTATTTGGCAGGGAACGTACCGAGGTTACAGCCGGGATTGATATGAATGTTGAAAGGCAGCCGAGAAAAGATCAGCCGGTTCAGCAGCAGGCTCCGGCATCATTAAGAAGTGATCATATGCCTGCAGCCAGGTCAAGGCATGCCGAAAGCAGGGAAATGGAAGTATTAAACACCTACCGCAGAATAGAAGATATCAGCCTGAAAAATGAAATGCTCTCCAGGGAACTAAACGAAGGAAAAATTTCAGTTAATACAATAACCAGAATGCCGCGAGAAAACTCCTCCATGCCTTCGCAGGCCCAGACCGGACTTAAAGAGGGGTTGGGAAGGCTGCAAAAAACCCTGATAGAAAACGGTGTTGAGGAGTCTGTAGTTTACCGCGTGCTGCAGTCTTTAAATACCCAGCTGCCGGAGTCACAGCTCAATAACAGGGCTTTTCTTGAAAAATTCATAATAGATTATCTAGCCGAAACGATACAGACTGCCGGCCCGGTTAAGACTGCAAAAGGAACTACGAAGGTAATGGCTATGATCGGCCCGACGGGAGTGGGTAAAACTACCACAATCGCAAAACTGGCGGCGCATTTTGCGTTGATGGAAAATAAACGCGTGGTAATGGTCAGCGCCGATACTTACAGGATTGCGGCAGACCTGCAGTTAAAAAAATACGGCGATATTATGGGAATACCTGTTGAAATTGTCCTGACCCCCGAGGATTTCCTAAAAGTCATTAACAAGCACATAGACAAGGATATAATACTTTTTGACACAGCCGGAAGAAGCCCTCGTAATAAGCGCCACCTCGCTGAATTAAAGGACTTTCTTGAGGTCTATTCGCCGATTGAAACCCACATAGTGCTAAGTGCCGTGACCAAGTATTTCGACGCGCTGTCTATGATAAATAATTTCGGGCTTGTGCCTATTCACAGGATACTTTTTACAAAACTTGATGAGACAAAGAATTACGGGCTGCTGCTTAATCTTTCGCTAGGGTCCGGAGGCATCCCGATTTCATATCTTTCGGTGGGACAGACGGTTCCAGACGACCTTCAGCCGGCTGACAAAAACGCAATTGCCAGGCTTGTGGTGAAAGGAGATTTTGAAGCGTGGATCAGGCAGAAAAACTAAGAGAACTCGTAAAGGAAAGAAAGATGGAGAACCCTCCGCCGCAGGAAGAGGGCGAAGATGCCTTAACTCCGGGAAAGCGCACCGCAACCAAGGTTATTGCAGTGGCAAGCGGCAAGGGCGGCGTGGGAAAAAGTAATTTTACGGTGAATCTTGCCATTGAGCTCAGTAAAATGGGCAACAGAGTTATGATAATGGATGCGGACCTGGGCCTTGCCAATATTGACATTCTGCTGGGCATAAATCCCAAGTACAATTTGTCCCATGTAATCAACGGGGAGAAGGACTTAAAGGACATAATCACAGAAACGGAATTCGGAATAAAGATAATTGCAAGCGGATCGGGTGTAAAAGAGTTGGTTAATCTGAGCAATCAGCAGAGGGATTCTTTTATCAGAAACCTTTCCGAACTGGAAGACATGGTAGATATAATGCTTGTGGATACGGGAGCAGGCATAAGCAAAAACACATTGAGTTTCATATATGCTTCCGACTACTCGATAGTGGTCACGACCCCCGAGCCCACAGCCCTGATGGATGCCTACGGGCTCATTAAAGTTACTTCGATGAGCAAAAACAAGATTCCTCTCAAACTAATAGTGAATATGGCAAATACAAAAGAGGAGGCAAAGGAAATAGCCTCAAGAGTAATACTACTCTCAAGGCGGTTTTTAAACATTTTTGTGGAGTCCTACGGATTCATCTACAGGGACAAGAGCGTGTTATCTTCGGTAATGGCGCAGAAGCCTTTTTCCGTACTTTATCCTTCATCAAAGGCTTCGGAATGCATTAAACAGATAGCCGGGAGAATATCTGACAGGTATTCAAAAGATATACACAAGGGTGCTGCGCATGAAAAAAATCTGCTTGCCAGGTTTTTGGACATATTTGGAAATTCACAAACCCAATAAGGAGGAGTGAACATGGCCGGAGAGAGAAGGAATTTCGTAAGAATAAAGAAAATGATTACGGTTGATTACAAGGTGGTGATAGACAAATTTGCCAGTACCGCTGTTCCTGCGGATGTCACGCAAACTGAAACGATAAGCGGTAACGGACTGACTATGATGCTTCCAAAACCCCTTAAAAACGGCGAAAGGCTGGAAATGGATATTGAGCTTCCTGACGGCGGGAAAAAACCTGTTGAGCTGGAGGGCGAGGTTATAGGAAGTGTAAAAAAGGGGGCGGGGGAATACCAGATAAAAGTAAAATTTACAGACATAAATGAGCAGGTTCGTGACAGGCTCATAAAGTACATATTTAGGGAAAATGTAAAAAGCGGGCGGAAAGAAAAGAAAAAATGACACCACGCGCAAAGGCGGAAGTATCAATAATTGCGGGGCTTGCGGGTTTCTTTCTGGGAGGAATAATCAATGTCAGCCGGGAAATAATTGACATTGTACTGGGCGCCGTAGCCGGAGGCGCAGCTGTTTTTTTTGTATCATTCTTTATTCTGGGCCTGATTTACGGCTCAAAGGCTGCTTCCGCCGGAAAAGATGAATTTGTGCCGGCTGAATTTAAAAAGGACAATGACTCAAAAAAAGGGAAAAAAATAGATTTTGTAATAAAAGATGATTTTTGATTAATCCGGGGATAAAATGGAAAAACCTAACAATGAAGCGCTGTGGAAAGAATTCGTAAAAAACAGGGACGACAGGGACCGTGACAAGCTCATTCTTTCATATCTTCCGCTTGTAAAATATATGGCTGATACGGTTTCTTACAGGCTTCCGCCGGAAATCAGGGGAAACGACAGAGAAGACTTGTATATTGAGGGCGTAATAGGGCTCATGGAGTCTATTGACAAATTTGATCTGTCCAAAAATGTAAAATTTGAAACATTTGCATCAAAAAGAGTCAGAGGAGCAATTCTTGACGCTTTAAGGCGCGAGGATCTTGTCCCTAAAAATGTCAGGGAAGACGGAAAAAAAATAGAGCGTGCATACGCGGAATTTGAATCAAAATTCGGCAGGCCTGCTACGGATGATGAGATAGCAAAAGAATTAAAGATGACAAAAGCCCGTTTTTATGATATATTGGATAAAATTAAAGGTATTTCTCTGATTTCGCTCGACAGTGATGTCTTTAACAGCAGCGGAGACAAGCTCTATCTTGAGGATATACTGGGTACAGCAGAGGGAATTACGGCTGAATTTGAAAAGAGCGAAGCATCAAAAGCGCTGGTCTCATTCATTGAAAGGCTTGATGAACAAGAGCGAATTGTAATGGATACATACTACTGGGATGAGCTTACTTTTGCGGAAATTGGCAGGGTAATTGATGTTTCTGAATCCCGCGTGTGCCAGATACATACTAAAATATTGTTAAAGCTGAGGGGATATTTCAGAAAATTAGAACAGGAGAGGTGACCTGATGGTTGATATGGACGGGTATTCTACAATCACAACCGAAGAGGACGGTACTTATCTTACAGTTTTTCCGCCTAAAGGCAAAGGAAAGCCGGTTGAAAAGGATAAAATCAAGCATGAGGTGGAAACAAAACTTGCCGGCAAGGATATTGACTGGCCTGAAGTTGAACGCTCCGTAAAGGACGCTACAGGTAAACCGGTGCTTGTTGTAAAAGAGCGCATAGACGTAAAAGACGGACAGATTTTTATAAATGTAACCCCGGATGAGATGTACGCACAGCTTACAATAGTACCCCCGCAGGGCGGCGGCAGGGAAACATCGGTTGATGATGTAAAAAAGGCTTTGAATGACCACGGTGTTGTTTTTGGCGTAAAAGAAAATGTAGTTGATACGCTTGTAAAAAAGGCGCTCAGCGCAAAAGATGACCCTACTGTTTTTCTTGAACAGATTGAAGATGTCGTGGCGGAAGGCCAGTCAGTTATTAACGGTGAAGATGCAAAACTAGAAATGCTTTTTGACTCGGATGAAAAGCGGAGTGCTGACGCGGAAGCTGCCGCAGCGACAGCCGAAGCTGAAGGCGACAGGATAGACTACAAGAATGTCAAATCAATACAAAACGTTAAAAAGGGCCAGGCGCTCGCAAGAAAAATATCCCCCACTAACGGCGTGGACGGAATGACGGTAAAAGGCACGCCTATACAATCATCAAAAGGCAATGACGTTAAATTTGTATTCGGAAAAGGAGTGGTACCTGCGGCTGACAATCCGGAGCTTTATATTGCGGATAATGACGGCCAGGTAATATACAAAAACAATAAGCTTGAAGTGCTTGCGATATTTGAAACTCAGGGAGATCTTGACCTTTCAATCGGAAACATTGACTTCGTGGGCACTGTGATTATCCACGGAAATGCAGGAGAGTTTAAGATTAAGGCGGGGGAAGACGTGATAATTGACGAGGTTGCTGACGGCACCGAAATAATAGCCGGTGGTAAGGTGACAGTCAAAGGCGGCATCGTCGGAAAAAAAGCGAGAGTCATCGCGATGGACGATATCACCACCAAATATATTAGAAACGCTTATGTTGAAACTGAAAAAAGCATTATAGTTAATGAAGCGGCAATGCACTCCACCCTGATAGCCGGAAATAAAATCATAGTCATGGGGGCAAAAGGGCTTGTCGTGGGTGGAACGATAGCCGCGGCGCACGAGGTGACCGCAAAGGAAATAGGGGCGAAGATGGCTACGCCCACTGAGATTTCCATAGGCGAAACACCTAAAATGAGGGAAGAAATGAATAAGGCCACTACCGAGCTTAAAAATATTGAAGAGCAGCTGGATAAGACGAAAAAAGGAATACTGTTTCTTAAGGATCTCAGTCAGAAACTCGGAGCGCAGTTTCCTGCCGACAAAAGGGATATGATGGCAAAGCTTACCAGGACTCAGTTTAAACTGATGACCGACCAGAAGAAATGGGAAGAGGTTAAAAACAACCTTGAAACAAAAGCCAAAGATATGCAGACTACAAAAAGAGGCAAGGTAAACTGCCTCGGACTGGTTTACACGGGTGTTAAGATAGTGGTAAATAAAGCGCAAAGGACAATATCTGACGAGCTCAAATACTGCACTTTTGTCGAGAAAAACGGCGAAGTCCAGGTGCTTCCGTATTCCGGATAATCCGGACGGAAGAGCGGTGTTTGCTGCGCTTACAAGGAGCTGATAAGCCATGAGGCTGCACGACCTTCAGGTTACAATCAGCGCTTCAAATATAGCTGATAAGGTTCAAAACGTTCAACAGCAGCATGCTCAGGTTGCCCAGGCGCAGGAAGCACTTACCATAAAGGAAAAATCCGCTTTAAAACCCCATTTGATTCAGGAAACTAAAGAGAGGCAGAATACTTCCGGCATTGGTAAAAATAACGACAAGGCCCGCGAGTGGCGTAAACCACAGGGAGAAAAAAAAGAATTTTTAGAGAATGAGCAGGGATCTGAAAAAAGCCAATCCGAAAAAAACCGCGCTTCTTACACCGGCGGAAATTTAGATATAAAGGCGTGATAATGACAATATTAATAGCCATAAACATTGCACTTATAATACTGGTCCTTATACTGCTGATTGTAAAGGCCTCGAACAAAAACGGCGGGCAAAATTCCCTGGAAGACCTTGAACTGATTGAATTCCAACAGAATATGCACAACCTGATTGACGAGTTAAATAAGGTGTCTGAATCAAAACTAAGGGAAATGGACCTTAAAATGGCGGAAATGAACGCTGTTGTTAAGGCTGTAGAGTCTAAAATAAGGGAGCTAAAATACATTATTGAGCGCAACAGGTATATGCGAGAGGCTGATTTTAAGACGGAAATGTCTCTTCCGGTTTCTGCTGCTTCCGCCGGGCCTGATGCGGCGCATACGCCTCAGGAAAAAAATGTGCAGCAGCCGCAAGCGGATGCTGCGGCAGGGACCGCAAAATTCACAATCAATGAGTCTTTTGAAGCCCCGTCTGATTCCGGGTCTTCCGGAGAATCCAGGAATGATTACGTGGCCCGGCTTATTGACAGCGGCATGGCTGCTGATGAAATTTCAAAGATTACAGGCATAAACAGGGGAGAAGTAGAACTCATAAAAAACATTAAAAGAAGATAGAAAAGGTTTTTGTCCGATTTTTTGCTAAAGAATATCTGCATAAATACGATATA
>CAYGHG010000007.1:0-6482 GCA_964349515.1 uncultured Spirochaetia bacterium
TATATAATATATTAAAATATTAAAAGGGAGGATTTATGAAAAAAGTTATGGCAGCAGCGGTTGTTCTGGCGGTATTGTTTCTTTTTGGTTGTGCGCAGACTCCTTCGGGGCCCGGGCCCGCGGGGGACCCTTTTGTGCCTGAAGCCGGAGATCTCGTAGACGGGTTTGAAGACGGTAACAAGATATCTGAGTATGGTTCCATATGGACCGCAGTTGACGACGGCGCAAGGGGGGGCTCTTCTGTTGTGCATAGTTTTGACGTCGTTGAGGGGGATGCTTATGAAGGCACCCATGCCCTGAGGCTTTCCGCTACCGCAACCGCGGAACTATCCGCCGAAGGATACCATCAGCTGTATGCGGCTGAATATGGATATGTAATTATCAAGTGCAACCTCGGCAGTTCAGGCGCCGACCTGTCTAATACCCTTAATGCCAACATGATAAGTTTCAGGGTAAAGGAGACTTCGGGTACCGGAAACTTATCCCTGCGCGGCTACATATTTAACAGGAGCGGGCAGTATGTTTATACCTCAACTTATAGCATTTCCGGCAGTTACAATTATGCTTCAATAAACTACGAAACGCCCTCTGTTCCTTCGGGTTCTTCCTACAGCGTCTCTGACGTGCTGCAGGACGCGAGGCGCATAGAAGTAGAGGTTAAGTACAGCGGTTTCCCCGGGGTCGTGGAATCTTTTGAAGTGCTTTTTGATTCCTTTAAATTTGGAGTGGTTCTGTAAAACGTGGCTAAAAATAACTGCGGCTGCGGAAGCTGCGGGTGCGGCAAAGAAAAGACAACTACGCCGGGCAGCGTGCATGCGGGCTATACCCGCGTTGACTCTGTGTGGAGAGCAGAGGATATTATCGGCGCGGTGTCTGCGCGCGTAGGAATAAACAGAAACAACTACCGCGTGAGCCCGGGGTTATACGCGCTCGGCTCGCCGGGGAAAGAGTCTGAAGTTTTTGTGACTGCAAATTATAAATACACATTTGATATTTTAAGACATGCTCTGTCAGGCCTTGATGCATGGATACTGGTGCTTGACACAAAAGGAATAAATGTCTGGTGCGCGGCAGGGAAGGGCAGTTTCGGCACAATTGAGCTGATGACGATGATAAAGGAAACAAATCTGGAAAATGCGGTAAGCCACAGGCGGCTCATACTGCCGCAGTTAGGCGCCCCGGGTGTTGTGGGGTTTGAAATCAAAAAGTATATGGGCTTTGAAGTGGTGTACGGGCCCGTGAGGGCAGAGGACATAAAAAAGTTTTTTGAGAACGGGATGAAGGCTGATGAAGAAATGCGGAGGGTGAGATTCAATGCTCTTGACCGCGCTCAGCTTACTTTTGTTGAACTTGGCAGCGCCATGAAGACGGCTTTAATCGCAGTTCTTGCGGTTGTAATAGTTTCCGCGGTGAAAAACGGTATTAATATAGAAGCGCTGATGAAGGCAGTGCCTGACACCCTCGGAGTGTTGTGCGCGGTTTTTGCAGGTGCTGTTTTGACGCCGTTGTTTTTGCCATGGCTTCCGTTTAGGAGTTTCTCGCTCAAAGGGTTTTTTGTTGGGCTTATATGCGGCGGCTCGTTTGCCGCGGCATCGGGTTTTGCCCCGCTGCTTGGCGTAGGCTGGATGCTGATGATTGCCGCTGTGTCATCCTTTCTCGGCATGGGTTTTACCGGTGCTTCCACCTACACCTCGTTTTCAGGCACGATAAAGGAAATGACATACGGGCTGCCTCTGCAGGCTGTTTTTGCATTGGCGGGCGTTTCGGCATATCTGATTTACAGGCTCACAAGCGGAGGTTACTAAAATGTTTACCCATAAATACATGGATAATGTTGTTACTCTCAAATACGATGTTAAAAAGTGCAACGGCTGTACTCTCTGCACGCAGGTCTGCCCGCACGGCGTATTCAGGATGAGCGGGAAGAAGGCCGTGATAAACGATAAAAACCGCTGCATGGAATGCGGCGCCTGCATGCGCAACTGCGAGGCAGGCGCGATATTTGTCCGCGAGGGAGTCGGCTGCGCCTATGCTATTGTCATGGGAAAACTGACAGGACGCGAGCCTTCGTGCGGCTGCGGCGGCGATGAAGGATGCTGTTAGGCGGATCCTGCAGACGGATTATTCGTGATGTGTCGGTTAGTTTGGATCGGAAAAAATCTGTTATTCCTGTATTAGCATGATAAATCTCTCCGGTACTTTGCTTTTTGAAAACGGGCTGTTCTATGATCTGGGTTGTGCAAAATCCGTATTTTTTTTAATCAGTTTAAACGTTGGTTTGTTGATGTTTCTTAACTTGCATCTTATGGCAGTTTGACTTTGACAAAATAATTGAGTATATTTAAAATACCTGCCAAACTTGTTCAGCTCAAAATAGTATCCTGGACGTAATGATGCGTCCTTTTAGGGGGTATACTATGACTGACGAGACGATGAAAATGCTTGCTTCAAACCTTAATGCCCTGTCTGAAGCGTGGAAGTGTTCCCTGGTAACTGCCGGCCTCAATGCGGGCCTGTTTGATGATTTAAACATCAATACTCCCGTCACAATCGAGCGCATTGCCGAAAAGTATCATTATGACCCTGCCAAACTGGAAAAGTGGATGTATTACTGCTTAAACGCGGGGCTTTTGCAGCGCGCGGACGGGGGTTACATAATCACGGAAAAATGCAGCCAGTTCATGGCTGATTCTCCTTTTAAAGATCTGGTCGGTTTCATGCGCATAAACGATTATTTCATGAGGGCTGCCCTGGAATCCCAGCAGCTCTTTAAACCGAACAACAGCCTTGACAAGCTGACAGAAGGAAGAATATCCCGTGATTACCAGCCGAAAGTCAGCGATAACCTGTCGGCTTCTCTCATAGAAATATTCAAAAGATACAACATGGGCGACGACCAGACGCTTCTTGACATCGGCTGCGGCAACGGCGCTTTTCTGCGGACTCTTGCGGGTATTTTTCCGGGAATGAAGATATCAGGGCTTGATTCAAACCTCTTTGCGATAGAGTGGGGAAAGAAAAAAAACCAGGAAGCGGGATTCGGGGACAGGATAAAGATGCTTGTAGGCGACGCAAGGCACGACATGGGTGATTTTGAGGACAACAGCGTTGACTGGGTTATGGCGATAAATCTTTTTCACTTTTTTCCTGTGGAGGGAAGGTTGCCGCTCATTGAGCAGATGATAAGGGTTGCAAAAAAAGGGGTGTTCTTCACGGAGGTGATGGTAGAACGCTCGATGCTCTCTGCCGCGGCTGACCCGCTGATGGCGCTTTTGTGGAATGATTTTACAGGGTTTTTCCGTGAGGCAGATGCAGAGGAAATAAACAGGAAAATCGAAAGAAAATATGCCGAGTGCGTGATGGAAAAGAACATGATACTGCAGGGCTCGAGCTACCTTATTGCAGTAGCAAAGAAATCCTGAGGGGCGTGTAATATATGAATGAAAAAATTCATTTATTTCCGTGGCTTGAAAAACTGATAAGTTCCGGCTCAAGGCCGGACTTTGACGTGCATAAAATAAGGCTTATACGCCAGGTAAACGGCTTAAGCTTATTTTTTACACTTGTAGCTGCCACGGTTTCTTTCATATTTCTTGTGATTATGAAGCCGTCGGCGGTACTGACGGGCATTCAGATATTTGCCATGTTTCTTTACCTGCTGTGTTTCATCCTCAACCGCTCTGGAAAACTGGTTTACGCGTCAAATCTCGTAATTTACGCTTTTGAAATACACATTTTCGGAATTATGCTGCTCACAAACGCGTGGAACAGCCCGGCGCTCGGGCTGATCGTGCTTTATCCGCTTCTTGCCGCTCTCGTAGAAGTGTCAATATTCCGCCACCTTGGAGTAGGGCTGCTGCAGGGATTCGCGCTCATGGTGATTCACTATGCTTTTCCTGCGGCTGAGTGGAACCTGCAAATGATAAGCAGTATAAACGCCGACGGCGAGGCTGTGCTTCACGGCATGGGGGTATTCTATCCGCCGGTCATGGCGGCGGTTATAATAGCAATAATTTTCAATGAAAACATACTTGCAAGGGAAAAACAAAAGATAATGATGGGTAAAATAACGGATGCCAACAAAAAACTGGAGCACTATGCCAACCAGCTCAAAGACGAGACGCAGAGGTTAAAAGCCGAAGTCAGCGTCGCAAAAAAAATACAGACCATGGTGCTGCCGCGAGCAGGCGACATGGAGTCGATAGAAGGCCTTGACATCGCCTGCATAATGAGGACAGCCGACGAAGTAGGCGGTGACTATTACGATATCATAAACACCCGCGGAAAAAATACCATCGCAATCGGCGATGTAACCGGCCACGGCCTGTCAAGCGGGCTCATCATGCTGATGGCGCAGACCGCGGTCAGAACTCTGGCGGAGATGAAAGTTGAAAACCCGCGCGACTATCTGCCTGTGATAAACCGCGTGCTGTACGCGAACATTATGAGGATAAGGGAAGACAGGTCCATGACGCTTGCGGTCATATCATATGAAAAGGGGCGCTGTTCGCTCGCGGGCCAGCACGAGTCCGTGGTCATATGCAGGAAAAACGGCGCAATAGAGGTGCTTGACACCATTGATAACGGTTTTTATGTCGGGATGACGCTTGAGGGCGCGGCGGATTTTAAGACAAACGATTTCAGCCTGAGTGAAGGGGATGTAATGCTTTTGTATTCGGACGGGGTAACAGAAGCTGAAAATGAGCAGAAAGAGCAGTTCGGGCTGCGCAGGCTGTGTAATATCCTGAAGAAGTACAGGGACGGCAGCGCGGAAGAAATCAAAAGCGGGATAATGAAGGATTTATATAATTTTATGGGCAACAGGGGGATACTTGACGACATATCCCTTGTGGTAGCCAGGCAAAAATAGGAGGGTGAGATGGAAATACTCGGGCATTATGAGGAGCATCCTGACGGCGAAAAAACTTTGAAGCTTAAACTCAACCACGCGGACCTGATAAGAATATGGAAAAGGTGCGGAATAACAGCTGATTATGCAGCAAATTATGCCTCGTTTTCCTACACGGGAGTTGAGGGGGTTGAAAACACGGCTTCTACAATACTAAATGAGCTGATAGAAAACGCCGCAAAGTACTCCGGCGGGGACAAAGGGGACATTGAGATTTTGATTACGCTGAAAAAGGACTGTATTTATTTTCAGGTGGATAACGTGCTTGATGAGTCGCACTACGGCGTGTTTTATGAATTTGCACGCGAGATGATACAGTGCAGGGATGTTAACTCGCTTTATATTGAAAAAATAAAAGCCGCAGCCGAGAGCGGGGGGGAAGCCTCGGGGATCGGCCTGTTAACCATACTTGTGAATTTCAGCGCGGGAATGGGATTTAAATTCACCGGCGAAAAGGGCAAAAAACAATACGCGGTGTCGGTCCAGGCTTCCATGCCTGTGAGAGGGGAGGCCGTATGCAGCTGAGCGGAGATACATACAGCATAGCCTTTGACGAACCGGCGCGTACAATTTCATTCGAAGGCAGCCTGAGGCTGGAAAGCGTAAAGGAATATCAGAAAATCCATAAATTCATGATGGACGTAATAGAGCTTGAAATCCCTTCCGTGAACCTTGATTTTACAAAGGTGGATTTCCTGAATTCTTCGGGGATAGCCATGCTTTGCAGGTATATACTGGACGCCAAGAAAAAAGACAAAGTACCTGTAAGAGTGACAGGCAACCCGAAAGTCCTGTGGCAGAAAAAATCATTCCTGAATTTAAAGTACCTGTGGGAGAAAGTAGAGGTGGTATTTAATGAATGAAAACCGGTCGGAAAAAAACGCTAAAGGCGGGATTACAAGATTGTTTCCCGCGGCAGGAAGCGGTGATGCTTCAAACGGCGATTTCGTGCCAAAACGCGAATACGACGAGCTGTCCGTCATGTATGACACCGTAGTAATGCACGCGACCTCGCTCGAAAACGACCTTGAGGAAAAACTGCAGGAGATAACCAGGCTGTCAAACACAGACGCGGTGACAGGCGTATATAACAGGCGGAAATTCAACGAGTGCCTTGCGGAAGAGATGACGGCGTCGTTAAAAAAAGGCAGGCCGCTCTCGCTTATCATATTTGACATCGATAATTTCAAGGCTATAAATGATACAAGGGGCCACGATTACGGCGACCACGTTATCATCAGGACGGCGAAGCTGGCAAAGTCGTGCATAACAGAGCGCGACGTTTTTGCGAGATGGGGGGGGGACGAGTTCGCGGTGATAATACCGTCAGCCGGCGTGGAACAGGGAGTGAAAGCGGCCCGGGAAATGCAGGAGAGAATCCTGGGCTACTACAGCGGGCAGGCGGCGGTTACGTGCAGTTTCGGCGTAACCGAGCTTGCCGAGGGTGACGACATGAACAGCTTTTTAATAAGGGCTGACAGCGCCCTGTATGAGGCAAAATCAGCAGGGCGCAACTGCGTAAAATCAAAAATCAGGTAATCATTAATGTGGAGTTGAATAAATTCAACAAACC
>CAYGHG010000007.1:6492-42896 GCA_964349515.1 uncultured Spirochaetia bacterium
TTTTAAAAAAAAGTGAATTGACTTCTTCTGTCAGGCGTTTCAGGCGTTTCGTCACATCCTCGTCCGTTAGTGTCTGGTCGTACCACATAACGTCAAGTTTTGGAGAAACGTGCGATATCCTGATTTCCTCCCATTCATAAGTAAAGGGGGGGAATATGCATTTTTCCGCCGTTTTGAGAAGTATTTTTTTGTTTTTTGGCCGCTGCCCGTCAAGAAACACCTTTGACTCCGCGATTTTCATAATAGCGGGCTGCACGAGGCCGGTCTGCGCGAGGTTTGTCAGGCCCTCTTCGCCTGCGAGATACTTTATCAGCTTCCAGGCTGCTTCCGGGTTTTTTGATTTCACAATAATTCCGTAACCTGAGGCTCCTCCGGGGACGCGGTAATTTTTACCCGCTTTCGGCCCGGGAGGAAACAGGGCTATGTCCCAGTCAAATTCTGTTATCTGCCTGAACAAAGGTGTTTCCCATATGCCGCTGACAAACATTGCGGTTCTTCCTGTTACAAACATATCTGCGGTGCCCGCGCCTCCGGTCTGTGAGGACTGCGCCGGGCCGGGCATAACCCTGTGCTTGTGCATCAGCGCCCGCCTGTAGTTTATGGCTTCTGCCGCTTCCGGCGAGTCGAGGGTTAGTTTTTTTGGGTTCTTTTGGTTGTCAACATAACTGCCGCCGTTGCTTAAAACCCACAGCTCCCAGATGTTCCAGTCTTCGGTTATGCCGAAACGCGTTATTTTTCCGTTTGGGCCTGTTTTTGTAAGGCGCTTTGCGGCCGCAAGCATATCGCCCCATTTCCAGCTCTCGTCGGGAAAACCGACGCCGTCTTCCTCGAAATATTTTTTATTGTAATACAGGCATGCAATAGGCGCTATGTCGCGCGGTATGGCAAGCTGTTTTCCTTTGTATGAAAAGGCTTCGTTGAGCCCGGGGTAGTATTCATTAATAGGAAAAGAGTCCTTTTCTATAAAAGGCTTCAGGTCAAGAAGCGCGCCTTTTGTGCCGAGCGCCGCGACGTTGTCAACAGGGACAAATATTACGTCAGGCGCGCTGTCTGCCGCAATCAATGTCAGCAGTTTCTCCATGAAAGAGCCCGACGGCGCACGGGAGGGTTTTACGGTAATGCCGGGGTTTTCCTCCTGAAAGCGTATGACCGTATCGGCAAGTATTTTTATCTCTTCGGTGCCGCCCCAGAACATAAATTTTATGGTGTTGGGGTCATGTTTTGGCGCGCAGGAAAAAAGTAAAAGCGATGCTGCAACAACCGGCAGTAGTTTTTTCATATACAACTCCGTATTTTTTTTCAGGGCAGGGATTCCCTCGCCCCGGCCCGCTCCCTTAAAAGGAGAGGGGGATTAACTATTTTATCATTTTTATTGTTCCTTTTTTATAATATAATTGCTTTATGAATAAAAATACAATACCCGTTTTGGCAGTTGTTTTTATTATCCTGCTCTCCGGCTGTACGGCTCAGGCCGTAAAAACAGTCAAAGAAAAGCACTCAATACGTTTTTGCGCCGCCGGCGATGTGATGCTCGACAGAGGCGTAAAAAAACACATGGAAACTAAAGGGCACAATTACCCCTATGAAGCGGTGACAGATTTTATTAAGTCTCACGACCTTGCATTTTGCAACCTTGAGGGGCCTGTCACTGATTACAAAAAGAGGGACAAGCCCTTTGCATTCCGGTGTGAGCCTGAACGTTTCGGGGAGTTTATGAATACCGGTTTTAACATAGTGTCGCTTGCCAATAACCACATGTTTGACTGCGGGGCTGCGGGCGTGACCGCCACAATTGCCGAACTCAACAGCAGGGGGCTTATGCATGCAGGCGCCGGAGCGGACAGGGAAGAGTCATTCAAACCCGCCGTGGCCGAGGTGAACGGCGTAAAAATAGCACTTGTGGCATTTGCCGATTTCCACCACTATATTGCTTCCAACAAAGAAAGGCTCAACATGCCCCAGGCGTGCTATCCGGCACTTGACGATATAAAACCTGCAATAGAGTCTGCAAAGGAACTCGCGCCTTTTGTGATAGTTTCCTGGCACTGGGGTGAGGAGTACAAGCACTACCCGAATAAAAGGCAGAAAATGCTCGGGCGGCTCTGCGTGGACGCAGGGGCGGATCTCGTCATAGGCCACCACCCCCACGTGCTGCAGGGCGCTGAGTATTATAAGGGAAAGCTTATACTCTACAGCCTCGGCAACTTCATTTTTGATCAGTTTCACGAAAACCGGACGGAGAGCGCGGTGTTTTCCTGCACTATAGAGGACAATATGATAAAGGACCCGTTTTTGACTCCTGTCAAAATAAAAAGGTCAAAGCCATATTTTGCCAGAAAACAGGAGGCGAAAAAGATTTCAGAGGCTCTGCTGAAATACAGCGAAGGCATGGACATAGAGGTGGAAAGAAAGGGTGCGAGGATTTTTTTAAGCGGGAAAAAAACAGTGATTGCCGAAGGCAGGCGGCAGTGTAATTAGATTTTGCCAGCCCGGCCGCTGCTGAATTTGACTTATGAGTTTTTTGTGCTATACTTTGTATGTTACGGAAAAGAAAGAGTAACAGTTCTTCTCCCCGGAACTTACTGCCGGAGCAACAAGCAAAGATGTTGCACAGGGAAACCGATTAGAAATACCGGCTGGGGAGCAAGGCGGCTTTGACATGATTCGAGGGCAGGGTCTTACGACCCTACGCGAAACACCGGCCCCAACGGATCTGCCAAAGCCGCCGCCTTTTTTTATGCGTCCTGCCTGTCCGACACTTCTGTACGATACCTTGTGCAACAGAGTATAATTTCATATGTAATAAGATCTTCTGCCCTCGGGCGGGGCAGAAGGAAAATTACCCATAACAGTCAATTATCCTATAATTAAAACTATCAGGTGCTGTATCATTCAATACTCCTGTATTGACACATCATGCGGCAGCAATTATTATATCTAAAGCCGTATACATAAACCACGCGAGTGGAAGGGAGATTTATATGTTTAAAAAGGGTTTTGACAATGAAAAGTACTTAAACGAACAGACCTCTTACATTCTTGACAGGGTGAATAAGTCCAAAAAACTTTACCTGGAGTTCGGCGGAAAACTGATGTACGACATGCATGCGGCGCGTGTGCTTCCCGGGTATGACCCGAACGTGAAAATACGGCTTCTTCAGAAGCTGAAAGACAAAGCGGGAATAGTAATCGCCATATACGCGGGCGCTATTGAAAAAAAGAAAATCCGCGCTGATTTTGGAATAACATACGACATGGACGTGCTCAAACTTATTGATGACTTAAAGGATTGGGAACTTGACCTTTTGGGTGTTGTCGTGACACGTTACGAGGGGCAGCCCGCCGCAAGGCAGTTCATGGATAAACTGATGAGGCGGGGGATAAAAGTATATATGCACAAATACACAAAAGGGTATCCGACGGATGTTGAGCTGATTGTGAGCGATGAGGGCTACGGCTCGAACGATTACATAGAGAGCGACAAGCCCCTGATAGTTGTGACAGGCCCCGGCCCTAACAGCGGGAAACTCGCCACCTGCCTTTCGCAGATATATCACGATCATAAGAGGGGTGTGGTTTCGGGCTACTCCAAATTTGAGACATTTCCTATATGGAATATACCGCTGAAGCATCCTGTCAATGTTGCATATGAGGCTGCAACAATTGACATAAAGGATTTTAACCTGATAGACCCGTTTCACCTTGACGCTTACGGGCAGGTTTCCGTGAATTACAACAGGGATGTGGAGGCCTTTCCGGTTATCAGAAGGATTCTCACAAAGATAATGGGCGAGAAGGATGTCTACAAATCCCCGACGGATATGGGTGTTAACCGGGCGGGGTTCGGCATTGTGGATGATGAAGCCTGCAGGGAAGCGTCAAAGCAGGAGGTAGTCCGCAGGTATTTCAGGGTAAAATGCGAATACATTATGGGGCTTGCCGACGCTGAATCGGTGGAGAGGGCTGAGTTATTAATGGAAGAGCTGAATGTGAAGCCTGAGGACCGTGCAGTAGTGGTTCCGGCGCGAAAGGCGGGGGATGAGTGTGAGGCGTCAGGCAAGGGAAACGAAGGAATACACTGCGGTTCGGCAATTGAGTTAATGGACGGCCGTATCATAGACGGTAAAAACTCCCCTCTGATGCACGCCGCATCAAGCCTGATTTTGAATGCGGTAAAGGTACTGGCTGATGTGCCTGACAAAATTCATCTGCTTTCCCCGAATATTACGGAGTCCATAGGCAGGTTTAAGAAAGACGTTCTGGGAAGAAAGACTGAGAGTTTGGATCTTGAGGAGACGCTGATTGCGCTCGCGATAAGCGCCACAACCAATCCCACGGCTCAGATGGCAATGGAAAAACTGAAAGAACTCAGAAACTGCGAAGTACACATGACGCATATACCCACGCCGGGCGACGAAAACGGGCTGAAAAAACTTGGCGTAAACCTGACCAGCGACCCGCAGTTTTCGTCGAAGAATTTGTTTGTCGTTTGAGAAGCGGACTCAAGGGGCTGTTCTTAACTGCAGGCCATAGACTGCAGACTTTAAACTGTTTTTAAAGGTGTTAAATGCGAAAAACGACATTTGATTTTAAATGCAAAAAATGCGGAAAATGCTGCTTTGTTGACGGGTATGTAGCGCTTTCTTCTTTGGAAGAAAAAAACTTAGCCGCATATATCGGAATATCATTAGCCCGTTTCAGGCGTGATTTTACCGAAAAAATACCCGGTGTAAGACAACGCGTCCTGTTTTTATATGAAGACGGATGCGCTTTTCTGTTCAATAAAAAATGTATGATTTACCCCGTCCGGCCGTCTCAATGCAGGGAGTTCCCGTACTGGAAGGAGATTACTGCCGGCGGCAGAGGTCTTAAAAAGGCTGCTTCGTACTGCAAGGGCTTAAAAATTAGGAAAAAACCCGCTGAAAAGTGGTGGGTTTATATGGTAAGATGTAGAAACAGGGCAATATACACGGGGATAGCCAAAGATGTTGCAAAAAGAGTGGCTCATCATAACAACGGCAAAGGCGCAAAATACACCCGTGCAAACGGCCCGGTAGAGCTTGTTTACTGCGAAGAGGCAAGAGATGTAGGATATGCTCTTAAAAGGGAACGGCAGATAAAGGAATATACGAAAGCGAAAAAGGAAAAACTTGTTAAGATGAAAACTGTAAACTGTAGACTGTAGACTGTAGACTGCGAACTGCGAACTGCGAAGGGCAAATCCCCCCTGCCCCCCCCTTTGGGAAAGGGGGTTATAAGGAGAACAAACGTGGCGGCAAAAAAAGGTGATACTGTAAAGATACATTACAAAGGTACGCTGACTGACGGGACTGTTTTTGATTCTTCGGAAGGAAAAGAGCCTCTTGAGTTTACTCTTGGAGGCGGGCAGGTAATACCCGGGTTTGACAGCGGGGTTATGGGAATGGAACCCGGAGCCAGGAAAACAATTACGATAAAGTGCGAGGAAGCTTACGGGCCGATTATGGCTGATGCAATTCAGGAAATGGAAAGAAAAGAATTTCCGGCTGATTTTAATCCTGTTCTTGGCCAGGTTTTGCAGTTTTCAAGCCCGGACGGGTTTGGGATGCAGGCAAGCGTGACAAAAGTTACCGAAGAAAAGGTGACAATAGATTTGAACCACCCGCTTGCCGGAAAAGATCTTGTATTTGAACTGGAACTTGTTTCCATAAATTAGCCAAGGGGGTATTTGATGGCAGAGGTAAAATGGATAGAACACGCCGGTAAGAAGATACTGCTGATGGATTTTTCCTACTCTGAAAAGCAGGAGGTGCTTGACGCGGTAAAAAAGACGATGTCAATCACCGAAAAAGAACCGCCTGCTTCGATTCTCGGCCTGGTGGATGTTTCAAAAAGCAGTTTTGATAACGATGTCGCGGCTTCCATGAAAGAACTTGCCAAGCACAACAAACCTTATATTAAAATGAGCGTTGTGGTGGGGGTTGACGGCATAAAAAGGGTCATTTATAACGCCGCTATTGTGTTTTCGGGAAGAAAAAACCTGGTGCTTAAAAGCAGCAGGGAAGAAGCGATGGAATTCCTTGTAAAACAATGATGTTAAGCTGAAATTGGAAAACTGAAAGCTGTTAATTGCAGACTCTAAACTTATGAAAAGGGGTGTTATGTGGAAACAAAAGGAACTGCTGTAATGGCAACCCGGGAATTTGTAAAGTCGAAGTTCGGGCCTGACGGGCTTAAAAAATGGATTGAGAGCATGCCTGAGAAATCAGCAAAAATTTATCAGGGCGCGATAATGCTCAATAACTGGTACGAACTGAGAGATGCGCTTGTGGTGCCCACCGAAAAAATAAGCGAAGTGTTTTATGCCGGCGACAAAAAAGGCGCGTGGGAGCTCGGGCGTTTCAGCGCCGATTACGGGCTGAAAGGGATATATAAAATTTTTGTTTCTATGGCCAGCCCCCAGTTTATAATTTCAAAGGCAGGCGGGATACTTCCCACATATTACAATCCGAGCAAAATAGAAACAGAAAAAACAGACACAAAAAGCGTTGTGGTGAAGATAACAGAGTTTCCGGAAATTCACGAGGCCCTGGAATCCCGCATAGGGGGGTGGATGGAGCGCGCCCTTGAAATCTGCGGCTGCGAGGGATTGAAGATTCAAAAGGTAAAAGCAATGTCGCAGGGGCATAATCATACGGTTTACGACATAAAGTGGAATTGAGTATTGAACTCCGGGAAACTTCTGCTCCTTGAAAAAATAAAGAAAAAGGCACTCGGCCTTCTGCGCCTTTCAAAGGGCTCCCACGACGAGGAGCACACTTTGAGGGTGGCGGCTTTGGCCGGGCATATAGCAAAAAAAGAGCGGGCTGATATGTTTGTTGTGCTTGCGTCTGCATACCTGCACGATATTGCCAGGCCTGCTGAAGACGCCTCGGGCGGCAGGGTTGATCACGCAGCCAGGGGCGCAAAACAGGCGGAAAAGATACTATCCGAGCTGAAACTGGATGACGATGAAATTTGTGTCATAAAAGAGGCGGTAGAAACCCACAGGTTCAGAGGTTCAAAAAAACCGCAGACAAAAGAGGCAAAGTGTCTTTTTGACGCGGACAAGCTTGATTCGATAGGCGCGGTCGGCATAGGAAGGGCGTTTCTTTTTGCCGGCGAAACGGGCGCAAAGCTTCACAATCCGGGGCCCGGGATACTTGAAACAAAGCCTTATACAAAAGAAGATACGGCATACAGGGAGTTTATGGTAAAGTTAAGGCACGTAAAGGACAGAATGCAGACTGCGGAGGGCAGAAAGCTTGCCGCAAGAAGGCATAAGTTCATGGAGAGGTTTTTCAGGGAACTTGACAGGGAAATCAATGGTGCCGTATAAAAAAAAGTCGGAGGGAAGATGAAAGAACCGGCGCAGTTTTTAAGCGGTGAGGAAAAAGAGAGGGTCCTTAACGCGATAACTCACGCGGAATCCATTACAACGGGGATTATAAGGGTCAGGGTTGAAAAAAAATCAGGCAAAGACCCCTTGGCAAAGGCAAGGCAGGTTTTTGCAGATATGGGGCTTAAGGCCTCGGACGAGCGTAATAACGTGCTTTTTTTTGTATCAGTTGCCGACCGCAGATTTGCAGTATTCGGCGACGACGGCGTAAACTCCAAAGTGCCGGAAGGTTTCTGGGAAATGGTGGTCAATGCCGTAACTGACAGGTTTGAAGACGGCGAATACGGCATAGGGCTTTCAGGCGGGGTAAGCCTGGTTGCGGGAAAACTTGCCGAGTTTTTTCCGGCTGAAAAAGAACCTGCCCCTGCCGACCCATCGTTTATTTCTTACGAGGACAAAAAATGAAATTAATTATACTGCCTCTTCTTTTCTTATGTGCGCCGCTTTTTTCATACCCCGCCGGTGATTACGGAGATGTTAATGATTATGCCGGCATTTTAAATCCTGCTGACAAAGAGGCTCTTTCGGAAATTATCGGTGCCTGCGAGCGGGAATGCGGAATCGGGTTCAAACTTTTTATAATTGATTCGGTTTCGGATTATCCCGGTGCGCCGCAAAATTTTGAAGATTTCAGCAGGGGGTTATTGGGCCGTGTTTTTGAAGGAGGATTTTCTGCAAAGGCGGCGCTGATGATAGTTGCCGTAAAGGACAGAAAAGTCACGATTGAAACCGGCACGCCGCTTGAGGGCAGGTACTCACAGGAGGCTGAAAAAATTATCAGGGAAAAGGTAGTGCCCTATTTCAAAAATAACGATTACAGCAGGGGTGTGTTTACAGGAATTACTTCCTTTAAACTTCTTTTCAGCATGAGAAAAACAGATAAAAAGCCACCTTTGGGGCTAATTGCACTCTTTTTTGCACTGATGGCCGGGGGCGGTGCTTTGGTGAAGTTTTCGAAGAAAAGCAGAACAGTAAAACCCGAAGTTGACACTCCCAAAAAAGAGCCTGCCGGAGAGTTCGGGGGCGGAGCGTGGGGGAAATGGCAGTGAATAAAAAAAAGAAATCAGCCAAACAGCCCCGTGACTGCAGTAAGGATGAGGCTTCTTTGCTTGATAAACTGAGGGCGGAAATATGGAAGCTTGCCGCTTTGAAAGAAGAAGATGAACAAAAAATAATACAGGCCCTGCTTGATAAGCTCGGGCCTGCGCTTGACGCGGAGCGGGTGCTTTTTACGACTATAGACGGCAAACAGATGATTGTCGCATCAGAGTGGAAGGCAAAAGGGGTAAAAAAAACCTCTTTGGGAATAAAAACAGACATAAGAATATATAATGCACTAAATATCAGGGGCCAGCGTGTCATTCAAATAGGTGATTTATCAGGGCTTTTCGGCAAGGCGCTGAAGCCGTTTGTTAAGTTCATAACGGATTTTCTTGTAAAGAAATTCGGGGACGCGCCTTCGATTATCACCCCTTACAGCGTAAACGGGAAGTGCGAGGGAATAATAGTCACAAGGAGCATCAAGAGCCCTGTTGATGAGTGGAGCCGGGGCAAGAAGAAAGTTGTGGAGGAAGCGGCGCTCATAGTATCAAAAGTCATAGAATCAAAAAGGGCGCAGCGGCTGATAAACGACAAAGAGATAAAGTACAGGGCGCTCTTTGACAATATGAGCAATGGTTCGGCGCTTCACCGCGCAATAAGAAACAAAAGCGGTAAAATTACTGATTTTGAGTTTATTGAGGTAAACGGCGCCTGGCTCAGGGATACCGGTTTTGACTTTAAAAAAGAGCAGATGCCGGGAAAAAAAGTTTCGCAGGTTATGCCCTTCCTTCCGCCTGAAGCCATGAAGCGCCTCGCCGAGGTTGTTGACAAAGACAATACCTGGGAAAGCGTAGTGCCGTGGGGCCCGGCGCGCTGGTTGTTCATACGCGCTTTCAGGCCGATGAAAGACCACATCGCGATAGTATGCAGTGATTTTACGGGAATTAAAAACTATGAGAATGCCCTGAAAGAGAGTGAAGCAAAGTACAGGGAGCTTTTTAATAATGCCAATGATATGGTTTTTGTGTCGCTTCTTGATGCCGGAGGAAAAGCCGGACTGATAATTGAGGCAAATGGTGTTGCCTGCAGGTCGTTGAAAATGACACAGGAACAGATTGCGAAACTGACTCCCGCGGGGCTGGTGGATGCAGCGAGTCTTGCGGGCTTTCCGGCAATAGGAAAAGAGCTTGCTTCTAAAGGCAGGTGCGTCTATGAAACCGTTATGGTTGACTCGTCAGGCGGGAAAATAAGTGTTGAAATAAGCTCCCACGTCTTTTTATACAAGGGCCAAAAAGCAGTGCTTTCCATAGCCAGGAACATAACAGAAAGAAAAATGGTTGAGCAGTCGCTTAAAGAATCAGAGGAAAAATTCAGAACGCTCTCCGAGCAGTCCCTTATAGGGATAGGCATAATGAAGCATGGCAGGTTTATGTACATAAATGACGCTTTCAGTTCCATGACGGGTTACAGCAGGCAGGAATTACTCTCCTTTGCGCCGTGGCAGTTTGAGCAAAAGGTTTATGAGGAGGACAGGGAATTTGTAGCTGCGCAGGCCAGGGGAAAGATGGAGGGTGCGCCGGGTATGACTCAGAATTACCAGTTCAGAATAGTGCAAAAAAGCGGCAGTCTGAAATGGCTGGAAATATACTCACGGACGGTGAGCTATATGGGGGAGAGCGCGGATCTTTTTGCCGTGGCTGATATCACCGGAATAAAAGACACCCAGGCAAAACTGGAAAAAACAATAGATGAGCTGCAGCGCTCAAATGAAGAACTTGAAAAATTTGCCTATGTGGCTTCCCACGACCTGCAGGAGCCGCTGAGAATGGTTTCAAATTACGTCCAGCTGTTGAAAAGAAGGTACGAGGGAAAACTTGACAGCAGTGCAGATGAATTCATAGGATACGCTGTGGAGGGGGCCGAGCGCATGGGAAAACTGATAAAAGACCTGCTCGCCTATTCCAGAATAAACACTCTTCAGGGGGATTTTAAACCGGTGGATCTGAATGACGCGGTTAAGGCTGCGGTGCTGAATCTGGAAGCTGCTGTAAAGGAAAAAAATGCGAGAGTAGTGTACACAGGCCTTCCGGTTGTGTCAGGCGACGAGCTTCAGATTGTGCAGCTGCTTCAGAATCTGATAGGAAACGGGCTGAAGTTCGCCGCTCCCGGGGTGGCCCCTGTGGTGGAGGTAACTTCCTCGGTTACAGGTACAATGGCCGAAGTATGCGTCAGGGATAACGGCATAGGAATATCGCCGAAATATTTTGACAAGATATTTGCCATTTTCCAGAGGCTCCATTCCAAAAATGAATATCCGGGAACCGGAATAGGCCTTTCAATCTGTAAAAAAATAGCAGAGCGCCACGGAGGCACAATCTGGGTTGAGTCGGAAGAGGGCAAGGGTGCAAGATTTTATTTTACACTGGCAATGAAAGGGGTGCGTGATGAAAAATGAAAGAAAAATTAATGTGCTGGTTGTTGAGGATAATCCGGCCGACAGCAGGCTGATTGTAAATGCTTTGAGCGAAAGATGCGGCATAGAAACCTGTGCCGCTGTTGATGACGGCGAAAAGGCTTTATGCTTTCTTAATAAGGAGGGGGATTACAGCAATCTGAAAGACCCGGATCTTATAATACTTGACCTTAACCTTCCGAAAAGAAGCGGCTTTGAAATCCTTGATTTCGTAAAGAATAGTGATAAACTGAATATGATACCTGTTGTAATTCTTTCAACATCTGATTCGGGCGCGGATATACTAAAAGCATACAAACTGCGCGCAAACAGTTATGTGGTAAAACCGGCCGAGCTTGAGGATTTTCTCTCGTCTGTCGCGGGAGTGGGAAAATACTGGTCGGAAATCTCGGCCAGGCCGGTAATGTAGAGCAAAGGGGGAATGTTTTGGCTGAAAATGACAAGTCTCTTCAGATTCTTTTGGTTGATGACAATCCGGGTGACGTAAGGCTGGTGGTTGAAACCCTTAAGGAGGGTACCATCGAGCACAGGATAAACGTGGCCTATGACGGCGAAGAGGCGCTTGAGTTCCTTCACAGAAAAGGAAAATACAGCGCTGCGCCTGTGCCGGAGATAGTGCTGCTTGACCTGAAACTGCCGAAAAGAAGCGGCCTTGAGGTGCTGGCAGATATGAGAAAACACCGGGAGCTGAAAGATATACCCGTGATAGTGCTTACTTCTTCGGAAGCTGAAAATGATATCAGGCAGGCTTACGGAAATGAAGCGAACTGCTACGTCACAAAACCTATTGACCTGGACAGGTTCATTGTCACCATAAAATCTATAGAAAGTTTCTGGGTTACCATAATAAAAGGGGAAAACTGAAAAATGGCTGCTTCAAAGCACATAAAGGTACTGCTTATAGAGGACAACCCCGGCGATGTCAGGCTTATCTGGGAGATATTTTCCGAGATAAGAAGGTCGCCTTTTTACTTAAGTGTGGCGGATACGCTGAAAAAAGGGCTTGAGACGGTTGAAAAAGAAAAACCCGATGTCATTCTGCTTGACCTCGGGCTGCCGGACAGCAACGGCATATATACGCTTAACAGGGTGCGCGACAGGGCTGTTTCCACGCCCATAGTTGTAATGACAGGGTTGGATGATGAGGTTACGGCAATAAGATCCCTGAATGAAGGCGCCCAGGATTATCTGGTAAAAGGGCGGACCGACAGCGACCTGCTCAAGAAAGCGGTGATATATGCCATAGAGAGGCAGAAGCTTTTCTCACAGATAAGCGCCAAGGAGCGTTTTCTTAAAGACCAGGAAAAAGCAAGGCTCTCTTTTATTTCCATGGTTTTTCATGAACTGCTTTTCCCGGTTACTGCCATAAAGCTCGCCGCGGGTAAGATAGAAAAGGCTCCTGCTTCTGCAGATGTGTCGCTCTCGGGGGTAAAAGTTATTAAAAACAATACAATCAAAATTTTTTCCCTGCTTGACGATATGATAAATACGAGGGAACTCAGAAGCGGTGAGTTTACAATAACAAAATCAGAGCAGCAGTTATCCGATATTACCGCCAAGTGCATTGAAGACGTAATGCCGTTTGCCGAGGAAAAGGGGTGCGTGATTGAAACTGTGCCTGCCGGGCAGCCGATAAGAGCAATGATTGACCCCTACAGATTTTCACAGGCGCTGGTAAATATGATAAACAACGGGGTAAAGTTTTCCTCGCCCAACGGAAAGATAACGGTAAAAATGGTGTTGTCGTCGGAAGAGAGTACGGCGCCTGACGAGGTGAAAAAAGGGGCGTATGCGGTGATTGAGGTCAGGGACGAAGGCGAGGGCATTTCAAAAGAAGAAAAGGAAGAAATCTTTATGCCGTTTTTTGAATCGGAAAAAATCCCTGCAGAAAAGCACGAGCGGATAGGGCTCGGGCTGATGGTCACAAAGCATATAATATCCGCTCATAACGGATATTTATGGGCGGAATCCGAAGGCAAGGGCAAAGGCGCCTCTTTTTACGCGGCGGTGCCTTTAGCCTGACGAGGGGTTTTTCACAGTTTTTTGATTTGGCATTAAAGGAGTGTGCTATGGGGGAAAAAAAAGAGTATTTGCAGTATATAGCTGATAATCTCTGCGAGGGTGTCTGTTGTTACAATACCGATATGACGATAGAATATGCCAATGCGGAAGCGCTGAAGGCTACAGGGTTTGTAGAGGGAGGGTTTACAGGGGAAAAATGCTCCGAAATTATGTTTCACACGGACGAAAACGGCGGTGCGTTTTGCAAGACTGGAAGATGCCCCTTAAAAAATGCCTTTGCTGTCGGAGGGGTGTTTGAAGCGGACATGTTTATACGTCATCGAAATGGCAGCCTTAACGCCGTAGTATCAAGAGTTTTTCCTTTTTTTGACGGTCAGGGGGCGGTCGCAGGCGCGCTGGAAATATTCGGCAGCAGTTCCTCAAAACTGCTTGCCTTCAGGCACATTGAAAAACTAAAAAAGCTTGCTTTTATAGATTCGCTGACAGAAACCGGCAACAGGGCATATTCAGAAATAAAAATACAAACGAAAATTATTGAACTTAAAAAAAACCTGCCGGGTTTCGGGCTGCTTTTTGCGGATATCGACAGGTTTAAACTGATAAATGACAGCTACGGCCACGAAATCGGGGATAAAGCCCTGAAGTTTGCGGCCCGCACCATGCTGGCTTCGGTAAGGGGAAGGGATTTCGTCGGGCGCTGGGGAGGAGAAGAGTTTATAGTATTGCTGCAGGACGTCAGGGAGCCGGAACTGCGGTATGTGGCTGAAAAAATACGGCACCGCTTGGAGAAAAGCCCGCTTGTAGTAGCCGGCAAAAAGATAGATATGACAGTTTCCATAGGTGCCACGCTCGCTACGGAAAATGACACGATAGAAACACTCATATCAAGAGCCGACAGGCTTATGTACAGCTGTAAGGCCAGGGGGAGAAACAGTGTGTCGGTAATGGTTTGAAATAAGTTTCAGGTTTCAAGTTTCATGTTTCAGGGAAGGGCGGAAAACATACAAAAACCTGATAAAATACCTTTTTTAAAATCATAATTGTTCTGTTATAATTATAAAAAAGTGCAAAGGTGGCACATGGCTGATGACAAGTCGGGCTTAAAACCTGACCTATTTTATAAGCATGTTTTTGATAATCTGTATGACGGCGTGTACTTCTGTGCCGCGGATATGACTATCACCTACTGGAACCGTGCCGCGGAGTTTTTGACGGGGTACACAAAATCTGACGTTCTGGGCAGAAAATGCCTGAACAGCATCCTGATGCATTCCAATTCAAAGGGAGAAGTGCTTTGTGGAGGCGAAAGTTGCCCTGCAAGGCTTGCTATGGATCAAGACAAGGCCGTGGAGGAAGAAATATACATAAAACACAAACAGGGCTACAGGATTCCTATATCAACCCGGGTACACCCCATAAAGAACAGCAAATGCGAGGTAATAGGGGCAGTGGAAATCTTCAGCAACAGTTCCGCCAAGCTCAGCGCTTTTAATAAGATAAAAAAACTGGAAGAACTGGCTTTTATTGACCCGCTGACAGGAGTGGGGAACAGGCGCTATGCCGAGATAAAAATAGGGGCGAAGATAGAGGAGATGTCCCGCTATGCCTGGGCGGGAGATTTTGGGCTGATGTTCCTGGATATAGACCATTTTAAGGAGATCAATGACACGGCCGGTCATCACGCGGGTGACGAGGTGCTGAAAGTTGTTTCAAAGACAATAATGATGAACTTAAGGGAAGAAGACTTTGTCGGACGCTGGGGAGGGGAAGAATTTGTGGTTCTTATAGCGCATACGGACAGAAAAAAGTTATACTCAATTGCGGAAAAACTGCGCTCGCTTACGGAGGGCTCAGCGGCCCTTGTTGACGGAGAAAGAATCAATGTCACCATATCAATAGGCGTGACTATGGTAAAAAACGACGATACGGTTCAGTCGCTTGTAAACAGGGCTGACAGGCTCATGTATGAATGTAAAACAGGCGGAAGAAACTGCGTGACCATAGGATGAAAAAACCCGCGGGCACAATCGAAGAGGCACTGAAAAAAGCATTCAGGCCGGTGACGGTTTTGATAATCGCGGGACTGGGCGGGATATTATTAATGGCGGCAGGCGTTGAAATGACCCTTTTATTACAGGCAGTCTCGCAGGGGGGAACCGCTATGAAAGGCGCTTTTACTGCTGCTGCCGCCTCTGTTGTATTTGCCCTCATCTATATTAACAATTCCAAAAGCAGGCTTGACCCTTCACAGCCTGCGAAATACATAAACAGGCTGTTTTATTACGATGTTATAACTGTTATTGTCTGTGAAATACCTGCGGTTTTGGGGCTTGCTCTTTTTCTGCTGACGGGGAGCAGGGCTGATTTTTACCTGCACGCCATGCTGTCTGTGATATTTTTTCTGTTTTTCCGCCCAAAATTCGTTTTCTGGCAGAGGCTTGCGCCCCGGCAGAAAGCTTAATATAGGCTTTACACATCCGTTTAAAATAAATATAATAGGATAAGAACACATTTCCGGAGGTGAAAAGTTGTCCGCGCCTAAAAAGAGAATGCCGAAAGTCAAAGCAGACAAAATCAAAAAAACGCCCCGAAGAGCGCGCGCAGGGCTTGGCGGCGCGGAAATTACCGATTTGCAGAAAAAAATAATGATGACTATCTCGGAGGGCGTCATAATTACCGGGCCTGACAAGAATATTGTTTATGCGTCAGACAGGGCGGCGGGAATACTCGGAGGGCCCTGTGATGATTTTACGGGGGTCAATTTTACATCTCTCGCGCATCCTGCGGAACTAAAAAATATATCTATGTTTTTTGACACTATCAATAAAGAAGGTTATGTCAGCGGGCGCAGTGCTGTTCTTGTGAACGGCGCCGGCAAAAAGGCAAGAGTCAGCCTCGGAGGCTCAAAGACCGGCGGAAAAAAGGGCACCGCAGGGCTTTATCTGATAACGCTGCGCGATATGTCGGGCCGCAACGAAGCAGAACGCAGGATAGAGGAGTCTGAAAGGCTCTTCCGGGGCCTGATTGACACGGCGCCTGACACTGTTCTTTTAACAGATCTTGGCGGCAGGGTTATTTATGCTTCGGACAATGCGGTGAATCTTTTCGGTTACGCGATGCTTGAAGAGGTGATTGGAAAGAGCATATTTGAGTTTGTTCAGGCCTCCTGCAGTGAAAAGGCTTCAAAAGATCTTGAGGAAGCCTCTTCGGGAAAAACCGTAAAGAACAGGGAATATGTGATACACAGGGGGGACGGGGAAATAATAACAGGTGAAGTAAACCTCTCTGCTATCAGCGGCGCTTCGGGAGGGCCGAAGGCCCTGATGTATGTGGTCAGGGATATAACCGACAAAAAAGAGGCGGAAGCCCAGATACGCACCGGTTACATGACAATGCAGAAAATAGTTGACGGTATCATAACCGCGATGGAAAAACTTGTTGAAAAAAAGGATATGTACACGGTCGGGCACCAGCGCCGCACAGCGGAACTTGCGCGCGCGATAGCAGTGGAGATGGGAATACCTGCGGACCAGGCAAACGGGATTTATATATCAGGCCTGATACATGACATAGGGAAAATTTTTATTTCCACAACAATATTAAACAAGCCCGGCTCGCTGAATGAAGAGGAGTACGCGGTCATAAAACAGCACCCGCAGTCGGGGTATGATGTTTTAAAATCAATTGAATTTCCGTGGCCGATTGCTGATATAATACTTCAGCACCACGAAAGGCTGAACGGGACCGGCTACCCCTACGGGTTAAAGGAGAATGAAATATTCCTGGAGTCAAGGATTTTAAGCGTTGCCGATGTGGTGGAAGCGATTACCTTTGAGAGGCCCTACAGGAAAGCCTGCGGCATAGACGAGGCGCTCGCCGAGATAATTTCAAAAAGGGGAAGTTTTTTTGACCCTGAAATCACGGATATCTGTGTGAAACTGTTCAGGGAAAATAAGTTTTCCTGGGAAAATAAGAAAAATTAAAACGGGGATAAAATGGTAAAAAATATTTTTGCTGCGGCGGTTGTGCTTTTTTTTGTTTTATCGTGTAACAAGCCTATGGCGCCTTCGCAGCCTTATCTTTCGGCAGCGGCGGTTGTAACCCCCACTCCCGCGGCAGAACTGTGGGACGAGGTTAAGCCGGCTGATTTTGTAACCCCGCGCTCCGGGCATAGTTCGGTTTTCTTTCAGAACAAACTTTTTTTGATTGCGGGTGCCGGTGACGAAGGCGGCCTTCCGTCCATAGCCGCTTATGACGGGATTAAGTGGGTATCTCCTTCGGCGTCGGCCGGGCCTTCGGGATATGAGTATTCTGCGGCGGCGGTTTTTGGCGGGGAGATAGCGCTCACAGGCGGCAGAAAAAATGGCGCAGTTTCAGATTCTGTTTATTACTCTCCTGACGGGGTTTCCTGGACGGTTAAAACAAATGCCGGTTTCGGACGCGTGTACGGTCATTGTATGGAAACTTTTTTAGGGCGTGTCTTTATACTCGGAGGCCTTGATGGTGAAAAGTTCAGGGCAAAAAATTTCAGTTCAAAAGACGGAATAAAATTTGAAGAGGTTAAAATGCCCGAGGGGGCGGAGGCTTTCGGCGAAAGGGCGTTTTTTAGTTCGGCTGTTTTTAAGGGCAGGCTTTTTGCTTTTGCGGGGCGCGGGCCGTCAGGGCTTATTTCTTCCGTCATCTTTACTGAAGACGGAGCCGACTGGGAGACCGCGACAAAAAGCGCGGCTTTTGGGCTGCGGGAAAAGCACGCCATGACTTCATATAAAGGAAGGCTCTGGATATCAGGGGGCGTGAATGAAAAAAACGAGCCATTAGGCGACCTGTGGTGGTCTGAAGACGGCGCAAACTGGGTGTCGGTAACTGCAAAAGAAAGTTATGGAGCCAGGCACAGCCACACCATGAAAACCGTGAGGGACGCGCTTTTTATAACAGGCGGGGAATCGGGCGGAAAAAAAACAAGTGACAGCAGGAGGGCGAAATGAAAAAGGTAATTCTGACGGCGTGCGCTGCGGTATTTCTGGTTTCGTGCGGGATGTTTACGCAGCAGAGCCCGAAAAAAGCAAGGGTTACAGCAAATGAATTTCTAAATGCGCTGTACATCAGGGGCAATACAGACGAGGCGATTTCAATGACCAGTGATGCTTTCAAAAACGCAAATGGAGCTGCAATGCTGGTATCGCTGCGCGAAAAGATGGAAAGAGATTTTGTAAAACTTGAGGGGATAAGGTCTGAGGCATATCTCCACGAAAATAAGGACGAAATAACAATGCTCTATCTGGGAATAAGCGAAAAGGCCTTTTCTTATCACAGGCTGGTGTTATCGGGGAATTCCGCAAAAGGCTACAGGGTGGAAAGTGTGTCGCTTTCTGAAATGCCCTATATGGGATACAGGACACTGAAAAGTTTTAAGGACTGAATTCTTAATGACAATAAAATGGGACAAAAGCCTTGAAACAGGGGTTGAACTGATAGACGGACAGCACAGGGAGTTTATCAGCAGGCTGAACGCCGTCTCCGACGCCATGATGCAGGGCCGCGGGGCCGGCGAGATTTCGGATACAGTAAGGTTTCTGGAGGAATACGTCAAAACTCATTTTGAAGCCGAAGAATCCCTGATGGTAAAATGTGTTTATCCGGGATTTTTTGAACACAGGGAAATGCACGGCCATTTTAAAGAAATGACGGAAAAGATAAGACAGGCAGTCAGTGAAAAGGATTTTAAATCGGGAAGCGCAGTCGGGATACACAAGGCCATGAGTGGCTGGATAGTAAAACACATAAAATCCGAGGATTTCAAGATCGGTAAATTTTTAAGGGAAAAAGGCGGGGGTAAATGATAATAAAATGGGAGCCCTCCCTTTCCACGGGAATAGGCGAGATAGACAACCAGCACAGGGAGTTCATGTCAAATCTTAATTCTTTTGGAGACTCTCTTGAAAAAGGTTTACGCGGCGGAGAACTGCAGGCGCTTTTTGATTTTGCCGTGAAGTACGCGGGGGATCATTTTTTAACCGAAGAAATATACATGCTCAGTTACGCTTACCCGGGGTATAAAACCCATAAAAAATATCATGAGGATTTCAAGGAGAGTTTTGAAACCCTGCGGAATAAAATGGGAAATGAAGGGTGGGAAAAGAGGGACGTTGCGGAACTTTACGAAAAATTCAGCGGGTGGTTTGTGAGCCACATAAAAACCCAGGACGCGGCGCTGGGTAATTTTTTAAAAAACAGGATAAAAGGCGGTTAAAAATGGGGGTTAAAATAACACTTGCAGGGCACGGCTTTGAAGGGCCCTATGATTCTGCGCGGCTGATGTATGAAAAAGCCGGCGTCTTTGTAATACTCTGCAAGGACATACGCGAGCAGGGCAAATTTTACGTTATTGACGTTGATGAGGCGGCGGGAGTGAGAAGCGCGGCGCAGTCCCACAAGCGCCAGGTGGACTGGGTAAAAAACTGCCGGGGTACCGGCACGATAGCTGTTGCCGTGATTTATATGGAAAACTCCACAAAAGAGCAGCGGGTTAAAATCACTTCAGATATAAGGTCCCTATATGATGTCCCCTGCGGCTGAATCTTTGGAATCATAATGGCGGTTTATTTTTTCCTTTTTTGGGCTTTTTTTCTGACTGTGGGGAGCGTCCTTTCGGGATTTTTCAGGCTGGTAAGCGACGGCTTCTGGGGTTACCACGAGAGAATAATAAAAAAAATAGAAAAGTACAAATCAGCCTACGGCCCCGAAGGGGGCGAAGACGGGCTGATGGTTCAGGGGTTGAGAAAACAAGGCAGGGAGATAGAGGACATCTTGAGCCAGTATGTGTTTTACCGCTTCTGCGAGAACCTATCTGTTTATCTTTCCCAGATAAATATGGTAATGCTTCTTTGCATTTCACTGATAACAGCCCTGTTTGCCCACTCTGCGGTGCTTATGGGGGATTACGGCTGGCTCGCCGCTTGGGCTGCAGCTTATGGGGCGTATCTGGTATATGAACTCTCGGGTATGTTTAATAAGTTTGAGGTCTGGGCCGCAAATATGTTTTTGAAACAGTACAGGGTTATGAGCAGGGAGGGCGGCGCCCGCTCCATAGTGGAGGCAAAGAAAAACAACAAACGGACGCAGCGCAGGCTGTATCTTTTTTTTATTGTGCCGCTGAGTATTCTGACATTCTTTCTGCTGATGAAGTATTCTTTTTTTCCTATTCTGCCGAAGATGGACCCGGAAATGCAGTCCGCTGTAATAGGGCTGTGGATTGGGTTGAGCATGCCGGGCGTCATACTGGTTTCGCTGATACCTTTGGTGCTCGACAAACTGATGAACGTCAGGCTGAAGTTCTCCGCAGTGCAGTTAAAGCAGGCTTACTTTGGGGTGATGATATACATGTTTCTGGCGCTGATAGTGTCTGTCGCCGCGTCAGCCGCGAAATACATTATATAGGCAAAGCGAGATGGACACATTCACAATACTAATAATTGCAGCGGGGCTATCCATGGACTGCTTTGCTGTTTCTCTTTCTGCAGGCATAGCTTTACGGCGCACCGCCTTATCATACAAACTCAAAGTTGCGTCAATGTTCGGTGTTTTTCAGGCGGGGATGATGCTTTTGGGGTGGTTTGGCGGCAGCAGGTTTGCCCCGTATATTGAAGCATTTGGACACTGGATAGCTTTCGGGCTGCTTTCTATAATAGGCGTAAAGATGATTTATGAAGCGCTCAATGAAAAAGAGGAAAGGTGCAATTACTGTTCAAACCGCACCCTGCTCGTGCTTGCGTTCGCGACTTCAATTGACGCTCTTGCAGCAGGCGTGGGATTCGCGTTTATAAATGTGCCTGTAATAACTTCGGCCTTATTGATCGGGTTATTTTCTTTTATCGCGCCCTTTGCGGGGATTTCGATAGGCGAGAAGGCCGGGGCAAAGCTCGGCTCAAAGGCTGAACTCGCGGGCGGTGCGATACTGATAATAATGGGCGCAAAAATTCTTATAGAGCACCTCTTTTTTTAGAGGCTTTTCAGGAGGACAAGGCTTCCTTTTTTGTCTATGGGGTTGTTGTTATTGCCGCACTTGGGTGAATAAACGCACATGGGGCATCCTGCCTCGCAGCCGCATGTTTCCACCAGTTCTATGGTTTTGTCTTTTAACCCGTCAAACATCTCGAAAAGTTTTTCCGAGATTCCTATGCCCCCTTCAAAACCGTCGTAAATAAAAATCACTGGGCCTTCGCCTTCGTAATCAGGGTATGACATGCCGCCTATGTCGTTTGTCTCTGCCATCGCGAAAACCGGGGCGAGTGCTATCAGCGCGTGTTCTGCCGCGTGCAAGGCGCCGTTGAAATCAAGCTTTTCCCTGAGTACGGCATCCTCTGCGCCGGTATTAAGTGTAATCCAAACTGATTCCGTGTTGAAGTTAAGGGGGGGCATGTGCAGTTCGTCATAACCGGTTATCTGCGCCCCTTTTTTCCGCTTATAACCCTTGTAAATCTCGGTTACTGAAACGTTTCCAAAGTTAAGGGTGCAGGAGCCGTGTCTGACAGAGCGCTGTGTCTCTGTTATTTTCACATCTTCGTTTTTCATTGTTTCGGTGTGGTAGTCTGCCGCTTCTTTTGAAGCTGTTGCTTCGCCGCGCTCAAGAGAGAGTTCCCTGATGACGTAAGTCTCGCCGTTGTGTATGTAAACAGCGCCTGTGTGAGCTTCGCGGTAGGCGCGGTTAAGGGCTATTTCCTCCAGTATGCGTCCCTCTACTTTTATTTTTATCCGCGACGCGCCCTGCGAATCAAGCGCGACATTGTCATGAGGCCTGACTGCGCCTGCGTAAATTATCCCGCGGGCTGTCCTGACCGCGAGCTTTTTTTCGGCCAAAAATTCAAGAGCTTCTTTTGTGTTAAGCCCGATAAAAATATCATCTGTTTTGGCAGGCGCCTCCGATAGGGCGCAGAGCATGTGGCCGAGCAGTATGTCCGGGTTGTGCAGGGAAATTACCGCATTTTCAAAGCGCATGGATGTGAGTATCGAAGGGTTCTTTAACAGATATTTTTGCAGGGCGTCTTCAAACGGCAGGTATATTACCGCAGACTCCCTGCCTGTTCTGCCTGCACGGCCCGCCATCTGCCAGAATGAGGATATAGAACCGGGGTAGCCGGAGAGAATTATTACATCCAACATGCCTATGTCTATGCCGAGCTCAAGCGCATCTGTGGAAACAAGCCCCTTTATCTTTCCGCTTTTTAAGTCAGCTTCGATGCCGCGCCTGACTTTTGGATCATAGCCCGCCCGGTAGGAGAGTATGGGCACGCTGCGGTTTTCACGGTTTGCCCATATTCTGATTAACTCGGCCATTTTTCGCGAGCCCGCGAATGCGAGGGTCTGAAAGCCGTTTTTAGCGGAGTGAAGCAGCAGGTCCTTTGTCTGGGTGTGTACAGAGCGGTCCGGCTGAGCGGACGAATCCCACAGCACGAGATGGCGCTCGGCAGAGGGAGCGCCGTTTTGCGAGACTTCTGTGAATTTTTCGCCAGTGAGCTTTTCCATAAATTCAACTCCGTTTGCAATAGAAGCCGTGGAGGCAATGAAGCAAGGCGGTGCGCCGTAGAGCGAGGCAATGCGTTTCATCCTTCTTATTAATAGAGCTATGTTTGAGCCGAATATCCCGCGGTATCTGTGGGCCTCGTCCAAAACTACATATTTAAGGTTTTTATAAAACCTTTTCCACTTGGAGTGATAGGGGAGTATCTGGTGGAGTTCGTAGGGGTTGGTGATTATGATGTCGGCGTTTTCGCGCAGGATTTTCTTTTTGTCAGAGGGTGTGTCGCCGTCATAGATGCCTGCTTTCAGATTAGCCCCTGATTTTTCAAAAAGTGTGTTCAGCGTATTTAACTGATCATTTGAGAGGGCTTTCGCGGGGTAAACGTAAAGTGCAGTCGAACCCGGTGATGAGAGAAGGGTTTCTATGACAGGAAGGTTAAACCCGAGTGTTTTGCCTGACGCGGTTGGCGTGGTCATTATGACGTTTTTGCCCGACAGCGACAAATTCAGCGCTTCTGCCTGATGCGAGTAAAGAAAGCTGATGCCGGAGCCGGAGAGGTATTTTAAGAGCGGCTCTGACAGCGCAGGCACAGGAGCGTATGCTGAGGGCCTCGCGGGTATTGTGATGACATCTTTTATCTGGCCGGTATAAAAGTTGAGCGTTTTTAAAGATTCAATAAAATCCTTCATTACTTCCATTCAAGCGCCAGCCTGTTCATGAGTAGCGCCAGGGAAAAAATATCCTCGGCGTTGTGGGTGATTATGGGGGTGAGATACTTTGGGTCGCCGCTTGAGAGGTATCTGCCATAGTAGAGAATAACCTCTTCGCCTCCTATGTCATCTTTTCTATCAGTGCTTAAAATTGCGCGTTCCATATTTTTAAGCGAATAAGAATCCGAGCGGTTTGCGTAAGCTTTGCGGCAGAAGTAGAGCAGGTCAAAGTTCGGCATCTGGGTTATGTCAGGGCCGTCCGCAATAGAGTGGTATGAAATACGCCCGTCGGAGTAGGGCACGTCAAAACCGCGGCCGTTGTATGTTACGAATGCTTTTTTGCCGGAAGCAACAGATAAAAATTCTTTTATGATTTCGTACTCTGCCGCGTCCTCCAGCACGGTATATTGGCGCGCCCTGAATGTTTTGTCTTCATACCAGCCCAGGCCTATTGTGATTATGGAAGTCTCGGAGGCGAGGCTCTTGGTTTCAATGTCAAAAAAGAGAAGTTCTTCCGGTTTATAAAAGCAAGCAAGCAGGAAATTCAGCCTGTGTGAGTTTGTAAAGCGGTTTGAAAGCGCCTCCCGCAACTCTTTTTCACCTGCTTTGAGCGCGTCGAGCAGGGTTTTGGCGTTATCGCCGTAGCGCTTATCAAGGCTCGCGGCCTTAAGGTCCAAAATCCCGCACTCCCCGAGCTTTGCGCTTTTTTTGTCGCGCACGCCGTCAAGCAGGTGCAGGCAGGTGTTGTATGTGTTTTCGAAGTCTTCGCGGGAAGGAAGCACGGGTGTGATTTCACGGACAGAGTCATTTACGAGATATTTAACCCCGTTTTTCTCGGTCAGTACGCCGGGATATTCACCTTTGAAATTTTTACCGCCGCTGTCTTGTGCCTTGAACCTGCCGATAAAACTGTCTTTGAATCCCACGTAAGCTCCTTGGTTGTTTTGAGGATTTTAACACAAGCGGCTAAAAAACGGTAGAGGAGGGTTTCTTGCCCCGCCTCGTCTTTGTTTGAACGTCTTTGAATTGCCGTGCAAGGAGGCGGGACGCGTGATTTTTTAATGTTTTAATACAACGGCCGGCAGGGCGCGGGGGGCCTGCCCTGCATAAAACTAAATAGTGCCATGCTTTTGTTTCGCGGAAAGGCGGCTAAAAGCGAATACGCTTGACCGTTCTGTTTTAAAAATGTAGAATCTAACCTGTTTGAAGACTGAAAAAATCTCGGAGGCTTTCATGAAAAGAGTTCTTATTCATTCCTTTGTTTCTTTTTTACTTTTGGCTGCTGTTTTTTCCTGCACCAAAATAGCAACACCTACTTCTCCGGAACTTACAGCAACCCCTACGGCTACTGCGGGTGACACAGGTACTGCGACTGTGACGGCAACCGAGCAGGACACGCCTGAAAACACCGCGACGGTAACACCGACTTACAGCTCTACGGATACTGCCACTGAAACTGCGACGCCGACATTTACGGATACGGCGACTTTTACGTTTACCGTTACCGGTACATTTACAGATACCGCTACTGTGACTCCGACATTCACCGCCACCGCCACAAACACAGCGGTACATACTTTTATTTCGGAATTCGGGTCTTCGGGCACTCTTGATACCGAGTTTGATTATGTTAGAGGGATGTGCCATGATGAAAATGACAATCTTTATATTGTAGATCAAAATACCAGCAGGGTAAAAGTCTATAACAGCGCGGGAGAGTTCCAGACTGCGTGGGGTACTCACGGGACAGCCGACACTGATCTTCAATATCCGAACGGGATATGCTATGACGGCAGCGAATATCTGTATATTTCGGATACAAGCAACTACAAAATAAAAGTTTATACAAAAGCGGGTGTTTATGTAAGAGCTTTCGGGAGCATGGCGGATTTTGGAGGATACCCCAGGCAGCTTGTATTAAACAGCGGTTCAATATATGTAATGGCGCCGACAAAAGTTGTGAAATATTCTGCGTCAAGTGGAGCGCTGCAGGGAACATACGGCACTTCCGGGACAGGCATAGGCCAGCTTAACAACTCCCACGGGCTGTTTGTTGACAATGACGGCAACATGTACTGCGGCGCTGTCGGGAACTCCAAAATCGTAAAACTTGACAGCAGCGGAAATTTTGTAAATGAATGGGCGCATAACTGGGGTGCAAACCTGTTACAAGACGCCGGCGGAAATATTATGGCTACTGTTTCCTCAGGCTCTGCCGTTAGAATATATACTTTGACCGGCATTTATGTGACGCAGTTCGGCACATACGGAAGCGGTACAGGGCAGTTGATGGAGCCTTCTGCTTTGTCTGTTGATTCGCAGGGAAATGTATTTGTGGCGGACAATACAAGAGATAAAGTATTAAAATACAGCAGGTAAGGTTTTTAATAAAACGCTATAAAATAAAGGTATTTTTCGGCGCGTAAGGGCTGTTAAGCGGCTTACGGGTAAATTTTGTCCATACCTGATTATTTTTGCTGTTGCAAAAAATAATCAGGTATGCTATTTTATGTATTCACTACATAAACTGAAAGGAGTTTTTACGCATGGAAAAGATGTATGACATCAATGTTTTTATGAGGCCTACGCTCTCTGATGAAGAGCTCAAAGCCGTAACCCAAAAGGTTAAAAACCAGATTGAAACAATAAAGGGAGAAATAACAGAGGTTAAAGAGCCTGAAAAGAAAAGGGCGCCCTATGAAATCAAGAAAAGCAGGGATGCTTATTACTATTATTTAAAGGTAAAAGCCGATTCTCTCTCTATTAAAGATGTTTCGGAAAGGCTGAGGCTGACCGAAGAAGTGGTGCGCTTTATGATTTCCGAAGCAGTGGCTATGAAAGACTCCAAGAAAAAAATCAAAAAAGCCTCAAAGCCAAAGAAAACCCCTGCCGCGCCTGCTGTTCCGGCTTTTTCTGAAGCGCCGGAAGCGGCTGAAGCGCCGGCCAAACCTGCCGGCACCGGCGAGGCTGCGCAGTAGCTTTAAAAGGGGCGCTAAAACAAGGAGGGCGACGTGGCAAACCTGAACAAAGTTTTTCTGATGGGGAATCTTACGAAGGACCTGGATATAAAGTACGGAAAAAACGGCCAGCCTGTTACAAACTTAAGGCTTGCCGTAAACAGGACCTATACCACCCAGTCCGGCGAAAAGAAAGAAGAGGTTTGTTATGTAACTATAGTGGTGTGGGGCAAGCAGGCTGAAAGCTGCCACACTTACCTGAGAAAAGGTTCTTCGGTTTTTGTGGAAGGAAGGCTCCAGTTAAGAAGCTGGGACGACGCCGAAACGCAGCAGAAAAAAAGCGTGCTTGAAGTGGTTGCGGACAGGGTGCAGTTCCTTGATAAAAAAAGAAAAGACGGTGACAGCCCCGATATGCCGGAGTCAAATGAAGAAACAGGCGGCAGCGAGGGCGGCGAAGCGCCGTTTTAAACCATGATATTACTTAAGGAGGATTTATAAATGTCAACAAAGCCTTACACGCCCAGAGGGCCGGGAAAGAGTTTCGGGTTTAAGAGAATAAGAAGGAAACGCTGCAAACTGTGCACCGCAGGGCAGGAGCGCGTGGATTATAAGGATTCTGAATTTCTTAAAAATTACATAACCGAGAGGGCGAAACTGATTCCCAGGCGCGTCACCGGCAACTGCGCAAAGCACCAGCGGGTTGTCACAAGGGCCGTCAAGAAATCAAGGGAAGCCGGATTCCTGCCTTTTACGGCTGAATAATTGATTTAAACAAATAAAAGGCGGCGCCCCTTTAAGGAGTGCCGCCTTTTTGCTTTGTAAAGGAAGGCGCTGAAAATGGCATCAGGGATAGGTCAGGTATTCTTAAGCATGCTGGTAATGATCCCGTTTTTTACCGTTATGGGGTTCATTATGCTTTTCCTTATAAGAAAAAGAAGCAGGTGGCAGTTTGTAATAGCCGCAGGGATGATATACTGCCTTGCGGCGCTTTTTTTGTTCGTTTCTGCGGAGAAAAAAAGGACGGGCCACAGCCTGGCTGTTTTTTTGGAGGCAGAGCTCTCTGCGGGTGTGGAAGCCGCTTCTGAAAAGCAGATGGAAGCGGGCCTCGGGCCCGTGGATACTGAAGCTTTCAAAAACATAGTCAGAAATTTCATAATAAAACCCATCTACGCATGGATGCTCGTCTCGGCAGGCTTTACCGTGCTGATTATGTACCTGTTTGTATCTTTTTATGCGGTGCGCAGGTACGGCATAGAGCAGTCTATGCCGCAGTTCGAAAAGTGGCGCGCCGGGGAGCCCGCGGCCTGGCTGCTTATAGCCTCGCTTGCCATAGTGCTGTTTCCAAAAATATTTTCAGCTGAGGCGCTGCGTACCGCCGCTGTAAACGTGCTTGTTGTAATGGCAAACCTCTACTTTTTAACCGGGCTGGCTGTATCCATGGGGCTTATGATAAAATTCAGGGTGCCTCCGATCTTCAGGTATGTTTTTTTTGCAATGATATTTTTTTTCGCAAACGTTGCGGTATTAATCGTGTTGACAGGCGTTCTGGATACGTGGTTTAATTTTAGGGATAAAAAAACCGGAGGCAAAGATGAAGGTAATACTTAAAATTGATATCAAGGGAGTAGGCAGGGCAGGGCAGTCGGTAGAAGTTTCGGAAGGATACGCGAGAAATTTTCTTTTCCCTTCAAAGAAGGCTGTTGAAGCCTCCGGTGCAAACGCCGCTGCGATAAGGCAGAAGCAGGAAAAAGAGGAAAAAAAGCAGAAGAGTGAAGAAGTCAAGGCAAAGGAAAATGCCGCGAAAACAGACAAGGCGGCCGTTAAGATTAAAAAGAAAGGTTCGTCCGACGGCAAGCTTTTCGGTTCCGTGGCAGAGGCTGACATAGCGGCAGAGCTTGTAAAGATGGGTTTTGAGGCGGACAAATCAAATATAATAATGGAAAAGCACATAAAAGAGCCCGGGTTATATGACGTTATTGTCCGTTACAAACACGGGAACGACGCTAAAATAAAGGTTACGGTTGAAAGGGAAGGCTGATGGCTGAATACAGAAGAAAGAGGCAGCAGAGTGTGCTTGAGGCGCACCGCCGCGAAGTGCCGGGAAAAGTACCCCCTCAAAACATAGAGGCGGAACAGTGCCTGTTAGGCAGCATTCTTTTAGGCTCGCACGCTTTTGACAAGGTCGCGTCAATGCTCATGCCTGCCGACTTCTACGACCCAAAACACCAGCTCATATATGAAATAATGAAAGAGTTAAGCGTGGACAACAGCGCTGTGGACTCTCTTACTGTCATTGAAAAACTGCGCGCAAAGGCGCTGATTGAAAACGCAGGCGGAGTTCATTACATATCAAGCCTCGCGGATACCGTCCCTACGACCGCTCATGCTGAAGACTACGCAAAAATAGTCAGGGAAAAAGCGGTGCTGCGCTCCCTTATTGACATATCCACCGGAATCATAGAAAGTTCCTTCAAAGAAGAATACACGCCCGACACACTGCTTGAAGACGCGGACAGGATGCTTTTTGAAATCAGGCAGAGGGAGCAGACGGGCTCAATGAAGGCCGTAAAAGACATGATAAGAAGCGTATATGAGACTATGAAAGAAATGGGAAAGATGGCGGACGGCGAACTGCTGGGGTTAAAGACCGGCTATTCCCAGATTGACAAACTCTCGTCGGGGTTTCAGGGGCAGCAGCTCATAATCATAGCCGCGAGGCCGGGTGTCGGGAAGACATCGCTTGCGATAAACATAGGTTATCACGCCGCGATGGAGGCAAAAACCGTCCTCATATTCAGCCTTGAAATGAGCGCGCAGGACCTTATCAGAAAATTTCTCTCTGTGGGCTCAAGGGTTTCGCTGAAAAAGATAAGAGAGGGCAGGTTCATATCAAAACAGGAAGACACCGACCTCGTGCGCGCGGCAGGGCTGCTTTCAAATTCTTCAATCTTTATTGACACAGACGACAACGGCGTTTTTGAAATGAGGGCAAAAGCGAGAAACCTGCACTCGCAGCTGCGGCGTGAGGGCAAGAAACTTGACCTTGTGGTTGTTGACTACCTGCAGCTTGTGAAACCAAATGAGTCCATACCGAGAGAACAGCAGATAGCCCAGATTTCCCGCTCGCTCAAGGCGCTGGCGCGTGAGATGGACGTGCCGGTAATAGCGCTCTCCCAGCTGAACCGCGAATCGGAAAAAAGGGAAAAGGGGCAGGGAAAGAAAAAAAGCAGGCCAAAACTCTCGGATTTAAGGGAGTCAGGCGCGATAGAGCAAGACGCCGATATGGTAATATTCATAGACAAAGACGCTCCTGACGACGCGCCCGCCACTACGATGACATACACTTACGGAACCGGAGTAAAGGTGGAACGAAAGGTAATCAAGTGCACCCTGATAGTGGAAAAAAACAGGAACGGCCCTACGGGCGACCAGGAAGTATGGTTTATCCCGGAACTTACGGCTTTTGAGGAAATATCGGGAAGAACCACCGACGAAGCGGTGCAGGGCAATGAAACAATATGATGCATCCGCCCTGCTCACACGGGCAGAGATTGATTTAAAGGCGCTGTCCCACAATTACCGCGTAATTAAAAAACTCTCCCCCGGCAGGCGCATAATACCCGTTATTAAAGCGGACGCATACGGCCACGGCGCCGCGGCAGTCGGAGCCCACCTCGCGTCAGAGCATGGAGTTGAGGATTTCGGGCTTGCCCGCGTGATTGAAGGCGCGCAGTTAAGGGAACAGGGGTTAAAAAAACAAAATCTTATTATACTCGGAGGGCTCTATAAAGGCGAGGTTCCGGAAATTGTAAAGTATTCGCTTGAGCCTTCGGTATTCTCCGTGCCGGAATCCAAAGCCCTAAACAAAGAGGCGGCAAGGGCCCGTAAAAAAATAAAAGTTCACGTGAAAATCAATACAGGCATGAACAGGCTGGGCCTGAGGCCCTCTGACGCGCCCGGTTTTTTAAAGTATTTAAAGCGCCTTGAAAATCTGAGTATCCGTTCAATTTACACTCATTTTTACGATTCGGATTCGGAAAATGAAACAAGCGTAAAAAAACAGTCTGAATTGTTTACTGTTCTTCGTGAACATGCGGGCCCGGGAGTTTTTATGCACGCGGCAAATTCCGCCGCTATTATAAAATACCCTTACGCGTACTTCAGCGCGGTGAGGCCCGGTATCATGCTCTACGGGTCTTCTTCTGATGAAAATATGGTTAAAAAATCGGGGGTAAAGCCCGTGATGTCGTTTAAGACCAGAGTGGTAAATGTAATTGAACTTAAAGCGGGGGAAACCGTGAGTTACGGCGCAACCTACAAGGCGCGTAAAAAAGAGCGCATAGCAATAATTGCGGCAGGCTACGGAGACGGTTTCAGGCGTGATTTTTCAAACAGGGCGGAAGTATTAATAGGAAGAAAGCTCTGTAAAGTTGCAGGCCGGGTATGCATGGACTTAACCGCGGTTAAAGTGTCAAAAGAGGTAAAACAGGGAGACGAGGCGCTTATTTTTGGGGAAGGGCTTCCTGTCTCCGCGCTTGCTTCGCTTGCCGGCACGATATCTTATGAGATATTCACAGGCATCACGCAGAGGGTTGTGAGGGTTTACAAAAGGTGAAATACGCAAAGGGCGGATTATAATGCTAATACTCGGGATAGACCCGGGAACCGCTTCCACGGGCTATGGAATAATAGACCGCAGGGGTTCAAAATATATACCGGTGGATTACGGGCTTATTTCCACAAAAGCGGGGATGCCCCAGCACGAGAGGCTTGAAGCCATATACTTAAAAGTAACAGAACTTTTAAAAGAATACAGGCCGCCTGTGGCTGCTGTTGAAAAGCTTTTTTTTAACCGAAACGTGACAAACGCGCTGATGGTGGGCGAAGCGCGCGGGGTGGTTCTGCTGGCCTGCGCTTTACACGGCGCTGACGTGAAAGAGTACACGCCCCTGCAGGTGAAAATGGCGCTCACAGGCTACGGCAATGCGGACAAAAAACAGGTGGGCGAGATGGTAAAGACGATACTGGGGTTAAAAAAAGCGCCCAAGCCTGACGACACCGCCGATGCGCTGGCTGTTGCGGTGTGCTGCGCGGGCAATTACGCTTATGACATGATAAAAAAAGAGGCGGCAAATGATTGATTTTCTGGACGGGATAATTGAAGAAATAAGTGAAAATAAAGTTGTTATAAGCGCCGGAGGAGTGGGGTTTGGCGTCAACATATCCCTCAACACTTATTACGCCCTAAAAGAGGAAAAAGCCCAGGTAAGGCTCTATACATACATGAATGTGCGCGAAAATGTAATAGAGCTGTTCGGGTTTGCGGCCAGGGAGGAAAAAAAAATATTCCTGCTCTTAATAGAGGTGGAAGGCATAGGAGCCCGCGCCGCGACAGGCATACTCGGCAAGGTATCGCCCGAGAAACTAAAATCAGCCATAGCAACGGGAAATGAGGCGGCTTTAACGGCCATACCGGGCTTAGGCCCCAAGAAAGCCCAGAGAATAATAATAGAGTTAAAGGACAAGTTTAAGGACATAGCAGTTACGGATTCCGCGGTTTACGCCGAAGAAGGCGGGGAATACGCGGAAGTGCTGGTAAGGCTCGGGTTCCAGGCGGCAAAGGCAAGGGAAGTGATAAGGGAAGTCATGCGCGACAATAAAGGCGCAGGCCAGGAAAAAATAATAAAAGAAGCGCTAAAGCGCCTCGGATAATAATCCGGCGGAAAGGTATATATGAAGGAAAAAAAAGAAAGAATAACAGACGGCGCACAGCTTGCGGCCGAGGGCGGAAATGACAATGTCCTGCGGCCCAAACTGCTGTGTGATTATATAGGGCAGGAAAAGGTAAAAGAAAAACTAAAAATCCTGATTGACGCCGCGAAGGGGCGTAATGAGCCTCCCGAGCATCTCCTGTTTTACGGGCCGCCGGGCCTGGGCAAAACCACGCTTGCCCACATCATCGCAAATGAGCTCAAGGTAAACATAAAAATAACTGCAGGGCCTGTAATTGAAAAAGCGGGGGATTTGGCCGCTATAATAACAAACCTCGAAGAAGGCGATATACTTTTCATAGACGAAATACACAGGCTTAATAAATCAGTTGAAGAAATAATGTATCCCGCGCTGGAAGACTATGTGCTGGATATCGTGATAGGAAAAGGGCCCTCGGCAAAAACTTTCAGGATAAACCTTCCGAAATTCACGCTGATAGGCGCTACCACGAGGGCGGGAATGATTGCTGCGCCTCTGCGCGAACGCTTCGGCGCCTCTTACAGGGTGGATTTTTACGATGAGGCCGCGCTTGTAAAAATTGTGTCGCGCTCGGCTGCCATACTCGGCGTCGGACACGAAAAAGAAGGGATAGAAGAGATTGCGAGGCGCTCGCGCGGCACTCCGAGAATTGCAAACAGGCTCTTAAAAAGGGTGCGCGATTATGCGCAGGTAAAGGCAGAGGGGAGAATAGACCTCAAAACAGCAAAAGACGCCCTCGCGATGCTGGAGGTGGACGAGGCCGGGTTTGACGCGATGGACAGAAAAATACTGAGAACAATAATAGAAAAGTTCCGCGGCGGCCCCGTGGGGGTTGACACCATAGCGGTTGCGGTATCCGAGGAATCTGACACCATAGAGGATATGTACGAACCATATCTCATACAGGCGGGCATGATACAGAGGACGCCTTCGGGCAGAAAGGCCACAAAAAAAGCGTATGACTATCTGGGTATAAAAAAAGAGGATGACAGCCAGGGGGCGCTGTGGTGAAAAAAGAGACCATAAGGGTGAGAGTGGCGGGGATTCTTATGAATGATAGAAATGAAGTCCTGCTCGCCAACCACAGAAAAAACAACAAATCATACTGGCTCTTTCCCGGCGGGGGCGTGGAGTACGGCGAAGGGGTTGAAGAGGCGCTAAAACGCGAATTCGTGGAGGAACTGGATATAAAACTTAAAAAGGTTGAAAATCTTGTTTTTATGAATGACACTGTTTTTCCCGGGAAAAAAAGGCACATACTCAACCTTTATTTCAGGGTGACGGCAAAGGCGGATTTCAGGGTAAAGCCGGAGGGGCCTTTTTGCCACGCGGAGTTTGTTTCGCGGCGTGAATTCGGAAAAATTCTCTTTTATCCGCACGCTAAAAATGTTATACTTTCTTTATGGAAAAGGGGTTTTAAAGACACCTTCGGGTATATCAGGACAAAGTGGAAAGAATAGCCGTAAAATTTTTAGGAGGTTTTTGAAATGGCAGAGGGTTTGACAGTAACAGTAACGGATAAAGCGGATATAAAAGTGGTTCACTGCAAGGGTTATATTGACACCACCACCTCTTCACAGCTTGAAAATACTATGACCGATCTTCTCACATCCAAAAAATACAAAATAATTATGGATTTAAGCGAAGTTGACTACATCAGCAGCGCCGGCTGGGGCATATTCATAAGCGAAATCAAGAACATACGGAAAAATAAAGGAGACCTGAAGCTTGTCAGTATGAAGGCGGAGGTTATGGAAATTTTTGAACTCCTTGATTTTACCAATATTTTAGAGTATTACAAAACCACGGACGAAGCAGCCAAGAAGTTTAAATAAAAAATGGCTTTTCCGGTCAGGGCTAAATTCACAACATCCAGGAAACCCGGGAAGTTCCGCCTTTCCCCCGAAACAATCCGTTACGGCCTGATTATTGCCGCACTTATTGTTTTATTTCTGAATATCTTCGGGCTTTACCCGCAGGCTGATTTTGACGCCGTTTCATATACGCTTGCATATGCCATTCTCGGCGGCGTTGTTTATTTTACGGTCAAGTTCCGGGCTCAGGCCGGGCTTAAGTGGGAGCGGCGCATATACTACCTGCTGTTTTTGGTATTCATGACGCTCGCCAATGTTTCGGGCGGAATCGATTCGCCCTTAAAATGGGGTGCGTTTATCAGCTCTGCTATGCTGCTTCTTGGCGGCGGTTTCATCCATATGCCGGTCATGGCGTGTGTGCTGTTTTTTGCTTTTATAAAGAAAGCGCAGTTTTTTACCGGCGCTGATTTTGCGCTGTTCGCGGTTTTTACCGCCCTGCCTCTGATTGTTATGACGGCAGCAGGTATAAAGCGCAAAGGAGAGGTAAAGCCGGATAAACCCGCGGTTGAGACGGACCGTGCCGCAGAGAGTTCTGATTTCGGGGTGATAGCCCACGACCTGCTGGCAAAACTGCTAAAGGCCTACAGGCCTCTTCTCGGCGCTGGTACTCTTGTTTTCCTGATGAAAAAAGAGGGCGGGCCTTATGAGTTTAAAATGATGCTGAGCGACAGCACGCCTGAGGCGCCTGTGGACACGCTGTATGAGACGGACGGCAGCGGCGATATAATAATGACGGCTGTAAAAAAAGGGGGGTTCTTCCTTTTTGATACCGCGGCGCTGCAGATGCCCTACCATAAGACAAAAGTTAAGACCGCTTCGGCGGCGGTTTATCCAGTGATGACAGGCAAGATGCTCGGCGTGATTGCTGCTGATTTTGAGCGGCATCCCGAGGATAAGGAGCTGCTCGGCGCGAGGATGAAAAACTTAAGTTCCGAGATAGTGGATATCTTAAGTCTCTTTGAGATAAACAACAGGGTGCTCGACAGGGAAAAGCGCGTCTCCATACTCTACGACATATACGGCAGGCTCAATCTTGTGGAAGGCAGGGAAAAGATGTTATCCGAATTTTTCGGCGCGGTGAGGGAATTTGACATATACAGCGGTTACATAGCCTACTACGACCAGGCTGAGCGCGCTTTTCGCGCGGGGGAGTCTTTCAATTACCCTAAGACAGTGCAGAACCTGAAAGTAAAAGTTTCTGACGACGAGATACTCAAATATATAATGCAGGGTGAGGGGAGCACTGTTGTAAAAGACACCGCGCGCCGAAACCTGGCCTTGAATTACAGGCGCGCGAATATTGATTCGTTTTTTATATCCGCGCTCAAAAGCGGCAATAACGTTTACGGCTTCATAAAACTTGATAAGGAAAAGGGCTACTCTTTCAGCGACTTTGAGGTAAAAACCCTCAAGATGCTGCTCTCCAGGGTGGTATCGCTTCTTGAAAACTCGGACCTTTATGAAAAAATACACAGGCAGGCGACAGAGGACGGCTTGACCGGGCTTTGCAACCACCTGACTTTTCAGGAGCGCTTAAGGGTTGCCTGTGAAACAAGGCAGCAGTGCGTGTCGCTGGCTTTGACCGATATTGATCACTTTAAAAAATTCAACGATGCCTTCGGCCATCAGGAAGGCGATAATGTTTTAAAGAACGTTGCGGCGATGCTCAAAAAATTTACATCCGAGAACCCCGGCACATTTGCCGCGCGCTACGGCGGTGAGGAGTTTGTGGTGGTTTTTGAAAACCACGACATAAACCGGGCCGTCGCAATAGCCGATAAAATCAGGAAATATTCCGAAGAAAACCTAAAAGGCGGAAACGCCTCCGAGACCAGGCCGATTACGATGTCAATAGGGGTATCCTCCTGCCCTGATTACTCTGATTCGCCGCGCTCCCTCATAAAAAACGCGGATGAAGCGCTGTACCTTGCCAAACAGGAGGGGAGAAACAGGGTTAAGACGGTTCTTGATGTGAGAAATACGGACAGAAGAAAAACAGAGGGCTGAAGGCGGGCGGATGAGACGGCAAAAGCAGGAGATAACAGACAAAGCGGAAATTGATTTAATTCTTTCTTCGGCAAAAATAATCAGGATAGCTTTTTACGACGGCAATGAACCGTACGTTCTGCCGTTCAACTATGGATATGCTGACGGGAAAATCTACATACACTGCGCCCTTGAGGGGCGTAAACTCGATATTATAAGGAAAAACCCGCTCGTGGCGTTTGAGGCGACGGCAGACGCTGGCCGGAGAAACAACAACCCCGAAACACCCTGCGCATACGGTTATTCATACAGGTGCGCCGCAGGCACGGGCAATGCATTTATAATAAACGATGAGTGGGAGCGTATCCGCGGCCTTAATATTCTGATGAAACAGCAGGCAGGGCTTTTAAACCCGGTTTATGAGCCGGAGAAAATGGCAAAGACAGCGGTTGTGAGGGTGGATATTTTGAAGGTGGCGGGGAAGAAAAGCTGAAAACAAGGCGGGTTTTGAAAATAGGACGGAAAAACAACGTGTTGTTGTAAACGTAGAGGAGGGTCTGTGACCCTCCTGTTTTTTTTGTACTTAACGACGTTAAAAACAAGGCGGGTTTGAAACCCGCCTTCTCTGAAAGGTTTTGTCAAGACTTTTTCCGCCT
>CAYGHG010000008.1:0-5557 GCA_964349515.1 uncultured Spirochaetia bacterium
TTTCTATTATTAAAATATTCAAATATCAGTTTTTCTTTATTCTCTCCGTTATTGCCGGAACTACCTGAAAAATATCGCCTACAATTCCGAATTTGGCAACCCCGAATATCGGGGCATCGGGGTCCTTATTGATGGCCACAATCACGTCTGAAGACTGCATGCCTGCCAGATGCTGTACCGCGCCTGATATGCCGCAGGCTATGTAGAGTTTCGGTGAAACTGTTTTTCCTGTCTGCCCGACCTGATGCGAGTAAGGTATCCAGCCCGAATCAACAGCAGCCCTTGATGCACCTACCGCCCCGCCTACAGCCTGGGCAAGTTCTTTTATGAGTTTAAAGTTGTCGCCGCTTCCCATACCCCTGCCGCCTGATACGATGACATCCGCTTCGGACAGATTGATGGTGGTTTCCACTTCTTCTATAAACTCAAGAAACTGCGATATGGCGCTGTAGCTTGCCTCTTTGATAACAGGCTCTATCACTTCGCCTTTTCTTGCGGGATCCTTTGTTATTGGCTTAAATACTTTGTACCTTGCCGTGGCCATCTGAGGCCTTCTCTCGGGAGTTACTATTTTTGCCATCAGGCTGCCGCCAAAAGCGGGCCTTATCTGAAAAAGATTTCTCTCAGCCATGTCGAGTTCAAACGAAGTGCAGTCGGCCGTGAGCCCGGCATTCAGTTTTATTGAAACGCGCGGGAAAAACGCCCTGCCTACCGCCGTGGCGCCGGCAAGAATTATCTCCGGCTTGAACTGTTCGGCTATGTCTGCCAGAACGTTTGTATAGAGCTCGTCGTTAAAATGATCCAGCTTCGGATTGTCAACTACATATACCTTATCCGCGCCTGCGGCAATTAAATCCGCCGCTTTTGCCTTAATATTGTGGCCCAACAAAACCGCACATACCTCGGTCTGAAGCTGGTCAGCCAGTTCGCGGCCCTTTCCAAGAAGCTCATAAGATACGTTATGTATGTTCCCGCGCCTCTGTTCCGCGAAAACCCAAATACCTTTATAATCACTTTTGTTTAATTCTGCCATTTTCGCGGCCTCCTTATTTGATAAAACCGGTTTCTTTTAATTTGCCGAAGAGCTTGTCTGCAATCGCATCAGGCTCGCCTTCCAACATTTCAGCCTTGCCGGGCGCCCTCGTGGCAGACCAGCTTTTCGCGACCCTGGTGGGCGAATTCTTGAGCCCCACCATATTTTCGTCGCCGCCTATGTCCTCAAGCGACCAGGTGGCGGGCTCATATTTTTTCGCCCTCATTTTACCTTTCAGCGATTCAAGCCTCGGCTCGTTAATTTCCTTTACCACAGTTATAGCGGCCGGAAGAGGCGTTTTAAAAACATCCGTGCCGTCTTCCATCATCTTCTCAACTGTCATTTCCTTGTCGCTTATTTCCCTTATTTTCTTTATCCAGGTAAGTGAAGGGATGTTAAGGTACTGTGCCGTAGACGGCCCGACCTGCGCCGTATCCCCGTCAACAGCCTGCTTTCCGAAAAGTATTATGTCAAAACCCAGTTTTTCACAGGCTTTGGCAAGTGCATAAGAAGTTGCCCATGTATCAGAGCCCGCGAGTTTTCTGTCTGAAATCAACACAGCCTCGTCAGCACCCATTCCTATTGCCACTTTCAGCATCTCTTTTGCCATAGGGGGCCCCATTGTAATCACGGTGACCGTGCTTCCGGCGATTTTTTCCCTGATTCTTAAACCCTCTTCTACGGCATACATGTCAAAAGGGTTCATTACAGTACCTGCCGTCTCCCTTTTAAGCGTTCCTGTTTCCGGGTCCACCTTTATGTCTGTGGTGTCCGGAACCTGCTTTACGCAAACTACAATTTTCATAAGTTTAACCTCCGGTTTTAAAATCCAGTCTGCGGTCTACAGTTTACAGTCTACAGTTCAAAAACAGCTTTTGACCGCCCTTAACTGCAGACCTTAAACTATAAACTCTAAACTTGTTTTATTTTTTTTTCATCGCCGCTTCTTTAATAAGCTTCGCGGCTATTTCATTCAGCTGTATCTGGCTTGTGCCCTCGTATATCTGGGTTATTTTCGCGTCTCTCATCATTTTTTCCACAGGGTATTCTTTCATGTATCCGTAACCGCCAAAAACCTGAACAGCGTTTGTGGTTACCCTCATTGCCACTTCAGCCGCGTAGTATTTGCACATAGCCGAGTCTTTGGCAAAGTCCACAGCTCCGGCATCCACGCCGCGCGATACCGCGTACAGCATTGCCCTCGCGGCTTCAATTTCAACAGCCATGTTCGCGAGTATGTGCTGAACCGCCTGGAACGAGGAAATCTTAACGCCGAACTGTTCCCTCTGCCTGGTATAAGCCAGAGCCTCGTCAAGAGCGCCCGCCGCAATACCCAGCGCCTGCGCCGCAACACCCGGGCGCGAGTGGTTAAGCGTCCCTACCGCGTGTATGAAACCCAATCCTTCCTTTCCGCCGACAAGATTCTCCGCAGGAACTTCGCAGTCCTGGAAAATAAGTTCTGTTGTTGCAGACGCCCTGATTCCCATCTTGTGCTCTTTCTTGCCAAAGGTAAATCCGGGCGTCCCCTTCTCCACTATGAAACACGAGCAGCCCCTGGTTCCTTTTGATTTGTCCGTCATCGCAAAAACCGTATATGTTTCAGCTTCGCTGCCGTTTGTTATCCACTGCTTGGTTCCGTTCAACACATACTTTCCGCCTTTTTTTACGGCAGTGGTCCTCATGGCGCCCGCGTCAGAACCCGCATTGGCTTCAGTCAGCCCAAAAGCCGCCAGCTTCTTGCCGGACGCAATATCAGGAAGATATTTCATCTTCTGTTCTTCAGTAGCGCCTAAAAGTATGGGAAAAGTCCCCAGGGCCGAAGCAGCCATCGCAAGCGATATTCCGCCGCATATCTTGGAGAGTTCTTCAACCGCAAGAACTAAAAGCATAATCCCCTTGCTGCCTTCCTGGGACATTCCGCCGTATTTCTCGGGTATATACAGCCCGCACAGGCCGGCTGATGACATTTCTTTTACTATATCCCACGGGAATATGCCCTCTTCGTCGTATTTTTCCCTGACGGGTTTGATTTTCTTAACCGCTAATTCTCTTGAAGTGTCTATCACCATCTGTTCTTCTTCTGTAAAAAAGTAATTCATTTTTCCTCCTGTTGTTTATTTCTTTTTTATTTTTTTTACCGCGCGTTTTGCGGCTTCCTGCTCCGCTTCCTTTATGGTCTTTCCCTTTCCGGCTCCGTATATTTTTCCTTTTATATAAACAGCGGTGTGAAAAACTTTTTTATGTTCTTCACCCGTGGTCTTTGTCATTTTGTATTCGGGCAGGGGCAGGCTCTTTCCCTGAACTATAATCTGCAGCTCCGATTTATAGTCGCCCAAATCCCTTTTTTTCCCGGCAGTTTTGAGCTCTTTTGAATAAATTCCGAGCACAAATTCCCGCGCGGTTTCAAAACCTTTCAAAAGATAGACAGCCCCGGTGACGGATTCAACCACGTCACTGACAATTTTTTTATTGCGCCCCGCTTCCCGCCTGTCAAAACCCCGGCCGAGCTCTGTTTTCTTTATTATTCCGTTTTCCCTGCCTATGTTGTAAAGAGCTTCTTTGCTTACCAGATAACTTTTAATCCTTGAGAGGTCTCCGACACCCGGGCCCTTGCTGCGCTCATACAGGGCCGCGCTTATAACCAGCCCGAGAACCGCATCACCGAGAAACTCCAGTTTTTCATAATGCCCCGAAGGAGACGCCGACTTATGCGTCAGCGCCTCCTTAACGAGGGCGTTATTGTCAATTCCGTTTTTTTTAAGAAACCTCTCAGCGAATGTCTTTCCCGCCAATTGTTTACTCGGAATACTTTTTAAGAATCACGCTGGCATTGTGGCCGCCGAACCCGAGCGAATTTGAAAGGCCTATGTTGACCACAGCCTCACGCTTGGCGTTGGGGACATAATCAAGATCGCACTCGGGGTCCTTTGTAAACTGGTTCATTGTCCCGTGCACGATATTATCCCTGCAGGAAAGCGCCGTAACCGCGAGTTCCACCGCGCCGGTCGCTCCGAGCATATGGCCCGTCATTGATTTGGTGGAATTAATCAACAGCTTATACGCGTGATCGCCAAATACGTTTTTGATTATCTTTGTTTCTGTCTTGTCATTCAGATGGGTTGATGTGCCGTGAGCGTTTAAATACTGTACGTCCTCCGGTTTAATGCCTGCGTCCGCGAGCGCGTTTTTCATGCAAAGTATGCCGCCCGAGCCGTCTTCCGGCGGCGCAGTCATATGATAAGCGTCATCCGATGCCCCGTAGCCCAATACTTCGGCTATGATATTCGCGCCGCGTGCTTTTGCGTGCTCAAGAGATTCAAGCACCAATACGCCTCCGCCGTCAGACATGACAAACCCGTCCCTGTCCTTGTCAAAAGGCCTGGAAGCGCCCTTTGGGTCATCGTTTCTGGTAGAAAGGCTTTTGGCAGAACAGAATCCCGCAAGCCCGAGAGGCGTAAGCGATCCTTCCGCGCCTCCGGCAAGAGCCACGTCAACCGAACCGCGCCGTATCATCCACATGGCTTCCCCGATCGAATGGGTGCCTGAGGCGCAGGCGGTTACGATAGAAAAATTCGGGCCTCTGTAGCCGTATCTCATAGAAATGAATGCCCCTACCATATTGGTGATGATGGTGGGTATCATGAAAGGGGAAACCCTTCCCGGCCCTTTTTCTCCTATCACACGGGTCTGTTCTTCTATTACGTTTAAACCGCCGATTCCGGAACCGACCAGAACCGCAACGCGGTCCTTGTCGATATTTGCATTCTCAAGGCCGGCCATTTCAACAGCTTCTTTTGCCGCCTTAACACCGAACTGTATGAACCTCGGTATTCTCTTAACCTCTTTTTTTTCAAGAACCTCAAGAGGGTCAAAGTTTTTTATCTCGCCTGCAAATTTAGTTTCGTGGTTCGACGCATCAAACAGCGTGATGTAATCTATACCGCTTTTCCCTGCAAGAAGCGCTTCCCATGTGTCTTTCAGGTTATTGGCAAGCGGGGTAACCACGCCCATCCCTGTAATTACAACTCTTTTTTTCTCCATTATCTACCTCTGGGAAATATTTTTTAGCCGAGCTTTGCTTTGATGTGCTCGATTGTCTCGCCGACTGATTTAATCTTCTCGGCATCCTCGTCAGGAATTTCGATGTTGAATTCTTCTTCAAGAGCCATAACAAGCTCCACAGTGTCAAGCGAGTCTGCTCCGAGGTCATCAATGAAAGAAGCCTCAGGCTTTACTTCCGACGGGTCAACTCCGAGCTGCGCTACAACAACGTCTTTTACTCTTTCTTCTACTGTTTTCTCTGACATAATTCTCCTCCTTGAGTTTGTTTGCTTTCTTTTTTTTTAGTTTCTAAGGCGCTAACGCGCCGTTGTTTTTTAATACTTTTTAATACTTTTAATACAATAACAAGTACCTGACAGCACGGAGTGCTGTCCCTACTGAACAGATATACGTTCAAAAAAAACACAGCTCGTCGGCCCGGGTCGGCATTTCTACCGATCCCGCTCGCCATAATTTTATTAA
>CAYGHG010000008.1:5657-20551 GCA_964349515.1 uncultured Spirochaetia bacterium
TGATGGCTCGGGGATAGTGATCTGTAGCGCTCAATAAAACTGAGCGCACAGCTCAGGCAATCCCGCTCGCCATAATTTTATTAATGATGGCTCGGGGATAGTGATCTGTAGCGCTCAATAAAACTGAGCGCACAGCTCACTACATTGCCATGCCGCCATCCACTCTAAGCGTTTCTCCCGTCACATAGGACGAGAGTTCTGATGATAAGAACAGTACTGCATTTGCCACATCTTCAGGCATACCCATTGTTTTTGTGGGTATGTGGGCGAGGATTCCGTTCTGAACTTCCACGCTCAGTTTGTCGGTCATTGCCGTCTTTATGTATCCGGGGCAGACCGCATTAACCCTTACATTTCTTGACGACAGCTCTTTTGCCACGCTTTTTGTTATCCCTATGACGCCCGCTTTTGAAGCCGAGTAATTGGTCTGAGCCGCATTGCCCATAAGACCGATTACAGAGGAAATGTTAACAATCGAGCCTTTCCTCTGTTTCATCATTATTTTTCCGACTGTCTTGGTAAAATTGAAAACGCCCTTCAAATTAATAGCGATTACCAGATCCCACTCCTGTTCGGTCATTCTTAATAATAGGTTGTCCCTCGTGATGCCGGCGTTGTTGACAAGTATATCAACGGCTTTAAATCTGTCAACAATTTTTTCCACCACAGCCTCAACATCAGCAAGGCTGGATACATCCGCCTTATAAGCCTCGGCTTCCACTCCCATGCCTTTGAGTTTTGCGGCTGTTTCAGCTGCCTTTTCAATATTCACGTCAAGAACCGCTATGTTAGCGCCTTCCGAAGCCAGCTTTACCGCGATTGCCTCCCCTATGCCCTGCGCCCCGCCTGTTACAATTGCTGTTTTTCCCGTTAAAAGTGCCATTTTTTCCTCCTAAATTGTGAAATTAGTTGCTTCTTCCAGTTTGCCTACATTAATAATTTTCAGGTTCTTGTCTATTTTTTTTATCAGCCCGGAGAGCACATTTCCCGGCCCGACTTCAATAAAAGTATCTACGCCTTTGGACTTCATGTATTCAACACATTCCACCCATCTCACGGACGAAACAACCTGGGAAACAAGCGAGGTTTTTATGTCGTCCGCTTTGGTTATTTCGGAAGCCGTAACATTTGCAACAACGGGTATTGCAGCGTCCTTAATTGCAAATTTATCTATCTCAGCTTTCAGCCCCTCCGCCGCCGGCCTCATGACTTCAGAGTGAAAAGCGCCCGCCACAGGCAGCTTGACGTACCTTTTTGCGCCGAGCTCTTTTGCCGCGGCTTCACCCGCGTCTATTGCCGCCATATCGCCTGATACGACTATCTGGCCGGGCGAGTTAATATTTGCAATCCCCATGTACCCTGCCGGTTTCACCATTTCACAAAGTTTTTTAACCGCTTCCATGTCGAGGTTAAGAACCGCCGCCATTCCGCTTTTCACATTTGTTGAAGCTTCCTGCATCAGTTCGCCGCGCCTTTTTACCAGTTTTACCGCGGTTTCAAAATCCATGACTCCCGCCGCGTATAGCGCCGTGTATTCGCCAAGGCTGTGGCCTGCGAAATAAGCTGTTTTCCCTGCCAGTTTTTCTTTTATGGCCTCATACGCGGCAGCACTGGCGGTCAGTATGGCAGGCTGCGTGTTATGGGTTTTTTTGAGTTCTTCTTCGGGCCCTAAGAACATGACATCCTTAAGCCCCTGTCCGAACGCTAAATCAGCAGCAGCTATGAGTGAATTTGCCCTTTCATTTCCTTCATAAAGATCCAGCCCCATTCCTACATACTGCGAGCCCTGCCCGGGAAACACAACAGCTATTGACATAATAACGGTACCTCCTGAAGATATTTGAAACTCATAACTTTACTATTGCCGCGCCCCATGTAAACCCGCCGCCGAAAGCCGAGAAAGCCAGCATACTGCCTTTCTTAATCCTTCCTTGTTCCACCGCTTCCGAGAGGGCTATTGGTATTGTCGCGGCCGACGTATTGCCGTATTTCTGTATGTTTATTATGTTTTTCTCATCCGGCCAGTTGTATCTTTTTGCGATTGATTCTATTATTCTGATGTTCGCCTGATGAAAAATCGCAAAATCAATCTCTTCCGGTTTCATTCCGGCTTTTTCCAGCGCTTTATCAATTGCCAGGGGCATCTTTTCCACAGCCTGCTTAAAAACCACTTTGCCGTTCATCTGCGTATAATGCATCTTCTTATCAACGGTTTCATGGGTCGTAGGATTAACGCATCCTCCTGCCGGTATCATAAGAAGGTCCTTAGCGCTGCCGTCAGCGCCGAGATATGTTGAAATTATCCCGCCTCCGTCTACCGGCCCGACCACTACTGCTCCTGCCCCGTCGCCGAAAAGCACGCAGGTATTCCTGTCTTTCCAATCCACAAAAGATGTAAATTTTTCAGCGCCTATCATTAATATGTTTTTGTACATTCCTGATTCTATGAATGCCTTTGCAACAGCCAGCCCGTATACAAACCCCGAACATGCCGCAGAAATGTCAAAAGCGGGTGTTTCTTTTAAACCCAGTTTTTCCTGCACCGAGCATGCGGTCGCCGGCCACGGGTAATCCGGGGTAATAGTCGCGGTGATAATCAGGTCTATGTCTTCGGCCTTCATCCCCGCGTCAGCAAGAGCTTTTAAAGAGGCTTTAACCGCCAGGTCAGATGTATGTTCGCCTTCGGCAGCCATCCTGCGCTGCTCTATGCCCGTCATCTTCCGCATCCACTCGTCGTTTGTATCGACTATTTTTTCAAGGTCAAAGTTTGTGATTACTTTTTCAGGCACATAATGCCCGATGCCTAATATTCCAGCTCTCATCGGCTACTCAAGCCTCCCGGCGCTTTTCACAGCGGCTTCAATTTCATCATTTATGTGCTCGTCAACAAACTGCGCCGCTACTTTTATCGAGTTCTTTATTGCTTTGGCGTTTGCGCTTCCGTGAGTGATAATCACCGGCTTTTTTATCCCGAGCAGCGGAGCGCCGCCGTATTCGTCAACAGTCATTTGCTTTTTAAGGTTCACAAAAACAGGCTTCATCAACAACGCGCCTATCATGGCCAAAGGATTCTTTTTTACCTCTCCCTTAATGAAAGAGAAAATATAACCGCCTATCCCCTCGGCCAGTTTAAGCATGACATTGCCTACAAACCCGTCGCAGGCCACCACATCAACAGAGCCGTTCACCAAATCCCTGCCTTCGACATTTCCTTTAAAATTCAGGGTTGTTTTCTTCATCATTTCACCGGCGGCAATTGAAAGTTCATTGCCTTTTTCATCCTCTTCTCCCACGGACAGAACTCCGACCACCGGGTTTTCAATATTTAAGATGTGTTTTGCGTAAATGCTTCCCATAATTCCGAAATGTACGAGGTGCGCGGGTTTGCAGTCAACATTGCCGCCCGCATCTATGAGCGCGGTTTTTCCCTTTTTGGACGGAAACGGCACGAGAATTCCCGGCCTGCTTACTCCGGGTATCCTGCCCACTCCGAGAAGCGTGGTTACTACAACAGCGCCCGTGTTGCCGGCGGATACAAGCGCGTCCGCCTTCTGCTCTTTTAAAAGCCTTGTACAGACGGCTATTGACGAATCCGTTTTTTTCTTAAAGGCTTCCGCGGGCGATTCGGACATGGAAACAGTCTCAGTTGCGTTTACGATCTCAAGCCTGTTTTTTTCCGCGCCGGATAATTTATGAAGTGAAATCAGTTTTTCAATTTCAGCCTGTCTGCCGACGAGCAAGACAGTTATATTTTCAAATTCTTTTACAGCCTGAACCGCGCCCTCAACCTCTACAGCAGGCGCGTTATCTCCGCCCATAGCATCAAGTACTATTCTCACAAAGGCCTCCTGTTTTAACGGCGGATAGTGTTATTCTTCCGAAGTTTCAATGACGGCTTTCCCGTCATAATGGCCGCAGTTCGTGCATATTCTGTGGGGCAGCTTTTTCTGATGGCAGTTAGGGCAATCTGCGAAGTTGAAACTTTTCTTCAGCTTCATATTGGCCGCTCTTCTGCTTCTTGATTTGCTCTTTGACGTCTTTCTTGTAAGGTTTGCCACTGTTAAATCCTCCTGTTTTTAAAAACCTGATCACTGTTTACAGCCTGCTGTCTACAGTTATAGTTTTCTATTTGAAATCAATGCCTTCAAAAGGGCTGAGCTTTGTGTCTATTTTACAGCCGCACTCTTCTTTATTTTTGTTTTTTCCGCATACCGGGCAGAGCCCTTTGCATTCTTCGGAACAAATCTGCTTCATCGGCAGTGCAAGCAATAGTTCGGCTTTTATCAGAGGCGCAAGATCCAGGCTGTTGTCCTCGTATGTATAAATTTCATCAGCCTTATCAACCGGAGTCAAACTTCCTTTTTCCTTGAAAACAGCGGTAAAATCAGTATTGACTTCCGTGTTTGCCTGTTCAAGGCACCGCACGCACTCATTTATCAAAACTGCCGACATGGTTCCGGTAACCAGGACACTGTCAGTTGATTCCTTGGTTACAGATACACTGACTGTTACATCCCCGTCTATTTTTACCTCATCACCCGCGGAGAGTTCATCACTGCCGGTTTCAAGCTCAAGCTCTGTATAGTCCTCAAACGAGGACAAATTAATTTTAAGCATGTCAAATAACCTCTTTTTGAAAATACCTATGACGCAGGCCTTATTAAAACGGGTAATTATAGTATAGAGGGGTTTTTAATGTCAACACAATATTTCTGCCCGCTTATCAAAATATCAGATAACACGGGCAAAAACATTGTGTCAAACCTGACATTTTATCTTTGCCATTCCGTATTATAAAACTTTTTGAAACATACGGCTTAGTTTCAGGCGTCAGGAGCTTTTGAAGATATCCTGAGTTCAGGCGCAGTTACGGGTTCTTCTATTACAGGTTTCTTCCATGATATTTCAATTTTTATCTTTTCTTTTTCCGATTTCTGAACCGCTTCCAGCTCAACCGTTACAAGCCCTTCAGGAAGCAGGACTACCGATTCATCCCCTTTTTGAAGACTGATTGTACCTGCTTTCATTGCCGAAGCAATCTGAGAAAGTGTATCCGCTGCTTTTGCTATTTCTGTTTCCATTTCCACTGAAACTGCTTTTTTTGACATGATGATCCTCCTATTCCGTTTTGGAATTTATTGAAATTTTAAGATCTCCGTCTTCGCTGATTGTGTTTTCCCATTCCAGCTTTATTTCAAATTTTTCCTTCTCCTTTTTCTGCTTTGCTTCCACTTCCATGCTGATAACAGCTGCAGGCGTAAGAACCAGAGCCTCATTACCTTTCTGTACAACCAGTTTACCCGCTTTTATGCTCTTTGCCAGGCTTTCAAGATATTCTGCCACTTTCTTGTTTTCCACCCTGCCTTCAACCGTAAGCTCCCTTTTGGACACTTTTTCCACCTCCTTTCCTTTTTTTAGAAAAATGTAAGTATAGTTTCTGTTGCCACATCAAAATCAATACACCCGCTTATTTCAATGACATCTGTATTTTTAAGAAGCTTTACGTAAGCGCCGGGCCCAAAGTCGCGCCGGGCCCCGCTTTCGTGGTAGAAAAGTCCCGGCGATTTCATAAAAGCCGGCAGCAGGTCGGCCCGTTCCGCGAGATTCACCCTCTTTACTTTTACTTTGCCTTCAGGCGAATCTCTCTTCCAGTTGAGTATGATAAGGCCCTTTAGGTCGCACTGCAGAATAAACCTGTCCGGCCCGAACACACTGTCTATATATACGTCATGTTTGTCTTCAAGCTCCCAAAGTTCTTCCGGTGGCAGCCTCATAAGCCTTTCTTTTTCTTCGTCTTCCAGCATGCCGGAGAGCGCAGGGTTGCCTATTATTGTGCCCGGGTTTACTCTGGGAAGCTTGGGCACTCCGTAGGCCGTTGCCTTCGTGCCGTTTGCACAAGCCATCACCCTGTCATTGCTCAGAAAAGAGAGTTTTTTTCGCATTGCGTGAAGGGCAAGAGTTGATTTTCCAGCGCCCGAAAAACCCGAAATAATAACCCCTCCCCCGTCTTTGATTACACCGGAAGAATGAAAAAGCAATGACCCTCTGTTAAGCATCCACTCGATGTAGCGGTTATTAATGAAATTTATCACCTGATTATCATTTGCAAGGCAGGGGCCTGCGGCAAGATTTATACCGCCTCCAAAGACAAAATACATCCCAGTCAGAACCTTTCTTACAACTCTTCCGCCGTTTACATCTGCGTATTCTTCTTTTATTTTTGATTTGCCGGGATCCGGAGGCTTCACTTTAAACACAAGCCCAAAATCAGGTGGCAGCCCGTCATATGCATAAACCGTGATGTCTTCCTTTGCACCATCAGATAAAAACGGCAAAAAATATTTTCTCAGTTTTTCCGCCAGCTGTGAAGAATTTGTCATTACCTTTATGGCACAGGCGCCGAAAACAAGAGTGAAATGCGTTCCCGCGGAAGCCGCTCGTACCGGCGCCCCGCATATGCTGTTAATCTCAGGCATCGTATTCATCTGTTTACCTCTGTATAGATGTATTCTGCGTACTTTTCCGCAGCATTAATGTTTCTTGCCTCTTTTATGCCCCTGAACCCCCCAAACGCGGAGACTTCAAATACAAAAACACCCTCCTGCGTTTCAGCCATATCAACGCAGGTAAAATCAAGGCCAAAAGGTTCCTGGGCAAGCCTCGCCTGTTCAATAATTCTCTCCCCCGGGTCATAGGCAGTGTATTTCCCCCCCGAGTCGGTGGTGGTATTCCATGCCCCTTCTTTCCCCACCCGCGCGTAAGTTGTCAGATGCCTGCCTCCCAAAAATACAACGCCGAAATCCCTTCCCTCTATTTCAATAAATTTCTGTATATAAAAAAAGGCGTTTCCTGCAGCTTTATATTTTTCCAGCCCGGCAGCTGCGCCTGGGCCCGCTTCAATAACAGCCATTCCTTTTGCTTTTGTGGTATATAGCGGTTTTAAAACAGCCTTTTTAAAAACAGATACCGCTTTAACAGCTTCTGTCAATGATTCTGTGACTATAGTGGGCGGTAGATTCACTCCTGCAGACGCCATCCTTACGGTGCAGGACATTCTGTCAAGCATGCTGATAATTTTTCCCGCCCCGGAAAACATTCTTATTCCTTTTTTTTCCAAAAAAACAAGCATTTCAAGCCTGTCTAAAAGTGAAGGCGAATAAACAGAACCGATTTTTTTTACGGCGAGGGCATCAAACTCCGATAAATCAATCCCGCCGCAGTAAACCGTACCCGCTGTGCTGTCAAAAACAGCTTCCGACATGTCAAAAAGATTTCTTTCCCCGGTCCTTTTTGCAAGTTCGTCTGCAAGCTCATTGCTTGACCAACCGTCTTTAACTCCAATCACTCCTATTTTCATTTACGCTCCTCAGTCAGTGGGCTAAAAGCCCTTTTTCAAGTTTAAAGTTTTCAGGGGCATCCCCCGATTCCAGAAACCGCTCTATTATGTAATATGCCTTCATGTACATGTGCCCTGCAAATTCAGGGTTTGTTTCAAACCTCGTAGAAGTTATAAAAGACCTCGCAAGCCCGAGCGCGAGCCTTGATTCGAAGCCCGAATCCCCGCATTTAAGGGCATAGGACGTTGCAAATTTAAGGAAATAGTCCAGCACAGAATTTATCTTTCCCCTTACCGCTTTGTCAAAAACCGGCATTCTGTATCCGGATACGAGAAAAACAGATACGTCCTGTACATAATCCGTCCACTCCGAACGATGAATGTCTATAAAATAGGCGCGGTCGGCTTTGTCGTCATAGATTATATTGTCGTTGTTGAAGTCCCCGTGAATCAGCACCGTAAAGGGGGCTTTAATGCCTTTTTCAATCACTGCAGCCCGGTTTATCAGGTCTTCTATGGAAGGCACTTCCAGTTCCCCTATGACAGCGCTGTTGCGGCAGAAGCCCGGATGTACTTTGTAAACTTCATCAAGCCTCGCCATGGCCTGATGCATGTACGCAGCAGACGCCTGCTCCCTTTTAACAGTAGCGTTCCAGATCTCTTCAAGGGAACAACAAAGCCTGGATACCGAAGCCCTGATTGACTGAACCGAAGAATTCAGGATTATCTCCTTTATAGTCCTGCCTTTTAAAAACTCTATTATCATGGAGGCGTTTTTCCCGTGTTCTGTATATTTAATAATCTTTGGGCAGATTCCCGGAAAAGCGGACTCCCACATATCAGTCTTAACTTTCTCATTTTTTATCTTATCAGTCCTGCCCTCCTTAAATATTACCCATTGCGAATCAGGCGCCAGAACGGACCCGTTGACTTTTTTTATCATATTTCCCGACTTTGTCTCCCCTACGGGTTCAAAACTGATTGCCCCTGAATTTCCGGAATCTGCCCCCACAGCCTCCTGAAACGCCTTAAACTGATGAATTTTAATCCTTTCCCCCACGGCATAGGATAATATCGCTTCACCGATATTCAGCACACTGTCTCCGGCGCGCTCAAGAAACTGCATTATAAAAAGCACCGTCACTCTGTCTCCGGCACATTTGCCTTCGTTAAGCTCTGTAATCACCTTCTTCATGCCTTCGGAATAGAGCCCGTCCAGATTTTTCTCAGCCTTGCAGATTTTCAGTGCAAAAGTCATGTTTTTCTCATTAAGCGCCTTTTCGACCCAGCCAAGCGCCTGCCTGAGTTCCGCAAAGAAGCCTTCAATGCCGTAATCCTGAAGCAGCGCGGCATCCGTCAGATACCCTGTCTGCCTTGCAAGATTGACCGCGTGGTCGCCTATGTGCTCCAGGTTTGAAGCTATTATGTTGACGGAGCGGGCAAGATTTGCATTTTCCTTTGAGCCCCCCTCCCTCATAAACATGAGGCTTTTTTCTTCAATTATGCCTTTCATGGTATCAACATAATCATCCCTCGACTGTATTTTGTCGTACAGTTTTTTATTCGGAAGCGACTGCATCAGTTTTGACGCATCTTCAACCTGCTTTGTGGTTTCAAGCAGCAGGAGACGCAGGTTTTCACGCAAGGCTTTCATTTTGCCGGAACCTTGGGTTTGCGTACGGTTTCAATAGTAAGCGAAGAGGGCTGGGCGGGTTCATCCCTGCTCTCTTTCCATGCGCACTTGATGGAAATTTTTACCCTGCCCTCTTTTTTTCTGGCCTTAACGTCAAGTTTTATAAGCCCTTTGGGTTCAAGCAGTATTTTTTTCTCCCTGCTGCCGAGCAATATCTTTCCTTTCAAAAAACCCTCTTTAAGTGCATTTAAATACTTCACGACAGACGCGTTGTCCTGTATTGACTCATACCTGAAATCATCCTGATTTGAAGCCATTGCTTCCTCCTTTTCAGCCTAATCTGGATTTGTATTCAGAGATACTTCTGCTTCTGCTAAAACCGTATTCACCAAGTTTCTTCATTATGGCGGGGTCTTCCCACGCAGGCTGCCTCCCCACTTCGCGGCCGGCCTTATCAGGCTGCCTGAGTTCTAAGGGCCTTGCTTTTTCGCCCATATGTGTATCGTCTCCCATGAACACAACCAGTTTGTTGTTCTTCTTTCTCTGCCTGTTTGCTTCCCCCAGCACACTTATAAGAAACTCAGTATATTCCCTTGACTGCGGGTTCCAGACTTCATAACCGTCAACATCATAACCGGCAAGCAGAACAGGCCAAAACTGCTCCGGATGCGGCACTATGACTCCGGCGCCAATTGCCCGCGCCTCTTCAATAACAGAGCGCGTCTCATAAAAGAAACCGGTTCCAAACATTCTTTTTATCTCCTGCTTTGCCTCTTTGATAAAAATTTGAGCAAGGTTGACGGATCTGTCTTCAAATATCCGCCTTAATTCATCAAAATAATTTCTGATGAGCTTATTCTTCACGGAAGCCGGCGGTATTTTTTTCCTGTGCCTGCCGAAAAGAACCGAGAATTTTACGGCATTGGATGCAACGAATTTGAGCAGCTGGTCAGAAGCGCCGCCCGCCTGAGCGGCGGACTTTGCCGCAGGCGCGTCAAAAGGCCTGCACAGGCAGTCCAGCAGTTCAAACATCTGGGAAGAACGGTATTTAAAAGTGCGCTCAACCATCGAAGTCATGGTACCCGAAGCTTTTTCTTTAGAGCCTTTAAAGTGTATTAAAAGCTGGACTTTTCTTCCGAATTCCCGGGAATAGCAGTCAATCTCCATTCCACTGTATTCCCCGCAGGAAAGAATCTCATTGTGCTGTGTCGGTATGAAAACAGATTCGCGCATATCCGGGAAAGTTTTTTCGAATCTTTTGCGCACAGAATCCAATGGTACGAATTCCGGATGCCAGTGAAGCGCCATTACTTCAGTTATTCCCGGAAAAACCGGACCTTTGGATTCAATCTCCTCAAGCCTTTCTGCAGCTATGGATTCATCAATTACGCTTAAAAAGAGCTTCTCTTCTTCAGGGGAAATCTCCGACGGAAGATCTTCAACCTTTATCCGCTCTTTAAAATCACCGTTTTTCGGGCTTATGCCTTTTACAGCTGTTTTTTTCTCCAATTAATCCTCCTGGTATATACCGGAATGATACAGGGCGTGTGTTTTTTTTCGGTTAAGTTTGTTTATATTTATTAGTAATAGTGACAGCACTGTAATTAACACTAAATTAATATACTTAAAACCAAATTAATACGCCTGACACCGTATAATCCTGTTAAAACTATAAGGAGGCTATATGAAAAGAGCCGACCTGCACCTGCACTCAAAGTACTCTGACAGGCCTTCCGAATGGTTCCTTCAGAAACTTGGCACCGCCGAATCATATACAGACCCTGAAACCGCGCTGCAAAAGGCACTGGACGCCGGGATGGATTTTGTAACCGTAACCGACCACAACTGCATGGCCGCTTCGGCAGAGCTCAAGAAAAAACACCCGTCTGTTGTAATACCCGGCACAGAGCTCACCACTTACTTCCCCGAAGACGGCTGCAAAATCCACCTGCTGCTTTACGGGATAACTCAGGCGCAGTTCAAAGAGGCAGACGCACGCAGGGACGACATATACAGCCTGAGGGAATTTGTGGTTGAAAATAATATAGCTCACTCTGTGGCGCATGCCGCCTATTCAATAAACAACAAACTGTCAGTATCACACCTCGAGAAGCTGATTCTCCTTTTTAATGTATTTGAGACCATAAACGGCGCCAGGGACTCTGCAAGCAACGCAGCCTGGGAAAACGCCTTAAAAAGCCTGACAGAGGAAAAAATTTCCGAGCTTTACAACCGCCACAAAATCCTTCCGTTTTCCACAAACCCTCAGATTAAAGGCTTCACAGGAGGTTCAGATGACCACGCCGGCATCTTTATGGGTAAAACCTGGACAGAAGCCGACGCTTCAACCGCAGAGGGCTTTATAGATATGATACGTTCAAGGGAAACAAGGGCGGCCGGGAGGCATAATTCATACCACTCCTTCGTGTTTGCGATCTATAAAATCGCTTATGACTTTTCACAGCGCAAAAACACCGGCACTTCAAAGAGCCTGCTCAGCCAGCTTACTGAGTTTATTTTTAACAAGGAAAAACTGGGGGTCGCAGACAGGATGAAAGTAAGCCATTTCCGGAAAAACGCCAAAGCCAACGGCAGCAGGATTAACCTCCTTCTTGCCGAGCTTGTCGAGGAAATTCACAACCTTGAATCAAAAGATCTTGATGCGAAATTTGACCTTGTTTATGATAAAATCGCGCTTATCGCAGATGAGTTTACCTGCATGCTTTTTCAGTCATTTGAAAAAGACCTTTCTTCCGGAAACGTCACAGGGATAATCAAATCCGTCAGTTCTTCAATCCCAGGCGTATTCATTTCGCTCCCCTTCTTCTCCGCACTTACACATTTTTACAGCAGCAGGGCTCTGATAAACAAGCTGAAGAATGATTTTGGAAACGGTTCTGATACCGAGCACAAAAGGGTGCTGTGGTTTACCGATACCCTCACAGACTTGAACGGCGTTTCAGGGACCCTGAGAAACCTCGCATCTGCTTCCTCTAAAATGGGCAGGGACCTCTTCCTTGTAACCTGCGCCGGGAAACCGGATTCCTCCCCGGAGAGTTTGCCTGAAAATTCAATAATACTGCCTCACACTCATTCATTCAAGCTGCCCAACTACGAAAACTATACCCTTAACATCCCCTCAATCCTTCGCTCCATAAAGACAATAAACGATTTCAGGCCGGACGAAATATATATTTCCACACCCGGGCCGGTCGGCCTGACAGGGCTCCTCTTCGCAAAGGTCCTTAACCTAAAATGCACCGGCGTATTTCATACAGACTTCACGGGCCAGATAAAAGACATAATCAACGATGAATCAGCCGCCGCCCTTGCAGAATCCGGGCTGCGCTGGTTCTATTCTTCAATGAACGAAATACATGTGCCGACAAGGGAGTACATCTCCATATTAAAAGACAGGGACTACGCTTCCGGCAAAATGAAGGTATTCAAGCGAGGGATAGACTCCTCCCTGTTTTCAAGAAAACCGGAAGGCCGTGTATACATGGAGAAAAACTTCGGCCTGAAGCCGGGGCCTGTCTTGATATACACCGGAAGAGTCTCAAAGGATAAAAACGTGGACTTTCTCAGGGAGGTTTTTTTATCCGTAGCCGCGCAGGTTCCTGACGCCTCCCTGATAATAGCCGGAGACGGCCCTTATCTTGAATCATACAAAAATACATTCCCTGATGACTGCAGGGTTATTTTTACAGGCAGGCAAAAATACGAAAACATGCCGCTGATTTATTCCGCTTCGGACATACTTCTTTTCCCAAGCAACACTGATACGTTCGGGATGTCCGTGCTCGAGGCACAGTCGTGCTGTGTTCCCGCCGTAGTGTCGGATATCGGCGGCCCTCAAGAAATCATTTTTAACCTTAAAACCGGCATAGTCGCCGGGGCAAACGACAAAGAGGACTGGGTAAGCAAAACAATACAGTTTATCAGAACAAAGCAGTCAAACCCTCAGAGGTTTTCAGACTTTATGGAATGTTCCAGGCAGAATGCTGTTCTCAACTACGACTGGAAAAGCGTGGTTAATTCAATAACATCTCATAATACCCCGGCCGCAGCCAAAATAAAGACGCCTGCATTCTGTTGAAAATATGCCTCAACGGCCGGTAATTGACGCTTTGATGAAATCCCTGAACAGCGGGTGAGCAGTCCTCGGCCTTGACTTGAATTCCGGATGGAACTGGCATGCCACGAACCACGGGTGTTTTGGTATTTCTATCATTTCAACAAGCACTCCATTTGGCGACAGGCCGCTAAAAACAAAACCTTTTTTCTCAAACTCCGCCCTGTATATGTTGTTAAATTCATAACGGTGCCTGTGGCGCTCAAAAATCACCCTTTCACCGTAAGCTTTTATTGCCTTTGTCCCCGCTTTAAGCGAGCAAGGATAAGCACCGAGCCTCATTGTCCCGCCCATATTTTTTACATTTTTCTGCTCTTCAAGAAGCGCAATTACCGGGTACGGGGTATCTTTCTCAAACTCCGCAGAATTCGCAGCCTTATATTTCAGGACATTTCTCGCGAACTCAATAACCGCAGACTGCATTCCGAGGCATATCCCGAAAAACGGTATTTTTTTCTCTCTCGCGTACTGGATGGCCTTTATTTTGCCCTCAATACCGCGCATCCCGAACCCTCCCGGCACCAGAATACCCGACACACCTTTAAACAGCACTGCGGGTTTTACCCCCTTTTCCAGGCTCTCCGAGTCAACCCATTGTATGTCCACCCCGGCGTTATTAGCTATGCCGCCGTGGAGGATTGCTTCCTTTATGGATTTATAGGCATCCTGCACTTCTATGTATTTCCCCACCACCGCTATCTTTACGCGCGTTTTCGGTTTCTTAATTCTCTTCACTATTGCATTCCACTTTGACATGTCTGATTTTTTCGCTTTCAATTTCAACTTTTTAACTATCAAATCATCCAGCCCTTGTTCCTTGAATACTTTCGGAACTTCATAGATGGTAGGCACGTCTATCGCCTCTATTACGGCTTCAGGCGCTACATTGCAAAACAGGGATATTTTGTCTTTCTCTCCTTTTGATATTCTTTGTTCGGTCCTGCAAAGAAGTATGTCAGGCTGTATTCCGAGTGACAAAAGCGTGCTGACGCTGTGCTGTGTGGGTTTTGTCTTTATCTCGCCCGCAGCTTTTATATAAGGAATGAGTGTAAGATGCATGTAAAGTACATTTTCCGCGCCTACGTCTGTTTTCATCTGGCGTATGGCCTCAAGAAAAGGCAGCCCTTCTATGTCTCCGACAGTGCCGCCAAGCTCTATAATGGTAACATCAACATTAGTATCCGCATTAACGGCTTTCATATGGCTTTTTATTTCATTGGTTATATGGGGTACGACCTGGACTGTTTTTCCGAGGTATTCGCCTTTTCTTTCCTTTCTTATTACTTCGCCGTAAACCTTGCCTGTTGTGACGTTGTTGAGGGCTGTTAGTTTTGAAGATGTGAAGCGCTCATAATGCCCGAGGTCAAGGTCTGTTTCTGCGCCGTCCTCGGTAACGTACACTTCGCCGTGCTGAAAAGGGCTCATTGTTCCGGGGTCAACATTGATGTAGGGGTCAAACTTCTGCATGGTAACCCTTATTCCCCGGGCTTCCAGAAGCGTTCCCACGGAAGATGCGGCAATTCCTTTTCCCAACGATGAAACAACCCCGCCTGTAACAAAAATATACTTCTTACCCATAAATACACCTCTCTTGTGCGGTTGATTCAAGAAAAGCCGACGATTTTCCTGTTGAGAATATTATATTACGCTGATTTAAATATTTGTCAAATGAATAAAAGAGTAAGTAGAAATTAACAAAGCCAAAAGACAGGAGACAAAAGTTAAAACAACACAAGTCTTGACTTCTGTCTTATTGACTTCTGTCTTATTGACTTCTGTCTTATTGACTT
>CAYGHG010000008.1:20651-22100 GCA_964349515.1 uncultured Spirochaetia bacterium
CTGTCTTATTGGCTTCTGTCTTATTAACTTCTGTCTTATTGGCTTCTGTCTTATTAACTTCTGTCTTATTGGCTTCTGTCTTATTGGCTTCTGTCTTTATAACTTTTCTTACTTAAAGCTATACCCCGCCGTCACCCTGTGCGTCAAGCCCAGATCCCCGTACGGCACCAGCGCGTAGTCAAAAATTATCCCCGACACCCTGACGCCTGTCCCGAAAGAAAACCCTGAAATCATGTCATAGGGGCTGCCCCAGGAGCGCATCCTGTAGCCCGCCCTGACAAAGAGGAAGGATTCATAAGAATACTCGGCGCCGGCGGCAAATACAGTCTCGTCATTAATAACATGCTTTAAATCACCTGTTACAAGCAGCGCGTGCTGTTGTGCGAGTTGAATTGTCCCCGATGCACCGCCGCGCAGAGTAAGCGGGAAACCGTAACCTTCCGCGAAACCTATGTTGTTAACAGATGCTCCGAACTTCATATCGTTTATTTCATATACCGCTCCGATATCAACGGCGCCCGTGCCCTTCATCGTATTGCCTGTCGCGTTTCCCATCGCTTTTGCCGTAAAACCCGCTGACAGGAAATCAAACAGATTTACCGCGTAACTCACCCCTATTGCCAGCTCAAAAGAGCTTATTATTTCATTCATCAATGCGCCGTAATCATCCCTGGTCTCAAAGTCTCCCCATTTGACATACATAAGCTGGAGCGAGGTAAACCCACCTCCAACCGGAGACGCCGAAAAAATATTCTGATACGCGGTGTCACCGAACCATTTCCCCATTGTTACAGAGGCTTCAGAACTATTTACCCCGGCTATCACCGCGGGATTTGCAAAAGCACCCGGATTCGGGCCTTTTAGAGATGTTACCGCGTCGCCAAGTGCTGCCGAGCGCGCATCAGGGGCAATATCAAGAAACGAATATATGATTGAAGAATTGTATACCGCAAAAGCAGCCGAAGGAGCAATCAAAAATACCAGAACCGCATAAATATATTTTTTCATCATTACCTGCCTGTAACCAGAAATTTCACGGGTTTTCTGACTAGTGCCCGCGATGTATTTTCCTGCCTGATAACGCAGAAGTATGTGCCCGGCGCGAACCTGCCGACATCAAACTGGGCCTTGTTAACTATTCCCTGATATGCATAAAGGCCTTGAACCGCAACATCCATACCCGCCGCATTATAGATTATTATCTTTACGTCCGAATCAACGTTTACACCGAATGCTATGTTTACCTTATCCCTCGCAGGCTGCGGATAAACATAGGCAAAATTGTCGCCATAATATTCCAAAGCAGGTATGGCAGTGGGTGTCATAGCATATAACGGCTCCAAAGGAGTGTTTGTAGCTGTCGGAGTGATAGTAATGGTCATTGACAAAGTTAGTGTCGGTGTTGGTGTCGCAGTCGGCGGCGTGCCTGTTACTGTCGCTGTTACCGTC
>CAYGHG010000008.1:22200-39335 GCA_964349515.1 uncultured Spirochaetia bacterium
GGGGTTGGTGTCACAGTAAGCGTCAGCGTTATTGTTGCCGTTAGTGTCGGTGTTGGCGTCACAGTCGGCGGCGTGCCTGTTACTGTCGCTGTTACCGTCGGTGTTGATGTCGCAGTCGGCGGCGTGCCTGTTACTGTCGCTGTTACCGTCGGGGTTGGTGTCACAGTAAGCGTCAGCGTTATTGTTGCCGTTAGTGTCGGTGTTGCCGTCGCAGTCGGCGGTGTCCCTGTTATTGTTGCCGTCACCGTAGGCGTCGCCGTTGCCGTCGGAGGCGTTCCTGTTATTGTCGCTGTTACCGTCGGTGTTGGTGTCGCAGTAAACGTCAGCGTTATTGTCGCCGTCTCCGTAGGCGTCGCCGTCACCGTCGGAGGTGTCCCTGTTATTGTTGCCGTCACCGTAGGCGTTACTGTCGCAGTCGGCGGTGTGCCGGTAACTGTCGGTGTTACTGTCTGCGTTTCCGTAGCCGTCGGAGGCGTGCCTGTTATTGTTGCAGTTACGGTAGATGTTACTGTTTCCGTCGGAGGCGTGCCGGTTATCGTCGCCGTCGCCGTCGGTGTATCTGTATGGCTCATAACATTAGTGATAGTCAAAGTAGCGGTAAACACCGGTGTTATTGTATGCGTAGGGGTTGCTATGTCCGGCGGCGAACGCCATACGTCAGCGCTCGCGGGCCCTCCCAAATAACCGGCAATTGCCCACAGCCTGTTATTAAAAACCGCGCCTGAATGGCCGGCGCGAGGCGCGAACTCGGCAGCGTATGTAGCCGCGCTCCAGGAAGAACCGTCTTCAGTATACCAAACGTCATTTAAAGGCATATAGGAGGCCATATCAAACCCGCCAATCATCCACAAACGCCCTCCGTAAGAAATCAAAGTGTTTGCGTATCTCGGGCTGTAAGGGGCAGGCGCGGCCTGCGTCCAGTTGATGCCGTCCTCTGTAAACCACAGGTCATTGTACCCTGTTGACGCATTAAACCCGTTTGCAACCCATATTTTCCCGTTGTGAACCGCGGCCGACATGCCCATCCTCGGCCCAAACGGAATCGCAGAAGTTACAATTGACCAGTTTATGCCGTCGGCTGAATGCCATACGTCGGACATCGTATTCCCCATGAAATCACTGCCGCCAATCACCCATATCTTACCGTCATAAACAACAGAAGAATGCCAGTATCTTGGCGGAAACGCGGCTGAAGCGGTTTCCAGACTCCAGTTTATCCCGTCAAATGAAGACCATACGTCATTAAGCAGTGAATAGCTAATATCCCCGCCGCCTATCAAAACCATTTTTCCGCCGAATACAACGCAGGTACTGAAAAACCTTTCGCTGAACGGCGGATTTGACGATACAAGGCTCCAGTTTTCGCCGTCAGGAGAACTCCAGACGTCATTTACCGGCCCGTACGAAGCGTCATTATATCCGCCTATTACCCACATCCTGCCGTCAAACACCGCGCCTGCATGGCCGTATATCTGCCCAAATCCCGCAGCGCCTGCTGCAAGCTGCCAGGTCATACCCGTGCCCGGCAGCATTGTGGCGGAAGCTGTGGCCGTAACGGTAGGCGTCACAGTCGCCGTAGGCGGGGTTCCGGTTATTGTTGACGTAACTGTATATGTGGATGTTGCCGTAGGCGGAGTGCCTGTAATTGTCGGGGTAACACTTTCAGTAGCTGTAGGAGTACCTGTAAGAGTCGAAGTAGCGGCAGCCGTGGGCGTATGAGTAGCCGTAGGATAAATGAGCGTTACGTCGTCAACATACCATCCCCTGAAATCATTGGCAATATCATCAACCGTGTCAAATTCAAACCTTAACACTACATTCTGGCCCGCGTAAGCGCCGAGGTTAATTGTAACTGTCCTCCATGTATTTTCAGGGCCGGTTGAATTAAAAACCTGAATCCAGGAGACACCGCCGTTCACAGATACATAGACGCGCCTGTTATCAAAACCCAAATAATTTTCGGTCTGCTCCCAGCTTGAAAAGGACAAAATAGCCCCCGGAGGAATATTAGCATACAGGGGGCTTATAAGCGAGCCGCTGTTAGCCGCGCCTGTATTATATGTAAGCGTGGCGTCAATCCCGTAATACCACGCCGTACCGTTATAGTTGGGTTTGCCTGCGGGCGCTGCAGCATCCGGCAAAGCGTGCCAAAGGCCTGTCGCCGCCCATACGCCTGTCGGAGTCTGCGTGGGTATCATGGTATGAGTCCGCGTCACAGAGGGCGTGGAAGTCACGGTCAGACTCTGCGTGACAGTCGCGGTCGCAGTCGCGGTGGATGTTTCAGTCACTGTCAGAGTCACCGTAAATGTACCCGTGGCTGTATAGTCCGGCGTTTCCGTGTTGGTCGGCGTGACCGTAAAAGTCAGCGTAGGCGTATCTGTCTGCGTTACCGTATATGTTACTGTATGTGTTTCTGTAATAGTATGGGTCTCGGTAATAGTACCGGTTTCCGTTATCGTCGCGGAAACTGTCAGCGTGGGCGACACAGTATGCGTTTCAGTGACGGTATGCGTCTGCGTTATCGTCATCGTATCGGTCACAGTCATCGTAAAAGTATCCGTAACTGTCAATGTAACAGTCGGGCTTATATCCTCCGTCGCAGTCAGGCTCGGGGTTACAGTCGGTGTCGGATAAATCAGGGATATATCATCCACATACCATCCCCTGAAATCATTGGCCACGGCGTCCACAGTGTTAAACTCAAAACGCAGCCTGATATTCTGCCCCGCATAACCGGCAAGGCTCAAAGATACGGTTCTCCAGACATTCTCAGGCCCCACAGAATTAAAAATCGGGTTCCACGTCGCTCCGTTGTCAACAGATACAAAAACCCTTCTCGTGTCATATCCGGCAAAATTTTCCGTCTGCTCCCAGCTTGAGAATACCAGCGTCGTGCCCTGCGGCAGGCTGCTGAAAACCCCGCTTGTCAGGCTGCCGCTGTTGGCCGCGCCGGTGTTATAGGTAAGCGTGGCGTCTATTCCGTAATACCAGGCCGTGCCTGTATAATTGGGTTTTCCCGAAGGCGCCGAAGTGTCAGGCACCTGATGCCATAGCCCGGAAGGCGTCCAAACACCGCCCGTAGGCGTTATTGTAGGCGTCATTGTTATGGTATGCGTCTGCGATATTGTATAAGTCGGAGTGGCGGTTACAAAAGGCGTTTCAGTTGAAGTCATAGTTGCGGTTCTCGTCATCGTGGCTGTCCTGGTGTCTGTTCTTGTTGACGTAGAGGTAAAGGTTAAATAAACCGTCGCCGTAGGCGTGGGTGTCTTTGTGTATTCCATGTATGTTACAAGATCAAGCCATCCCCTGTCATCGCCCGCGCTGCCTGACGAGTCCTTTGAATACACCCAGCGCGCGAGATGCTGGCCCGCCGGCATATCATATAAAACCTGCAGCCAGCCCGGCGAGCCTGTAATTGAGTTTTGCAGTATGCCGTCAACATAGAACCTCAGGTAGTCTGACCCCTCCTGCGAGGAGACATTCCAATAGAAAGAAAGCACACCCGGCCCTGTAAAAGTGGTTTCAAGATAAGAGGCCCCGCCGTCCCCTACGGGCCCGCTTGCCGCGGCGTCATTACCAAAATAGTGTACAGCATCCTGCCCTCTCCACGGGCTGTTGCCAAAAGTATTAAAAACAAGCGAGAGATTGTCAACAGCCTCGGGTATGCTGATTGTCGCGGTCATAGTGACGGTAGCGGTGGGCGTCACGGTAAAAGTCATCTCAGGGGTTACAGTCGGAGTCATATATGTAAACGAAACACTGTCCACCCAGCCCGCGTCAAAACCCGCGAAACCCGATCCGTTCTTTGCGTATTCCCACTTTATTGTATTGGCCCCCGCGCCCGCGGTATAAGAATATGCCTGCCACCCCTGCTCGCCGCTGATTGAGCTTATTTTCGCGCCGTTCACCCAAAGGCTGAGCGTATCAGCGCCGGGTTCGCTTGATACTTTCCACAGGAAGTTAATCTCCCCGGGGCCGGTAACATAAGCAATCAGGTTTGACTGCATGTTGTTTCCTGTCTGACCGCTTTTTGCCGAATCAGAATCCACAGCTCCCGCGTCTGTAATCCCCGACCAGAGGGCATTTCCGTCCGAGGCAAATACGAGCGTGTAATTATCAAGCGCCTCATTAAGAGTTATCGTCTGCGTGGAGGTCGGCGTAGATGTCGCGGCAACGGTCTCCGACGGAGTCAGCGTTACGGTAAATGTCGGCGTAGCCGTGTATGGCGGCGTGAGCGTAGGCGTCATGGTCTCAAGCGGCACTATCAGCAGTGAAAGCTTGTATGACGGTATGACGCCGTAATTGCCGTAAGAACGCACTCGGGCGTAATATGTGCCCGGCGCGAGCGTGGCTGTTATTTTCGAGCACAGCCCGGCGCCGCCGTCGTCATCATAATACAAATAACTGCCCGACACCGCGCCCGCAGCGGTGTAAAGGAATAGTTCGGTATCATAAGCAGTCCCTGAAGTTTCAAGAATAACTATTGAATTTACTTCAACAGTAAATTTCACCCAGTCATTGTCGCCGCTCACACCTATGGAGTGCTCCTGCACCATGCCTGAAGTAATGGTACTTGCCTGCAGATATGTATTGTCAGGCTCATAAATATCACCCGGCTCTACTGTGGGGGTAATTGTGGGGGTAATTGTAAATGTGGGCGTAGGCGTCTTGTCAGAGGCCTCTATTGAAATCTGATAAGCCGTGCCGGGATGCGCCGGGTCGGGCTGAACCTTTACATAGTAAGTCCCGGCAGAAAGCAGTGAGGATATTATTGAAAAATCCCCCGCTCCGCTGTTGTCGTCATACGCAATCTCTGTAAGAGGCACGCCTGCCTCGCTGTAAAGCCATATCCTCGTACCGCCCGAAACTCCCGACGTTGTTATAACTACGGTGGAGCTGTCCCCTATTGTAAACTTTACCCAGTCAGTATCATCAGCCCCGTGCAGTGTGTGTTCCTGCGGGAAGCCTTGATAAATCCACGAAGCCTCAGTGTGGCTGTCATCAGGCTCATACGCATCCGCCGGAGGTATAACAGCCGTAGGCGTAGGCGTTACAGCCTCCACAGCAAGCGACAGGCTGTATGCGGCAATCGGCTGATCCATGCCGTATTCATTAAGCCTCGCGTAGTAAACACCCGCCGGAAGCTGTATTGAAATCATCGGGTAGAGCCCAGGCCCGCCGTCATTGTCATAGGCAATCGGCGAGGAAGGCACACCCAAAGAGTCGTATAGGTACATTTCGGCATCGCCCAACGGGCCTGATGCCGTCAGAGTTACAACTGATTCCTGCGCAAGCGTAAACCTGACCCAGTCAATATCAGACGCCGTATGGAAAGAACGGCTCTGCGTTTCGCCCGCATTTATCTCTTTTGCCTCAAAATAGTTGTTGTCAGCCTCGTAAGCGTCTCCTATCACGGGAGTCCGGGTGGCTGTCGGCAGTATCGGGTTTATCTGAACAGTTATGTAGTAAGAAGGTATAAGTGCGTTCATTCCGTTTTCCGTGATTCTGACGTAATATGTTCCCGGATTGAGGTTTGCGTTAATTGAGGAAAAATTGCCTATCCCGCTGTTGTAGTCAATGGCGATATATGAGGAAGGCACACCCGCCTGGCTGTAAAGATATATAACCGTGTCCCCCGAAAGCCCTGACGTGGAAATATTAACCGCCGAGTACTGCCCGACTTCAAAATACACCCAGTCCACATCTGACGGCTCGTGTATGGAGTGGTGCTGCGCCGCGCCGCTGAAAATCTGATTTGCAAGTGTATGCAGGTTGTCGTTTTCATAAACATCCTGCGTGGTTATTGTAGGGGTCACCGTAGGCGTAGAGGGCGATATGGAAAGGCTTAAAACGTAATAGTCTATGACCGCGTTCTGCCCGTTTTCAATTATCCGCGCGTAGTAAATACCCGGCGCGAGATTGGCTGTTATTTTGGCAAAGTATCCCCCGCCGCTGTAGCTGTCCGAATATATAGGGGACGAGGGCACGCCGTATTCGTTATACAGATACATTACCGTATCCCCCGAGGGCCCTGACGTTTCTATTGTGACAAGAGACTGCTCTGTTACCTCAAACTTTACCCAGTCCGTGTCGGTTGCCGGGAATATTGAGTGTATCTGGTTTATGCCGGGATATATCCAGTTTGCCGCCGTGTGTAAATTGTCATTTTCATAGGCATCAGGCCCGAGCACGCTAAACGACACTGTGTATTCGGGTATTATAGCGTTCTGCCCGTACTCCTGTATTTTTACATAATACACGCCGGCTGCCAAATACTGCGAAATTTTTGAAAAAGCGCCCTGCCCTCCGTCGTCGTCATAATACAGATGCGTGCCTGCAGCAACGCCGGCTTCTGAATAGAGCCACATCTCCGTGTCATAAGCGCCTCCCGACGTTTCAACAGTAACCAAAGCGGCGGTGTTTAGCGTAAATACCAGCCAGTCAACATCATCCCACGGCACGATATTGTGAACCTGTACTTCCCACGGTTGTATGGGTTTTGCCTGCTCCCACGTGCTGTCAGGCTCATAAGAGTCCTGGGGTATCATCGTGTTTGTCACAGTCGGCGTCAGGGTGTGCGTCCTCGTCGCGGTAAAGGTCCTCGTCACAGTCGGCGAATGAACCTCTGTGGCCGTATCGGTCACTGTCACGGTCGCGCTCGGAGTCGGCGTATCCGTAAAAGAAGGAGCCGCGGTAAAAGTCTGTGTCTGCGTAAACGTCGGCGTATCAGTGGCGGTCGCAGTCGCCGTAGAGCTCAGAACAGGCGTATCGGTCACAGTCCAAGTCGGCGTATCTGTCGGGGTAAAAGTCAGGCTCGGGCCGGGCGTATCTGTCACATACTCAGTCTGCGTGGCTGTAAACGTATCTTCAGGAGTATTGGTAACAGTGGCGGTAACAGTCCTCGTGGGTGTTTCAGTCACAGAGTATGTCATGGTCAGAGTCGGCGTTGCCGTGTCTGTCTCAGTCAGGGTCACGCTGTAGGTCGGAGTATTTGTATTTGTCGCGGTAGCGGTCAAAGTAAATGTAAGCGTGGCAGATGGCGTTGCCGTCTGCGTCACAGTCGGCGTGGCGGTATATGTCGGCGTGGCCGTAAAAGTGGGTGTGTTAGTCTCTGTATGTGTCGGCGTGGCGGTTTCAGTCACAGTCGCAGTCACTGTAGGCGTGGCGGTAAGCGTGTATGTCTGCGTGACGGTCATTGTTATTGTCCGCGTCGCCGTAAAAGTCGGGGTGGGAGTCGGCGCATCAGAAACCAAGACGTTATTTGAAACCCCCTCACCCGCCGGGTTCGAGGGCTCTGCCGCGGACACAAACCTGAAACCCGTGGTGTTAAAAACAGCCTGTATGACTTTTATGCCTGCATCTGACGGAGTAAAAGTATAAGCAGACGGCAAGACAGCGGCCGGATCGTTTGAAGCGAATTCAACCTGCCCGGTAAAACCCGTGACTGTGACGCCGAAACTGTTTTTCGCCCTCACCGTTACGTAAACCGGCATTCCCGCATAAGCAAGCGAAGGCGCCGTCACGCTGAAAGAAACAGTTTCCGCCGATGTTATGACTGCAGAATAAGACAGGTCGTCAGGGGTTTCTATTACCGCCTTTACCGTGTGCTCTGTGCCCGCTATGAGCGAAAGCCTGAGCATCGTGTAAGCGGCGCCGCCGCTGTCGGTTATAGTTTCAAGGACATTCAAAGAACCGTTGTTTGAACTGAAAAGAACCCTTACCCCCTGCATCGCAACAACATTTCCGTTTTGGTCCGTTATGCGCGCAGTTACCGGCACAAACGAGCCTGCAGGAGCGCTCACCGGCGAGTCAGGTAAAACTTTTACATAGTACCCGGTGGTGACTGTCAGCGTATTGGTGCCGGATTCAAGCTGCCCCGCGCCTGTGTTAAGATCATATGCCGTGAGCGGGAAATATGTGCCTTCACTGAAACACCTGACCTTTACAGATGCCCCGCCGCTCGCATCAAGCACGGGAGTAACCGACTTGTACCAGTTTACGCCGTCTTGGGAAAATGCGGCGTATGTCACATTTGCATAGACGTGGACGTTTTCATGGCCTGCAGGCGCGGGCGAGTTATACCCGTTTGCGTCTTTTGCGTTTATGTAAAGAGTGCCTGTCTTTCCCGCGCCGAGCGCCATAGGCGCCGGCAGAAACGCGAGCCTGACCGCAGAACCTGCCGCTGAAATTGTGACGGTGTAACCGAGCAGCCCGTCGGAAGATGCCACGCAGTAATTCATGGAGCCGGCCGCATCGCTGCTCACCCTGAACCACGCAGTCACAAGGCCTGCGCTGTTTGTAGAGTTGCCTGCGGGCGTGACAAGAGCATCCTGTGTTTTTCCTCCCTGTACCATCTGCGTAAACGACACCCACTTATCTGTTATAGGATTGCCGTAAGCGTCTGTGACCTTTGCCGTAATTGTCACCCACTGCCCCGCCTGAACAGAATAGATGTTTGACCACGCCGTAAGAAGCGCCGCGCCGGATGCGCTGATATTTATGACAGCCTGCCCGGAGGAAAGTATTCCCCCGTTATCAGAGGCCGTGACTACAACACCCGGTTGTGCCGTTATATCCTTAAAATAAAACTGAGCCGCACCCTGCGCAAGATTTATATCAATCGAAAAGTACCAGTTTATATTATCGGAAGAAAAACGCGAAGAAGGCGAACCCGAAGTTATTTTTACCGAAGCCGTGGACCCGGAGTTATTGCCGCCGGAATCTTTCGCCCTGACCGTAAACAGCGACGACGCGCCGGCTATTGTATTGAGCGAACCCGGCTCTACGGAAAGTTCCACCGCCGGAAGGTCGTTTATATTAAACACAGACTGGCCCGTCACCACTCCGGGGGCTGACGCGGATATTACGGCCTGCCCCGGCACGCTGTCACGCACCAGTACATTTCTTGCAGAAGAGCCGTTAAAATAAACCTCAGCCGCCCACGTCGCACCGTTGTCTGTTGAAAACTGCGCGGTCGCGGAATTTGACGCAAGAGTTACCCCGCGGCTGTCTGAAACCGGGTTTGAATTCACATCCGTGAGCAGCACCCTTATCGTGGCGGCGACATTTGTCTGCGCGGATATTACAGCAGGCTCTATGACAGCCCTGCTCGCGCCGAGCGGCGTGAAATTCACCGTTACAATCCTGCTAAACGGCCCGAAGCGCAGCATCACATTTGCCGCGCCGGCTTTGACCGAGCGTATGCGCGCGCGGGCGTCGCCGTTATTGTCCGTGATGGCGTATGTGTTGAGGCTTACCGCAACCGGCTCCACCACATCTTCCGCCCTGTCTGACTTAAAATCAATTAATGCGTGAGTTACTTTTGTATTGGCGCCTATATCAGGCGCCCATACATAAGCCTGTATCGTTATCGCCGTGACGCCGTCGGCAGGCGCGGACGCGGCAGAGGCCCACGCTTTCCATCCGTCTATTACCCAGATGTAGTTGTCTCTCGGATATGTCGTGGTGCTGCGCCAGGAACCCGCGGTGGCAATTGTTGAGCGTACTATGTAGGGCGCGGCCCCCACCCTCATCGCCTGAGCGTTTGAAAAAACGTCGTGCACTATTGTGCCGCCCGGATTTTTGTAGGTGATATTGTCAAAGAATGCGTTGAAAGTCCCGGCAAGATTTGAAGGCGCGCCGTTAAACCCGATGTTACCGGTATCCTGCGACAGGTACGCCCCGCCGTAATTAAACCCCGAGAGCATCGAAACGTCAAAATTTCTCCTGTACCAGTTTCCTTTTGCATACTGCGAAATATCCATGGACGGGTGTATCCTTATCGCGTTCTGGTCGCGGATATAGTTCTGCGCCGCCTGCCCGTAATCCCTCATATCCCCGAAATTGCCGTTTTGGAACTCTGTGGAGCAGTAAAAATTGGAGCTGTATTCAGGGACATAAACGTCATATTCCAGATATTCATTTGCGGAAAAAGTATGAACGCGGTCATCCATTCTGAGATAAACAAACTGATAGTCATTGGGCTGCGTAAGATATGATGTAAGCATAAGCGGCCTCATGTACGAAACCGCAGGCACCACCACGTTTATATCACCGGATATGCCGCTCACCGAGGGCGCCGCGGTGTCATAAACCGTCAGGTGCCTTATCCCCGAACTCTGAAGCACAGCCTGAAAAAGCCTCACCCCGTTGTCAGCCGCGCTATAGGAATAATTCTGCGGCAGCGCCACAGCAGGCGAAGGGTCGTCCGAGCCGAATGCAACCGTGCCCGTGTAATCCGTAATAACATTGTTGTACGCATCCCTCGCGGTAACGCCGAAAGTAAAAGTGGTGTTTGCGTTTACAACCGAAGGCGCGGTGACAATAAACCCCGCAAGGCTGCCCGGCCTGACAAAAATTTCATTTGACGTGCCGTGAACCGCAGGCCAAAGCGTATCCTCCGCGTAAATCCTGTGGCTTCCCGCGGTGTAAAGCGAAACAAGCATGTGTTTTATGCCGCCGTCCGCAGGCAGAAAAACCGCCTCGCCCATAAACTGATTGGCAGGGTCAGTTGAGGTAAGCGCCGCTGTGCCCGCATAGTTTTCAACAATATTGTTATAGCTGTCTTTGGCCTGTATTGTTGCCCAAAACGGCACTCCCGCATCCGCCTCTGACGGCGCGAGTATGGTAAAGTTCATCACAGGCCCGGCAGAAACAGTAATCTGCGCGAAATCAGTGAGCGCCGGCCTTGCCGAGTCGGTTGCCGTAACCACAGAGACACCCGCCTGCCTCAGCACCACTTCAAAAACATGCACGCCTGCGTCAAGAGCCGGTATAAATCCATAGTCAGGAGGTAAAGAGGCTGACAGCGCGGCAGAGGTAAAGACTGATACCCCGTCATAATTATCGGCGATAACATTCATGCCGTACTCTTCCCCGGCGTAAACCGTAAGCGTGACCGAAAAAGGCGCGCCTGCCGTAACTAAGACAGGCGCCTCAAGCTCGTATCTGCCGAATGTTTTCTGAGGGGTGTTTGTAACAGTGGGGCTGGATGTCAGAGTCGCTCCGAGCGTGGGGCTGTATGTCAAAGTGGCGGTAAAAGTCGGGGTTGCAGTTGCGGTATGCGTCCGCGTAAAAGTCCCGGTATGCGTGGCCGTCGCCGTATAAGTGGATGTATAAGTCAGAGTCACGGTATGCGTAACAGTACCGGTAACAGTAGGCGTCGTGCTTCGTGTCACCGTCGCGGTATAAGTCGCAGTCATGCTGAAAGTGGCGCTGGGAGTTGCCGTATAAGTCACAGTCACAGTCGCGGTATAAGAAAGAGTCGCCGTGAAAGTCCCTGTCCCGGTTGACGTCACGGTCGGAGTCGGGGTCACAGTCGCGGTTACAGAAGGTGTTATCGTATCTGTCAGGGTAATAGTGGGCGTAACCGTAAGGGTAAAAGTAAATGTGGGGGTAACCGTGGGCGTGAAAGTGTATGTGGGCGTGGCGGTAAAAGTGGGAGTGTTTGTATATGTGGGAGTGACAGTAGGCGTGGCTTTTAACACATACACGTTGTTGGACTCTGTTTCCGGGATACCGTTTGCGGAGCCTGTGGCAACGTTGTCAAGCGTTCCGGTAAATTCAGCCTTTACAAATGCCTGAAAACATATCTGCCACGGAGAGCCCCTGTCAATTTCGTCAAAGGTCCATACCAGCTCATTGCCGTCCACATAAGCGCCCCCGTATGTCCCCGGCACCGGCTCCAGCTGGGGCGGCAGCGGGTCGCGTATGACCACATTGCTCATCGTGGCGATTGCTTCGCCCAGTATCTCCAGGAATATATTCCAGTTTACGGCAGGGGCATTGTAATCAAGCCAAATACCCCCTGCCATAGGCGGCAGATACGTGGGATTACACTTGCCGTATTCTTCCATTGCTATACTGATAGAGTGTATTATCACACCCTGCGAATAAAGGTCGTGTGCTGTAGCGCTCATATACAGAGGGCTTGACCCGCCCACAGCCTCAGCGCAGGGCACTGCTTCGTCAGTAATCAGAATCATAGTTTTGGAAGCATCAGAGCGCCACGGAAATTTATTGGCCTCATAGAGCGCCTCAAGCCCCGGCTCAAGCCCGCCTGATACAGGAATACCGTTCAGCCATGTTTTAAACTTATCGTCATTTTCCGCGAATCCATAACTGTCATAATAGCCGTCCACATACGTCAGCAGCCCGAGCCTGTAGTCAATCTTTCTGCCGCTTAACTGCCCTGTCATGTACTGTATGTTTGCGAGTATGTTGTCTATCCCGTATGACATGGAGCCGCTGCGGTCAATAACCCATATAATATCAGCCTTCGGGGTCACATACTGCGGGTTTGCGGTAATGCAGTAGTTTATGGTGTCGCCAAGAGTTACAACATCCCTGTCGGCGGTTTTAATCAGCGTGAGCGGGCCGGAAAATGAACTTATAGGCATAAAAATAAAGGCAATAAAAGCAAAAACAAACAAAAACATGCCTTTCTTGTAAACCGTCATTTCCGCCCCTTTGATAAGGTATTATAATGTATTATATATAATATATCCTTTTTCAACCCATTAATCAAGCCCGGCAGACAACCGGTAACTGCTCACATTAGTGTGTAATATGATTTCCTCTCCACCTTTAAAGAGGGAGAGGTTAGGTGAGGGGGGGAGTTTAAGATTTGTAATACAGCCTTCCCCTGACAGTATCAGTTTTTACAAAAGGCTTGCCATAAACATTTTTCAGATATACAATAGCCAATCTTAAATTACGGAGAAAAAACTTGAAAGACTTAACCCAGGGCAGCATTTTAAAAAACCTTCTTATCTACTCTTCCCCTGTCATATTGGGCGACATGCTGCAGTCGCTGTACAACTCCATAGACGCCTTTTGGGTGGGCCGCCTGATAGGGCCCGACGCTCTTGCCGCTATTTCAGCTGCGTCGCCTGTCATGTTCATGCTGATATCCCTGATGATAGGCATAGCTGTCGCGACCGTCATACAGGTCGGCCAGGCGTTCGGCATGAAAGATACCCCGCTTCTCGTGAAAACAATGTCAAATTCTTTCATCACCATCCTCATAATGGTGGTCATACTCTCCGCCGCGGGGATCATTTTTGCCATGCCCGTTCTTAAACTGCTCAATACCCCCGACAACATCATAAACGACGCGTGGATTTTTCTTGTCATAATATTCAGCGGCCTGATATTTCTTTTTACCCAGAACTGGTTCTCGGGGATTCTGCGGGGCTTGGGCGACTCCATGACCCCTCTGATAATACTCTCGGCATATGTCGTGCTGAACATCATTCTCGCGCCGCTGCTCATAGCAGGCATCGGCCCTTTCCCAAAACTCGGCGTGGCAGGCTCGGCGCTGGCAACGGTAATTTCAGGGATGATTACTTCCGCCGCGGCGCTTGTATATCTCGCGAAAAAGAACCCTATGTTTAACATACTCAAGTGGGATTACAGGCCCGACTTTAAGATAATCAAAAAGCTTGCTTTTATGGGTTTCCCCATCTCCATACAGATGATAATAGTTTCATTCAGCGCGCTCGTGGTTGTATCCGCAGTCAATAAAATGGGGTCTGACATAACCGCGGCGTTCGGAATCGGAATGAGGATTGACCAGTTTTCGTTCCTTCCCGCCATGTCACTCGGCGCGGCAGCCTCCGCATTTGCGGCGCAGGCGCTCGGCGCGGGAAAAAAGGAAAAGATAAAAGAGGCCCTCGGCTGGTCAATAGTAATATCCATGTTTTTTGCGGTCTTGTTTTTCGCCGTCGTAAACGCCTTTGCCCCGCAGATAGCCTCAATATTCACACAGGACGCGGGTGTAATATCCCACTCCACCGGCTATTTCAGGATAATAACATTCACCTACTTTTTCTTTTCACTGCTGTTCGTGTTCCAGGGAATTATCAGGGGCGCGGGCGACACCGCACCGTCAACTGTCATTGCTTTTATTTCCCTGCTGATTATCAGAGGCTCGCTGGCCCATTATCTGCCGGAGTATAACAACCTCAATGAAAACGGAATCTGGATAGCAATGCTGGTAAGCGCCATAGCCGCAGCCGGCCTGAACGCATTTTATTACTCCACCGGCAGGTGGATGAGGGTTTATGACAAGTCGCGGGCAGCCGCTGCGTCAAAAGCAGAAGCGGAGGTAAACTTGGAAAGTTGAAAATTTATAGTTTAAAGCTGAAAACTATAAAACCACACCTCATAAAGTTCTAAAACGCTTTACATTTTCAACTTTCAGTTTTAAACTTTCAACTTAAACACCGTTATCTTTTATAACTCCCGCGTACCAGCGCCCGCTTTTCTTTATCGTTCTCTTCAGCGTTTTGTAATCCACCCTTACTATCCCAAACCTTTTCGAATAGCCGTGCGTCCACTCAAAATTATCCATCAGCGACCACTGGTAATACCCTTTTACCCTTGCGCCGTCATTTATGGCGCGCCTGATTTGCAGCAGGTGGTTTTTGACGTAGTCTATCCTGTCGTCGTCAATAACAACTCCTTTGACAATCTTTTTATCCTCAAAAGCATTCCCGTTCTCGGTTATGTAAAGAACCGGATTATCATACTCTCTTTTAAATTTCATAATAATATTGTAAATCCCCTCGGGATATATTTCCCACCCCATGTGCGAGCGTTTCGCGCCGTCAGGCGCGCCCACACAGCCGTGCCATGTAAAAGGTTTGTTCTTTCCGTTCTCGCGTACCCGGAACGGGAAATAGTAATTCACCCCGATAAAGTCGCTGCCCATTTCGCCGATAAACTTCACCTCTTTTTTATCCGGCGTAAACTTTGCGCCATACTGCTGTGCGTAATATTTCAGAATATCTTCGGGATACGCGCCTTTGTAAAAAGGGTCCAGAAACCACCTGTTCATGATGCCGTCCAAAGTTTTCATTTTTTCAACAGGCGGATTTTTCGCGTCCAGAGGCTCCACCGAGGCTGTTACCTGCACTATTCCGATCTCACCCTTAAACCCCATTTCCCTGTAAGCCCTTACCGCTTTCGCGTGAGCCAGATTTACCCCGTGAGAAGCTTTAAGGCCTAAAAGCGTGTGTGAGTTAAGCCCTATGGGCGGCTGATGGTTTCCCGTGTAAGCCATTATGGTGAAAACCCAGGCTTCATTAAAAGTTGCCCATTTTTTTACTTTTTTACCGAACTTTTTAAAACAGACTTTTGCGTAGTTTTCAAACGCATCAACAACCTCGGGATTCAGCCACCCGCCCATATCCTGCATTGACTGCGGCATATCCCAGTGAAAAAGAGTAATCATGGGTTCAATCCCCGCTTCAATCAGCGCGTCTATAAGCCTGTCATAAAACTCTATCCCCTTTTTATTTACAGCCCCTATACCGTCAGGCAGTACGCGCGGCCAGCTTATTGAAAAGCGGTATGTTTTCAGCCCGAGTTTTTTCATTATGGCAACATCCTCTTTCCACCTGTGATAGTGGTCGCACGCCACATCGCCGGTATCGCCGTTGTTTACAGCGCCGGGCACCCTGCAGAACATATCCCAGTTTGAAAGTGATTTTCCGTCTTCATTAAAAGCCCCTTCTATCTGAAAAGAAGAAGTCGCCGCGCCCCACAAAAAGTCTTTTGGAAACAGCTGCATATTAAGCCTCCTGAGTTTTTGTTTTTACGTTAAAACGTAGCAGATAATACCCTATTATCAGAAATTGTCAAGAGTGTAAAGCGGCATTCAGCCTGCTATGAATTTTTTAATTTAAACAAAACGGCAGCCAGCAGGTTAACAAGGCCGTATCCGGCAAAAACCGCGGCTACTGTCAGAATCATTCCGCCATGGCCTATGAAAGGCATCATTATTCCCGCGAGAGATGATGACAGTATCAGCCCGCCGTCTTTCAATATATGGTAAGCGGCAAATACCCTGCCCCTGACATCCTTATCCGTATTATTCTGAAGAGAAGTTTCCGCAAGGCCCAGAAAAACAACAGCGCAAATACCAATGACAAAACAGATAAAAAGAAGATAATAAAAGTTTTTGCTGAACACCAGCCCGGCAAGAAACAGCCCTATCAGAGGAAAAACCGCCCTGAAAATATTCACCTCTCCAAAAACGCGCTCAAGTTTCCTAACCATAAACAGCCCCGCCACAAAACCCGCGCTTATGAACATAAGTACCACGCTTAGAGCTGCAATGGGAGCCATGGTAATTCCGCCGTTTTTCAGTATTATGGATAAAAAATTTCCCGTAAAAGCTATGTAAAAGAAGCCCGTAAGCGCCATAAACAGCGTTATTCGTCTGATATAAAACACCGTCTTCGCGCCGGTAAGCATGGCATTAAAACCGGCCGCGACATCCGCAAAAACACTCTTAAACTGCCCGCTCCTGCCTTCAGGTAGTATCTCCTTTTTTCTTATCAGCACAAGCAGAACCACGGATAATGCGAATGTGAAGAAATTAATCATGAGCGCGTCAGCAACCCCTATTTTCGCGACTATCAGCCCGCCCGCCGCCATTCCGGTAAGCTGTAATGCCTGGGCTGTAATAGCCGAAATAGAATTTGCCTGCAGCAGGCTTTTTTTCCTGACCAGCAAAGGCATGAAAGAAGACCGCCCCGGCAGGACCACCTGGGCCGCGACGGAAATAAGAAAAACAAAAACAAACACCAGTGCCGGCAGTTGTTTTGAGCCTATTATCAGGTAAGTAACAAGTACAAAAACGCTTCTTGCAATTCCCGATAAAAGAAGTATGTGTTTCTTTTTCAGCCTGTCCACGAGAACTCCGGCAAAAGGCCCGAACAGCGCTATGGGCACACCCATGGATGCCATTAAGAGGGACATTCCCGCGGTGTTTACCGCAGGGTCGTCGGAAAAAGCAATAACCCACGCAATCATCGCCATCAGATTCAGCCCGTTGCCGAGCTGTTCTACAACCTGGCTTGCCCAAAGCAGTAAAAAATTTCGGTTGGAAAATATTCTGTTCACTTGTTCAGCATTTGACGGTGAAGTTTTTCATAAACAGCCAGGGTTCCTGCCGCGCACTTTTCCCATGTAAAAAATGCCGCCCTCTTAATACCCCTTTCAGAGAGCTCTTTTTTCAGGTCACTGTCTTCAAGAAGGCCGAGAATGGCTTTTGCGGGTTTTTCAGGCGATGTGATATCAGTGCTGATTGCCGCACCGCCTGTTATTTCCGGCATGCAGGAAAGCCT
>CAYGHG010000009.1:0-12275 GCA_964349515.1 uncultured Spirochaetia bacterium
ATGAGGGCGTATTTAAAGACTTAAAAACACCCCTTCACCAAAGCCTCTACCCCAAAGGGGGCGAGGTATAACATCAAGAGCCAAATTATACACTATTATATCCAGTACCCATTTATGGCATATTATTGACAAAATGAAATTTTTTGTGTATTATATCTATTGAAAATGCAATTATCCAAGCATTTTTGATATGAAAAAAGGTATGGATTGGTGCAAAATGTATAGATTGATGTATGAAAAGCTTATAAAGTGGAAAGAAAACAGATACCGGAAGCCTTTGCTTCTCAAAGGATTACGGCAGTGCGGGAAAACTTATCTTTTAAAAGAGTTTGGACAAAAATTATATAGTGATACAGCCTATTTTAACTTTGAAGGCAATCAGCCGCTGCAAGCCTGTTTTGAAAAAGACCTTGATGTCATGAGGATTACTGAGGAGCTTGGAATACTGCGGAAGAAATCCATCAATCCAGCAGAGACGCTTATAATATTTGACGAGATCCAGTTCTGTAATAATGCCCTGTCAGCGCTGAAATATTTTTCCGAAAATCATCCCGAATACCATATAGTGTGCGCCGGATCATTGCTTGGCATAGCGCTTTCAAAACCGCTTTCATTTCCGGTGGGGAAAGTGGATATGCTTACCCTGCATCCGATGAGTTTTTATGAGTTCCTGCTGGCGAGCGGTGAAAGCATGCTGTGCGAATATCTGGATAAAGCCGGCCTGTTCAAAGAACTGCCGCCGGCTTTTGCTGAAAAGCTGAAAATGCATTTAAGGAATTATTTTATAACCGGAGGCATGCCTGAAGTTGTCCAAAAATGGACGGTTACAAAGGACATAGAGGCTGTGGAGTCAACCCTGCAGGAAATAATAGACAGCTATGAACTTGATTTTGCGAAGCACGCGCCCAAAAATGATTTTCCAAAGCTGTCTCTTATATGGCACTCCATACCGGAACAGCTTGCAAACGAAAGCGGTAAGTTTATGTTTGGCAGGGTTAAACAAGGCATGCGCGCAAAGGACCTGGAAGACTCGCTGGAGTGGATAATCAGCGCAGGGCTTGCGATAAAAGTTTCCAGGATAGAAAAACCCGGAATGCCGCTGTCGGCTTATGCCGAGCGGGGATATTTCAAGCTGTATATGTCCGATGTCGGGCTGCTGCGCAGGATGTCAAAACTCCCTGCAGACGCGCTGTTGTCGCAGCCGGGTGTTTTTACGGAATTCAAGGGTGCGCTGGCGGAAAACTTCGTACTTTGCGAGCTTTATGGGCTGCGGGGAGATGTACCGTATTACTGGAAATCAGGCAATACTGCTGAGGTTGATTTTGTTGCCCAGTTTGCGTCCGACATTGTCCCGATAGAAGTAAAGTCGGGAAAAAACGACAGGTCAAAAAGCCTGGCTGAATACCGGAAAAAATACAAACCCGCAATAAGCGTAAAAATATCCATGAATGATGCGCGGGATGGTATGGTTAAGAATGTACCGTTATACATGTTGTGGAAAATAAATGAAATTTTTGATACTGAAAAATAAGGCTTTTGCCGGCAGGGGAGTACCGTATATATGGCAGTGTATCCGGTAATTACAGATTTCAATTTCCGTTAAATCGTGGTAATTTACTATTAATAAACGTTTTGCGTTCCGGGTTATGTGTTATGGGCGGAACAAATAGATTCTAAGCATTGCTGTTCTGAATCCGGAATGAGAATTACAAAACGCAAAACAAAGCCATAAAACAGGAGGATGGATTTCATGAAAATATTAATCACCGGCGGTGCGGGGTTTATTGCTTCAAATGTTGCGGACGCTTACATAAAGGCGGGCCACAGGGTTGTGATTGTTGACAACCTTTTCATGGGCGACATGCGCAACGTAAATAAAAAGGCGAAGTTTTACAAGGCAGATATCAGAAGCGCGGCTGAGATAAGCAGAATTGTCAAAAAGGAAAAACCTGATATTATAAACCACCATGCTGCGCAGATAAGCGTTCCTGATTCCGTGAAAGCCCCGGTTTTTGACGCACAGATAAACGTATTCGGCACCATCAACATGCTTGAAGCAGCCAAAGATAACAAGGTGAAAAAGTTCATATTTGTCTCAAGCGGCGGCACGGTTTACGGGTCAAAAGTCAAACTGCCGGCAACGGAAGACAACCCCCTTACCGCAGAGAGCCCATATGGGATCAGCAAGGTAACGGGTGAGCACTATGTCAGGTTTTACGCTGCTCAGCACGGATTTAAATACACAATCCTGCGTTACAGCAATGTTTACGGCCCGCGCCAGGTGCCCCACGGCGAGGCAGGCGTTGTCGCGATATTCATTAATAAGATGATGAAGAATGAAGCGCCCATAATATTCGGCGGCGGAAAGTGCATAAGGGACTATGTGTTCGTGGGCGATGTGGCAGCCGCCAATGTCGTTGCAATAAGAAAAGGGGACAATGAGGCTTTTAACATAGGCACAGGGGTAAAAACTGATGTGAATCAGTTATACAGCGCGGTGCAAAAGGTCATGGGTTTTAAGCAAAAAGCAAAAGACGCGCCCGCGAGATTAGGCGACCTGCCTGCAAATTATCTGGACGCGAAAAAGGCCGGCAGGCTTCTTGGATGGAAGCCAAAGGTGGACCTGATAAAAGGGATAAAGGCCACGTATGAGTATTTTAGCAAAATGTAAAAGGTATCTTGAGATTCATCACAGAGGTTACGCGATGGGCGACCCGCGTATTTCAAAACAATAACAAAAACCGGGCGAAGCACGCGGCCCCCAAAAAATATTTCTAATCATATAATGTTAATGCGGTTTGTGTAATTTTGCAGTGAATTCAATACGCAGACACTTTTTTTGATTTAAAGGCAAAAATACCTTTCGTTCCGGCACAACAAAGACTCCCCCCCGCCTTAGCCCTCTCCGCCCAAGGAGAGAGAAAATTACAGCAAATGATATTATGCTCTGTTGAGTGCATTATCCGGAGGATAGATACTGTTCATATTAGTGTGTAATATGATTTCCTCTCCACCTTTAAAGGGGGAGAGGTTAGGTGAGGGGGTGTAGTTTTATGCTTTAAATACGCCCTCGCCTTGCCCTCTCCCAGAGGGAGAGGCTGAATTACAATATATTATCATTTTTTAATTACACAATTCCTGACAGTATCGGAGGATATTAGTACATGTTGTCCTGTTCTATCTGTGTTAAAATATTATGTGCCACGAAACTGTGCTTTATCATACTTCCTGTGTGAACAATGCCCCCGGGATTTTGTGCCGAATTGAATGTTTTTTTTGCCGGGGTATGGATTTGAATAAAAAATTAAAGGAAACCAGATGACAATAAGGCAAAATGTTAACAATACACTTCATAACGTAAAATCAAAAATAAACAGGGTGTTGCCGGGGAATGTTATCCGCGACGAACAGCCTCTCAGATCCGAGCTTTTTTCGGTGGAGCAGTTTAAAATTCACGCCGCTTTCCTCGCGGGCAGGCATAATGTAAGCTATGAAAGTGGAAAAGAAAAACTCCTGTCGCGGCTTAAAAAGAATAAGGGAATCATACAGCAGACATATGAGCTGTTAAGTGACGCGGGAAAAGGAAAACGCACGATATCGCCCGCGGGCGAGTGGCTTCTTGATAATTATTACCTTATTGAAGAACAGATAATGCTGGCAAAGAAGCACCTGCCAAAGGTATACAGCATGGAACTGCCGAATCTCTCGGGCGGGCCCATGTCGGGGTTTCCTCGCATATACGATATAGCAATGGAGATAGTGTCGCACGGGGACGGACGGCTCGATGTAAAGGGGTTGACCGAGTTTGTCGCATCCTATCAGGCTGTAAAACACCTCAAACTCGGGGAGCTGTGGGGGATACCCATAATGATACGCCTCGCCCTGATTGAAAATCTGCGGCGCGTGTCGTCCTACATGATGCTGACACAGCTGCACAGGGACAAGGCCGGGTACTGGGCAGACAGGATAGTTGCGGTTTCCGGCAGTGATACAAACGACATGGTTCACGAGGTCGCGGAAATGTCAAAGGATGACCTGCCCTTGTCGGATTCATTTGTTTCCGAGTTCGTAAGGCGCCTGCACGGACAGAGTACTTCCCTCAACCTGCCGTTGATTTGGCTTGAAAAAAAGCTCTCAGATAAGGGGACGACAATAGACCGGCTGATTCAGGTGACAGGTCAAAAGCAGGCGAGCGACCAGGTAACTATTGCCAACACAATAGAAAGCCTGCGTCTTTTGGAGCGCACTGACTGGCATGATTTTGTCGAGGAATTAAGCGTGGTTGAAAAAGAGCTGAGTAAAGACCCTGCCGGAAAATACAAGGAGATGTCCTTTGATACAAGGGACAGTTACAGGCATGTAATTGAAAAGTTAAGCGCTCGGTGGAAAATAACCGAACTTGAAGCCGCTCAAAAAGCCGCGGCACTTGCTTATGAAGCTGAAGAGGAGTACGGCAGGGACGCTGCCGCCGCACACGTGGGATATTATCTGGTTGATAGAGGGCTTGAAAAAATGTATAAAGCCGCAGGGAGGCGGCTGCCTTTGTCCATGCACCTAAAGGCAAGGAAAACTTTTTTGCCGCTGTTCTTGTACACTGCCTCCACCGCTGTATTGACTCTGTTTTTCTCGGCGGCAGGATTGTTTTTTGCCGGCATTCTGGGGATGAATGAACGGCTGTGGTTTGTGCTGTTCGGGATTGCACTTCTTTTGACTTCGGGGCAGGCTGCGGTCTCGCTTGTAAACTGGATTTCAACCATGCTCGTAAAGCCAAAGAATCTGCCGCGCATGGATTACAGCAAAGGAATCCCGGGTAATATTCATACAATTGTTGTCATACCGACCCTGCTTGGCAGCCCGGACGCAGTAAAGATGCTTCTTGAAAACATTGAAGTGGCTTTTCTTGCAAATACCGACCCAAAACTGGACTTTGCCCTGCTTACGGATTTTGCCGATGCGAAAGAGGAAACGCTGCCGGAAGACCGGGAGCTGATCTCGCAGGCTTCGGCCGGAATTAATAGATTAAATGAAAAGTATGCCTCGGTGCGCAATGATATATTTTATCTTTTCCACAGGCCGCGCAAGTGGAATGAACGCGAAAAGATATGGATGGGTTATGAAAGGAAAAGGGGGAAACTCTCGGATTTAAACGCGGTGCTCAGAGGATGCAGTGAGAAACGATTCTCTGAAGTTATCGGGGACGTTTCGCTGCTGCAGGACGTAAAATATGTAATTACTCTTGATACCGATACCAGAATTCCCAGAGACGGCGCGAAAGAACTGGTATCCGTAATAACCCATCCGCTCAACAGGCCGAGGTTTGATGCCCTGAAAAAACGGGTGGCATCCGGCTACGGCATACTGCAGCCCAGGGTTGAACCCGAGTACCCGGGTGAAAATCCATCGTTGTTCGTAAAAATATTCGGCGGTGAAACAGGAATAGACCCTTACACCCGTTCGGTTTCGGATGTGTATCAGGATTTGTTTCACGAGGGATCTTTCATAGGTAAAGGCCTGTATGACGTGGATGCTTTTGAAGCCGCGTTAAAGGAACGCATGCCGGAGAATCTGATACTCAGCCACGACCTGCTGGAGGGGTGCTACGCGCGTTCGGGGCTGGTAACCGATGTACAGTTGTTTGAAAAATTCCCGACAGGGTATCTAAAGGACGTGAGCCGCAGGCGCAGGTGGATAAGAGGGGACTGGCAGATCGCAAGCTGGCTTTTTGGGCGTGTGGCTGGGCCGGGGAAAACAACGGAAAAAAATCCGGTTTCTTTCCTGTCGAGGCTGAAAATTTATGACAACCTGAGGCGTTCGCTTGTACCCGCGTCAACGGTGTTTCTGATAGTGTCGGGTTGGATGCTTTTTCCCGCGGCGTGGCCCTGGATGCTCTTTGTAATACTGCTCTCAGGGCTGCCCATACCTCTGATCACGCTTGCGGGAATGATGCGCAAACCCGAAGGTATAACAGGCGGTTCCCACGCGGGCACGGTATTTTCCTCCCTGTTAAAGGGGCTTGCGCAGTTCTTTTTTAATATTTGTTTCATTGTTTACGAGGCGTATTACAGTATTGAGGCTGTTTTAACAACTTTCCGGCGTATGGTAATAACAAAGAAAAAACTGCTTGAGTGGACCACTTCGGTCGAAACCGAGATGCGGGCAAAAAAGAATATTTTTGAAATTTACAGAAGGATGTTTATCGCGCCTGTTGTTGTTCTTGTTTGTTTGGCTGCCGGGAAAGCTGTATTTGACCCTGCGTCAGCCGCTATGATGTTTGTTTGGATTTTGTCCCCGGCTGCCGCTTATTTTATCAGCCTGCCCGGAACCGTGCGGCGCGCAAATCTCACACCGCAGAAAATATTGTTTTTAAGGCAAATCACGCGCAAGACCTGGAATTTCTTTGAAACTTTTTTTACCGCTGAGGACAACTGGCTGGTGCCTGATAATTTTCAGGAAGAACCCGCCATAGGGGCGGCTCACAGAACATCGCCGACAAACATAGGCCTCTCGCTTCTGTCAAATCTGGCGGCTTATGATTTTGGCTACGTGTCCATGGGTATGATGCTCAACAGGTCGCAAAAGACCTTGAATGTAATGAATGAAATGGAGCGGTATAAGGGCCATTTTTATAACTGGTATGACACAAAAAACCTGAGGCCGCTTGAACCGAGGTACATATCCTCCGTTGACAGCGGCAATTTACACGGGCATCTTTTGGTGATGCGCTCAGGGCTTATGGAGCTGCAGCGCGCCGCGATAGTGCCGCTGAAACTTTTTGACGGGATTAAAGACACCCTTGAAATTCTGAACGAGAGCGCGTCTGCTGACGCGGAGGCCGGCGGCGCAGTGTATAAAGAAACTGCGCTGAAAGTAGCGGGCCACATAGGGCATTTGCGCGACAAACTGTCAGAGACCCCTGTTTATTTGTCTGAAACTCATTCTCTTTTGCGCCAGCTGTCGGGAGACGTTTCCAGAATACTCTCCGCAGCCGGGAAGGGCGGGTTTGAAAACACGAAAAAATGGGCACGCGTTTTTGAGAAGCAGTGTTACGATTATCTTGAAGACATGGCTTTCATTGCGCCTTGGCTCAGCCTGCCGCCTGAAATACCCGATATGTGGGAGCGCGGAAGCACGGAACAAAAGGAAAGACTCAATGCCCTGCGCGCAGAACTCGGCAGGCTTGATGAAATACCGTTACTGGAAGAAGCGGCAAGGCTTGAGCGGAAACTGGTTCCTATGATTGATTCCGTAATTGAAGGGCTGTTAACCCTGGAAAAAGAGGAAGATAAATCGCACGAATGGTTCATGATGCTGAAAAACGCCGTAAAGGAAGGGGCGACACACGCGGGCGAGCGCATAACAGCGGTGAATTATACCGCTTTGCTTTGCGGCGAGATGTCAGATGTTGATTATGGATTTTTATATGACGATTCCGCGCAGTTTCTGTCTGTCGGATATAATGTAAGCGCGCACAAGAAAGATGCTTCATATTATGATTTGCTGGCCTCTGAGGCCAGGCTTTCGAGTTATGTGGCCATTGCAAGAGGAAGGATGCCGCAGGAACACTGGTTTAAGCTGGGAAGGCTTTTGTCAAAGCGCGGCGGCGGGCCGGTACTTGTTTCCTGGGGAGGTTCCATGTTTGAGTACCTGATGCCTCTCCTGGTAATGCCCTCATACGAAGGCACTCTTCTGGACAGGACATATGGCGCTATAGTTGCCCGCCAGATTGAATACGGCCACAGAAATAACGTACCCTGGGGGATATCTGAGTCGGGCTATAACAAGCTTGATACCGCAATGAATTATCAGTACCGGTCGTTTGGCGTGCCTGATACCGGTTTTAAGCGCGGATTATCCGAAGATCTTGTAATCGCCCCTTACGCAACAGCGCTTGCCCTGATGGTTGACCCTGAGCGTGCATGCAATAATCTGGAAAGGATGAAAAATGAGGGTTTTTGCGGGGAGTATGGTTTTTATGAGGCTGTGGATTATACCCCGTCCAGGCTTGAACCTGACGCGGCGCACGCCGTAATCAAATCATACATGGCGCATCATCAGGGAATGAGTTTTCTTGCGTTTGCATACACCCTCCTTGACAAGCCCATGCAGCGCCGGTTTTTATCAGACCCGATGTTCAAGGCGACAGAACTGCTGCTTCAGGAGCGTGTCGCGGATGACGTGCCTTATCTTTATGATGCGGAGATATCAGGAACGCTGAGGCAGACGGAGGAGAGGGAGGCGCTGCTCCGCGTATACACGAATCCGGACACGGTGATGCCGGAAACGCACCTTTTGTCAAACGGAAATTACAATGTCATGGTTACAAATTCCGGAGGAGGATACAGCCGCTATAAAAACTTCTCTGTTACCAGGTGGAGTGAGGATGCAGTGTCGGAAAATCAGGGGACATTCATATATTTGAAGGATTCTGATACAGGGGAGTTCTGGTCAAATGCGTATCAGCCCTCGCTTAAAAAATCAAAGCGTTATGAGGCGGTATTTTCGCGTTCCCGTGCGGAGTTCAAACGCAGTGACTTTATGATTGATACGCATACTGAAATCGCGGTCTCCCCCGAGGAGGATATTGAACTGCGCCGGGTGAGCGTGACCAACCGGTCCAGAAAAAAACGCATTATTGAAATTACCAGCTACGCGGAGGCTGTTGTAAATTACCCGGCCGCCGACTCTGCGCACAGGGTTTTTTCCAATTTGTTCGTGGAGACTGAAATAATAAGATCACATCAGGCAATAATCTGTAAGAGGCGGGCAAGGTCTGATTCTGAAAAATTCCCGCTGATGTTTCATCTCATGGCGGTGCACGGAAAAACCACGCGTGCCGCCTCTTATGAGACGGACCGTTCAAAATTTATCGGCAGGCTGAATTCTTTGGAAAACCCCGACGCGCTTGCCAAAACAGGAAATCTCTCGGACAGCGAGGGCGCAGTTCTGGACCCTTGCGTGTCAATACGCTGCTGTGTGGAACTGGAGCCCGAAGAGACCGCGGTGATTGATTATGTTACAGGCATATGCGGTGAGATGAATGAAGTGCAGCGGCTTATGGGCAAATACAGGGACAGAAATCTTGCAGACCGCGTATTCAGCCTTGCCTGGACGCACGGACAGGTGGCTTTGCAGCAGATAAATGCGACCGAAACCGATGCGCAGCTTTACGGCAGGCTGGCCAGCTCAATAATTTTTGCCAATCCCGCGTGGCGCGCCGCCGCCAGCATATTGTCCCGTAATTTCAGGGGGCAGCCTGATTTATGGGGTTACAGTATTTCAGGCGACCTGCCCATAGTGCTTGTCAGGATAGAAAACAGGGACAACCTGGAGCTTGTATCAAGAATGGTGCATGCGCATTCGTATTGGCGCATGCACGGGCTGGCCGTGGACCTCGTAATCTGGAATGAGGACCACTCTGTTTACAGGGATGAAATGAGTGAGAGGATAAACGGGCTGATAGCCGAAAATTCCGGGGCGGCTTCAAGCCAGCCCGGCGGGATATTTCTAAGGCGCGCGGACCAGATGTCTGAAGAGGACAAAGTATTAATGCAGACCGTTGCCAGAGTAATCATAACAGACAGGGGCGGCACGCTTTCTGAGCAGCTGGAGCGCCGTATTTTACCGAAAATTCAGCGTCCAAAACTTGAACCCTCAAGAAAAGCCGAACGGGAAAAATCCCGCGACGGAATATCGGAACGTACAGACCTCTCTTACTATAACGGAACCGGAGGATTTACCAGGGACGGCCGCGAGTATGTAATAACTACGGGCAAAGGGAGAAAAACCCCGGCGCCGTGGGTCAATGTGCTGGCAAATAAAAATTTCGGCACAGTGGTAACCGAGAGCGGCGGCGGATACACCTGGAGTGAAAATGCGCACGAGTTCCGGTTAACACCGTGGAAAAACGACGCGGTAACAGACGCGGGCGGAGAGGGTGTGTACATAAGGGACGAAGAAACCGGCAGGTTCTGGTCCGCGGCGCCGCTGCCCGCGCCGGGAGATACGCTGTATGTGTCAAGGCACGGGTTTGGATACACTATTTTTGAACATATGGAGCAGGGGCTTGTCTCTGAAATGACGGTATTTACCGCCGTGGAACTGCCTGTAAAATTTTGTGTGCTGAAACTCAGGAACGTGTCAGGGCGCCGCCGGAGTTTTTCTGTAACGTCCTACAATGAACTCGTGATGGGGTCTGACAGGGAAAAATCCCACATGCACATAGTAACCGAGACCGACCCGAAAAGCGGGGCCCTGCTTGCCTACAACCATTACAATAAGGAATTTCCGGAAAGGGTTGTTTTTCTGGATTCGTCAGAAACTTCAAAATTTGTAAGCAGCGACCGCAGCGAGTTTATCGGAAGAAACAGAACTGCCTCATCGCCTGCTGCAATGCAGCGCGACAAACTTTCCGGCAAGACAGGCGCGGGTTTTGACCCCGCCGCCTGCATGCAGGTTAAAATCGAACTGAATGACGGCGAAGAGAAAGAGGCTTCATTCAGTTTTGGCTCGGCGAAAAGCTCTGATGAGGCCCGCGGCATAATACAGCGTTTCAGCGGCATAGATTTGGTAAAACAGGAGCTTTCAAATGTGTGGGAGTTCTGGAAAAAAAGCCTCGGCGCCATATATGTGGAAACACCCGATGACTCGCTGAACTTTATGGTAAACGGCTGGCTGCAGTATCAGGTAATAGCATCGCGCCTTTGGGGGAGAAGCGGCTATTACCAGTCGGGAGGCGCCTACGGCTTCCGTGACCAGCTGCAGGACGCAATGGCGCTGACACATTCCCATCCGTGGCTTGTGAGGGAGCAGCTTATAAAATTTGCAGGCAGTCAGTTTGCCGAAGGCGATGTACTGCATTGGTGGCACCCGCCTTCGGGCCGCGGTATCAGAAGCACCTGCTCCGATGACTATCTGTGGCTTCCCCTGGCGGCGTGCCTGTATTCGCGTGAGACGGGGGATACGGGAGTATGGGACGAAGTTATTCCATATATAGAAGGGCCGCAGGTAAAACCGGGTGAGGAATCATATTACGGGCTGCCGCAAAAGTCCGATAAAACCGGCACGCTGTATGAGCACTGCGCAGCCGCGGTAAAACGGGCGCTGCGATTCGGCGCTCACGGGCTTCCATTAATCGGCGGCGGAGACTGGAACGATGGAATGAATCTTGTGGGGCACGGCGGGAAAGGCGAGAGTGTATGGCTGGGATTTTTCCTGTTCAGAGTGCTGGTGCTGACGGCCTCTTTGGCGGAACAAAGGGGCGACATGGATTTTTCCAATGAATGCCGCAGCGAGGCGGAAAAACTTTCCCGAAATATTGAAAAAAACGGCTGGGACGGGGAGTGGTACAGGCGTGCCTATTTTGATGACGGCAGCCCCATGGGAGCGGCCGGGAATTCTGAGTGCATGATAGATTCAATACCGCAGTCCTGGGCGGTTATCTCCGGCGCGGCCGGGGATAACCGCGCAAGAACCGCCATGGAAAGCGTGGACAGGCTGCTCGTTGACAGGCGCAATTCCCTGATAAAACTTTTTACACCGCCTTTTGATAAAGGCGGCGGCAGTAACCCGGGATACATAAAAGGGTATGTCCCGGGTGTAAGAGAAAACGGAGGGCAGTACACGCATGCGGCTGTATGGACGGCAATGGCTTTTGCAGTCTTAAAGGACGGCAAACGCGCCTGGGAACTTGTAAATATGATTAACCCCGTGCGCCACGCAGACTCGCCGGAAAAAGCTGCGGTTTACAAAACAGAACCCTATGTAATGGCGGCTGACGTATACGCGATAAAACAAAACGCCGGCCGCGGCGGGTGGACGTGGTATACCGGGTCGGCTTCCTGGATGTACAGGCTATTAGTTGAAAATCTGCTCGGATTGAGGCGTGAGGGCGAAACACTGTTTTTTGAGCCGTGCCTGCCGGAAGAGTGGAAGTCATTTATAATGCATTACAGATACAGGGAAACTTTTTACCATATAAATGTTCACAGGGTGGGCATGGGTGACAAAATAGAAACAATAACAGTTGACGGCGTTGTTCAAAAGAAAAAAGAGATAAAACTCTCCGATGACAGGGCTGAACACAGAGTTGAAATTGCAATAGGCAGGGGGAGTTAAGATATAAGCTATAAGTTATAAGCTATAAGCTATAAATTAAAGCCATGAGACAAAAGACAGAAGGTAGTACTAAAACTTTGTCTTACAAGCCCTGTTTTTCTCTCGTTCTGTTCTCGCTGTGCGCAGGCGGCAGTGTCATTTTTTTTGCCTGCGCCTGCATT
>CAYGHG010000009.1:12375-37460 GCA_964349515.1 uncultured Spirochaetia bacterium
CACAGCCGCCCTTACCGTCCGCCGTATTTGTCCTAACCCCCTTTCTCAAAGGGGGGCAGGGGGGATTGTATCTAAAATATAAGTTATAAGCTATAAGCTATAAATTAAAGCCATGGGACAAAAGACAGAAGGTAGTACTAAAGCTTTGTCTTACAAGCCCTGTTTTTCTCTCGCTCTGTTCTCGCTGTGCGCAGGCGGCAGTGTCATTTTTTTTGCCTGCGCCTGCATTGTACGCGGCGCGGTATTCGTAGGCTTGAAATCAGCCCCTGTCTAAGCTCGCGCAAAGTATTGTCCTAACCCCCTTTTTCAAAGGGGGGCAGGGGGGATTGTATCTAAGATATAAGCTATAAATTAAAGCCATGAGACAAAAGACAGAAGATAGTACTAAAACTTTGTCTTACAAGCCCTGTTTTTCTCTCGCTCTGTTCTCGCTGTGCGCAGTCGGCTGTGTCATTTTTTTTGCCTGCGCCTGCATTGTACGCGGCGCGGTATTCGTAGGCTTGAAATCAGCCCCTGTCTAAGCTCGCGCAAAGTATCGTGCCACAAAAATAAACAGTGCCTGCAATGGGCCCGTTGTAGAGGCGCGGCATAAGTGAACTATGGGCTTTGCAAAAGAAATAACACAGCCGCCCTTACCGTCCGCCGTATTTGTCCTAACCCCCTTTCTCAAAGGGGGCAGGGGGGATTGTGTCTAAACTATAAACTAAAGCCAAGAGACAAAAGACAGAAGTTACTGCTCGAACTTTGGGTTCTGTTCCTCTATAATCCCGTGAAGCCCGGGCGATTATCTTTAAGTATTTCTTTATTCCGGTTTGCACAGTACCTCGGTTTTTTTGGGGTTAAAAATAACATTTGTCAGTGGTATAATATATTACTTTACAATATGGAGGAATTACAGATGAAAGCAGTAATACTGATAGGCGGGGAAGGCACAAGGCTTCGGCCCCTTACCTTAAATACCTTGAAATGCATGGTGCCTGTGGCTAACAGGCCCTTTATAGAATACCAGTTTGACCTCCTTAAAAAACACGGCATTAAAGAAGTAATATTAAGCGTGTGCAATATGCCTGAAAAGGTTAAAAAAACCGTTGGCGACGGCTCGCGCTACGGTATGAAGGTGAAGTACGCTTTTGAGACAGAGCCGCTCGGCACAGGCGGCGCCATCCGCAACTGCTTAAATTATCTGGATGACACAACCCTGATATTAAACGGCGATATACTGACGGATATCAATATTTCCGATATGGTAAGGCTGCACAGAAAAAAGTCAGCCTCGGTGTCAATTGCATTGCACAAAGTAAATGACGCGGCTTCGTACGGGTTTGTAGAGCATGACAAAGCGGGCGTTGTATCAAAATTCATAGAAAAGCCGGATAAATCCGGCGGAATCGCATGGATAAATGCAGGCATATACCTGTTTTCAAAATCAGCTGTTGAATTCATAGAAACAGGCAGGCCTGTATCTGTTGAACGCGAGGTCTTTCCGGGGCTGATTGCTTCAGGAGAGCGCCTGCAGGCTTATAAGTCGGAATACTACTGGATAGACATAGGAACTATTGAAAGATACAAACAGGCAAATTTTGATGCGGCGCTGGGCGTGTTTAAACCTTTAAGAAAAGACATATATCCTGTTATGGCAAAGGCAAAACCATCCTCGCTCGGCCACCCTGTGGTGATTGCAAAAGACTGCAGCATAGAAGGGGGCTCGCGTGTTGAGCGCTCGGTTGTATGGGGCGGGTCGGTTATTTGCGCCGGCGCTGTGGTGACTGATTCTGTTTTAGGAAGCGGCTGCTATATAGGGGAAGACTGTATTGTAGAGGGTGCGGTACTCGGAGACAATACTAAAATAACAAAATATTCAAAAGTAGGAAGATAAATGGCGGGGGTAAAGTTCGGCACAGACGGCTGGAGGGCGAAAATAGCGGATGGTTTTACCTTTGCAAACCTGCGCGAAGCCTGCCGGGGTACGGCCCTGTTTTTTTTGAAGCGTAAAAAAAGACCGGTAATCGCAGTGGGGTATGATAACCGTTTTATGTCCGAACACTTTGCCGCTTTTACCGCGGATGAAATGGCTTCATACGGCTTTGAGGTAAGGCTCTTTGATGCCGCTGTCACCACGCCGCTCGTTTCGTTTTACATCAACAGGGAAAAAATATCAGGCGGCATTGTAATCACATCAAGCCACAACCCCCCGGACTATAACGGGTTTAAAATAAAAAACAGTTACGGAGCGGGCGCTTCTTCGGCCGAGACAAAAGAGGTTGAGCGTTTTATAGAGTCCGAAAGGAAACCGAAGAAACGCAACGGCGCGGTAATAAAGATAAATTATGACAAAGAGTATATAAGAGGGCTTCGCGCCTGCGCGGACATAAGCGCAATAAAAAAGTCGGGTTTGAGGATTACCGCTGACGCAATGTACGGCCCCGGGGGCGGGTACATAGAGGCTGCTTTGAAAGGGGTGAATGGGCTCAAGGTAATCCGGTCAAAGCGGGACCCGCTTTTCGGAGGGATCACGCCCGAACCCATAGAAAAAAATCTGAAAGCGCTCTGTGAAGCTGTGGTTAAAAACAAATCCCATATCGGCATAGCGCTTGACGGCGACGGCGACAGGATGGCGCTTGTGGACGAGCGCGGCAGGTATATCACCTCGCACAAGGCGCTGGTGATGGTGCTTTTGCTCCACGTAAAGTACCGGAAAATGAAGATAAAGTATATGAAAACCGTGGCGGGCACATCCCTGATAAACAAAATATGCTCGGAAGAGGGCGTGCCCTTAAGCGTGACCCCTGTCGGGTTTAAAAATATAGGCGAAAAAATGGCTGTTGATAAAAGCGTAATAGGCGGCGAGGAGAGCGGCGGAATAGGCGCGGCGTATTTTCTGCCTGAGCGCGACGGTATTGTATCAAACCTGTTTATACTTGAACTGCTTGCGAAGGAAAAAATGAAGCTGGGCGTATATCTTAAAAAACTTGATATGAAATACGGCCCTTACATATACGGGCGTATTGACCTGCGTTTCAGCGAAAAAAACAGGGCCAAAATTATGGAATCAGTCAGGCTTGCGGGCGAAAACGGTGTTTTCGCCGGAAAAAAGATATCGCATATAGACGAAATGGACGGGATAAAATTCATCATTTCAGAGCGCGAGTGGGTGCTTTTCAGATTCTCAGGCACAGAACCGCTGCTTAGGATTTATTCCGAGGCGCCGTCAGAGGCGTCAGTAAGAAAGAATCTCGGGGCCGGCCGCGGTATTGCGCAGAGGCGGAAGTAAGGCAAGGCAGCAAGGCGAGGCAAGACAAGACGATAAGGCAAGGCAGCAAGGCAAATCCCCCTTTGGAAAAGGGGGTGGAAAATTAACGGAGTTCTTCCAGCATCTTCCTGACTCTTTCCTGATCAGGATTAACCTTCAGCGAACGCTCGAGCATCTCCTTGGCTTTTCTTTTGTTTCCCGTGCCGTGATAGCATATGGCAAGGTTGTTAAGGGTGGAGGTGTTATTTGGGAATTTTTCAAGGGCCTGCTCGTAAAATGGTATGGCTTTGTTGAGGTCGTTTATTCTTGAGTATGCCAGCGCCACGTGGAAATAGCCCCTGTCGATTTCAGGGTTCTGTGCAATATCTTTTGAAAATTCCTCTATGGCGCGTTCAAAGAGGTTGTCTTTCATAAAGTTAAGCCCGGCGAGATGAAACGCATCTCTTTTTAAAGACTCTTCCCTCATGCGCCTCTGTTCCTCTTCCTGCTGCTCCCTTATGGCCTTTAACTGCTCCGAGGCTCTGGCGTGGTATATCTGCGCGTTGAGGTTGGAAGGGTTGAGTTTTGCAGCCCTGTCAAAATACTCTACCGCAGATGATAAATCGCCGGCTCTCGCATAAAAGCTTCCCAGATTAAAACTTATCGCATCGCTTTGCGGGTTGAGTTTCAGTGCCTCTAAAAACAGCTCCTCGCTTCGCGCGGCTCCGGCTTCCAGTGCCGTATTAGTGCCGTATCTCAGCGCGGCATTGCCGAGTACCGGCACCGAGTCATAGCCTTTTTTAACAGCCTGTTCCAGGCACCAGAGGTTTTTTTCGATGTCGCCCTTCAGCCTGTAGTATTCTGCGAGTTTGAGAAAATAGGTTCCGATTACTTCGCGCTCCTCAAAAGTATAGAAAGGGATATCCTTCAGAATACCCTTGTATGAAAAGAGTTTAAACGGGTATAGCGAGTGCCCGCCCGGCTCTTCCGAGAGGCGCAGGACAAACCCGTCTTGCAGCTGGTAAAAAAGATTTGAAGGCGCCTCTGTTACCGAGTAGAGCGGGCCCTTTTCATCTTTAAATGCCTGAATGATATTGGAAACGGGTGAAGACGAGCCGCTCTGTGACGAGAGGGAAACTATATCCTTAAAAACAGTCGGTATCTGGTCATATACTGAAATACCGCGGAGGTTGTTTTCCATGAATTTTACGTAAGCCAGCGGGTATATCTGGTTGTCGCCTGAGGCAAAGAGCCCGGCATTGTCCGGAACCGAGGCGAGAAGGTCGTAAGCGTAGTTTCTGGCAATGAAATTGAGAGAACGGTCGTTTTCCGAGTAATTGGCGGGAAAACTGAACAACACTATCAGCGCGGGAACTGCGGCGGCTGAGACTGCCGCGGCGCGGGGGTTTTTAATACGGCTGTAAATGTGCAGGCACAGGTACAGTATATACAGAGCCCCTATGAGAAAAGAGGGGATGAGGTAGCGGAAAGCCAGCTTCATATCGCCGTAGTGCCCGTAGAGCGCAAGTATGATTATGTTTGAAACAAAAAGCGCCGCGAGCAGGAAGCGGGTTCTGGTTTTGTTGATGAAAGTAACAACGATGCCGCCCGCGACAGCTAAAAAGCCCGCAAATGAAAAATCTTTCAGCACCACGGTGAATATGTATGAGAAAAATGCGGCGTAACCCTCGGCGTCGCGGCCCATCATTTTTACCCTGTACTGCTTCTGGGTAAAATAGTCAAGATATGAAAGCGGGGTGAAAAAATCCTGCCATTTGAGCGGTGTATCCGAGGCGCCGCGTATGAAGATATAAAAATATACGGCAGCGCCGAGAAGTGCGAAACCTGCGGCGGCAGGCAGGTGTTTAAGCGCAATTCTAAAATGTTTTATCAGTATATAAAGCCATATTAAGCCTGAAAAAACAACAAACGAAAGATGCAGCCCGGCGCCGAGGCCTGTTACAAGCCCGAGGAGGCAAAGATTTTTTGCGGATGGTTTTTCGTCAAAAGAAAACAGCAGGTATAGCGCGGCGGCGCAGAAAAAACCGTTCATCGTATAGATCCTGGCTATGACAGACTGCGACCAGTTGGTGTATGAGAGCACGAATACCGCCGCGGCAAGCGCGGGCAGGAGATACTTCAGGGGCTGTTTGAGTCTGTCCTGGCACATGCGGGCGCAGAGCATAAAAAAGAGAACCGCTGTCATTGAGGAAAAAAGCGCCGAGAGCAGGTTTACCCTGAAAGCCGGGTTTGCAAAGGGGAGTGAAAGCGAAAATTTTGAAGCGAGCATATAAAGGGGAAATCCTGTGGGGTGCGGGATGCCGAGGTATGAAGCCATTGCGATAAGCTCGCCGCTGTCGCCGAAATAAAGAGTCGGAGCGAGGGTGGCAAGATACACGCCGAAAGACAGGAGAAAAACAAGAGCACCCGCCGCGGCGCGCAGGCTGCCTGTGCTAAGCATGGCTTATATTGAGCCTTTCTATGGATACGCATTTTCCGTTTTCTTCGTCAACCGATACCACCACGCCGTTTAACCTGTTGTCGCCTTCGGCGAGCTCAAACCTGTCGGGAAGAAAAGTAAGGAAGCGCCTTATGATCTGTTCTTTTTTGACCCCTATGACCGAGTCGTGAGGCCCTGTCATGCCGGCGTCTGTCAGGTAGCCTGTGCCTTCTTTCAGGATTTTTTCGTCGGCGGTCTGCACATGGGTATGGGTGCCTATGACTGCCGATACTTTTCCGTCCAGATAATGGCCGAGCGCGGCCTTTTCCGAAGTGGCCTCGGCGTGGAAATCAACAATTATAACTTTTGTGGAAACGCGTATCTCGTCAGCTATTTTAACTGCTTTTCTGAAAGGGTCGTCGGAAGGGGGCAGGTAAACCCTGCCGGTTAAGTTGATCACGCCTATCCTGTGTATTTTGCCGTTTTTCTCACACTCATAGATATTGTAACCCCTGCCCGGGTTTTCTTCCGCCATATTGGCCGGCCTGAGAAGCTTTGGCTGGACGGGTATCAGGGTATAAATCTCTTTTTTATCCCAGATGTGGTTTCCGGTGGTGATGACGTCAATGCCCATAGAGACAAGCTCGTCAAAGGTTTTTGCAGTAATTCCAAAACCGCCGGCGGCGTTCTCGCCGTTTGCGATTACGAAATCAATCTGTTTGTCTCTTCTGATGCCGGGCAGCAGGGCCTTTACAGCCGCGCGGCCCGGTTTTCCGTTTACATCGCCGATAAATAAGATGTTTAACATTTGAACCTCTTGTCTTACATAAATTTGTTTCAAGTTTCAGGTTTCAAGTTTCAAGGTTTAGTATTAAAATCCAATACTTGAAACCTGAAACAAATACAGATTCTATCTTATTTAGCGTACTCTATTGCCCTTACTTCCCTTATCACTATTACCCTTATCTGGCCCGGATACTCCAGCTCTTCTTCTATTCTTTTTGCTATGTCTTTTGAGAGCTGGTAGGATTTCATGTCGTCTATTTTTTCCTGCTCCACCATTATCCTTATTTCCCTGCCTGCCTGTATGGCGTAGGTTCTCTGGACGCCTTCAAAACTTGAGGCTATTTTTTCCAGATTTTCAAGCCTTTTGACATAGTTCTGCAGGGTTTCTTTTCTGGCTCCCGGCCTTGCGGCTGATATTCCGTCTGCGGCCTGCACGAGGACTGACTCCAGATATTTCGCCTCCACGTCGCCGTGGTGCGATTCGATGGCGTTTATTACCTGGTCAGGCTCGCCATATTTTTTCGCGACATCCGCGCCGAGTTTTACATGGGTGCCTTCCTGCTCGTGGTCAAGCGCTTTTCCTATGTCGTGGAGCAGGGCGGCGCGCTTTGCCATTTTTGCGTCGAGTTTGAGCTCGGCGGCCATTATTGACGTGACGTATGCCATTTCCATAGAGTGCTGGAGGACGTTCTGGCCGTAGCTGGTCCTGTAGTGGAGCTTGCCGAGAAGTTTTATTATCTCGGGGTGGACATTTACCACACCCACATCCATACACGCCTGCTCGCCGAGTTCTTTTATCTTTTGTTCCATTTCAAGTTTTGTTTTTTCAACGACCTCTTCTATCCTGCCCGGGTGTATCCTGCCGTCGGTGATAAGCTTTTCAAGCGATCTGCGGGCGATTTCGCGGCGTACCGGGTCAAAGGCGGATATGGTTACGGCTTCGGGGGTGTCATCTATGATGAAGTCAACGCCGGTCATAGTCTCAAGAGTTTTGATATTTCTTCCTTCGCGGCCTATGATGCGGCCTTTCATTTCTTCATTGGGGAGGGGGACGACTGATACGCTGATTTCAGAGGTCTGGTCGGCGGCAACCCGCTGGACAGCCATTGTGACAAGCTCGCGGGCTTTTTTCTCCGCGGTTTCTTTTGCCTCTTCTTCCAGTTTTTTGATAAGAAGCAGGGAAGCCTGTTTTGCGTCGCTTGTCATGGCGTTTATCAGCTCGTTTTTGGCGGCTTCGGCTGAGAGGCCCGATATGGATTCCAGCTTGCTGCGCTGGTCGCTTACCAGTGAGTTGAGTTCGTTTTCTTTGTCGACGAGTTTTTTCTGCGCGTCTATGAGCTCGTTTTTTCTGGCAGACACTTCTATTTCTTTCTTTTCAAGCATGTCTGTTTTTCTGTCGAGTGTTTCTTCCTTGCTGCGGACTCTTTTTTCCAGGTTTGTTATCTCCAGGCGCTCTTCTCTTGCTTTCTGGTCAAACTCAGACTGGGCCTTGAGCATCCTGTCTTTTGCCTCCAGCTCGGCTTCTTTTTTCAGGGCTGCGGCGTCTTTTTTTGCGCTTTCAAGAATCTGTTCCGCGTAGTTTTTGGCGCCTGAAATCTTCTGTTCCGTAAGGAAACGCCTGAGCAAAAAACCTGCTGTAATACCTATTGCGAGTGCTGCTGCTGCTGCGAGAATCGTTGTTAACATCACTTACCTCCGGGTAGTATTGGGCCGGGGCAGCTTAGGGAAAGGGAATAAAAAAATGGATATATCAGCAGTTATCAGAGGTTGAAAAACAAAAACAGGGCGCTTTTGCTGAAAGCGCCTCTTTGGCCCTGATATCTTTGTAAGTGTCGGTGTCTGCGATTTTGATATATTTTATTAACATTTTTTTTCTTTTCTCTCCGCTGTCCGGTTAAGTTTTTTTTATGCCCCGCTGGTGCCGTGAGAAACAGGATTTTGGTCCCTTATAATCAGGTGGGTGCCTCTGTCCGCAGCTTTAGGCTTCCTCAGTTAAGAGGCATGCACACTGCCGACGTTGTCCGGCTCCCGTTATAAAGGTGTTGGGCCAAAATACCGGCCTCTGCACGGGCATTGCAGGGTATATTATCCGCTCTTTTTCGTTTTAAATATCAATCCCTCTATGGCTTCATTAATATATCATTAACAGGGTGCATAAGTCAAACCCAAATTGTGAGGCCATAAAAATTGGTAAGATTACCATGAATATGCCTCCGGGCATTTATGGGGTGAGTCCGTCAGCAGTGTGTAAACCGTAAGAAAAGCAGAGTATTTTACCGGGCAACCGAATGCCATTAGTTCATCCGCTCTATTTTATTGCGATTGTATGTAAGTAAGCGCCTAATAAGTAGACCGCCGTGGTGTTGTGTGATATATTATCTGATATAATTATGAGGAGGAAATATGGCACGGGATAATGACTCCTGCCCTGAAATAATAGGCAGGAGCTATGCGGTAACTTCAATAAAAGAATTCATACAAAAAGCGGCTATGTCCTCGCTTCCGGTACTTGTAGAGGGGCCGAGCGGCACGGGCAAGGAACTGGTGGCAAATGCAGTACATAAATCAGGCCCCAGGGCAGCCAATGCTTTCATAGCGATTAACTGCGGGGCTATGCCCAAAGACCTTCTTGAAAACGAGCTCTTTGGCCATGAGGCAGGCGCTTTTACAGGCGCGACTGCGCTTAAAAGAGGGCTCTTTGAGCTTGCCGACAACGGGACACTTTTCATAGATGAAATAGGGGAGATGGAGCGTGAGTCGCAGGCCAAACTGCTCCGTGTGTTAGAGACAGGGGTGGTAAGGAGGCTCGGAGCGGTTAAAGAATTCAAAACTGATGTCAGGATAATAGCCGCCACAAACCGCGTGCTGGAGGACCAGATAGAAAAAGGAATGTTCAGGAGCGACCTCTATTACCGGTTAAGCGTGCTGAGGACCTTTCTTTGCCCTCTGAAAGAGCGCAGTGAAGACATCCCCCTGCTTGCCGCGCATTACATGAAAAAGATTTGTGAAAAAGAAGGGGTGCGTGAAAAAAAAATCAGCCCTGAGGCGATGGATGTATTTATGGAGTATGACTGGCCGGGAAACGTGCGGGAACTTATAAATATAATAAGCAGAATCGCAGTGATAGCGACGGGAGTTGCGGTGGGTTTTGAGGATCTCCCTGAAAAAATAACAAACAAAGCGGGCAGGCTGAAAAATCAGGACACAAAGGATATGCCGCTTGATGAGTTTGTGCGCATTAGCGAGAGGCAGTTCATAACCGCGGTGCTGGAGAAACACTCGTATGACAAGGAAAAAACCGCGGAAATACTGAAAGTCAGCAGGGCAAAGCTCTACAGGAAACTCAAAGAGCTGGGAATAGAAACCCAGTAACAGTATCATTTATGAGATTTTCCCGCAGCGCAGCTCCTAAAATCGTATCAAAAATGAGACAATTATCAGCCTTAACCATATTGCATTTATTTTAGTTTTGCAATCGCGCTTCCAAAACCCTTTAGTTTAAACGAATCAAACAAGCAGTCTCAATTATAAGACAGCTGATAACCCTTTACATCAACCCTTTGGAAAAAGCCCGTTTTGATAAGGTTTTTCTTTTGCGGCACGCTCATTGCTTATATACTCGCATACCATCAAACGGAGGCAGTGAATGGGCGCAAAACAAAAGCCGGTAATACTGGTCGCAGATGACGATAAGTTTATCAGGGACAGGCTCTCGGTTCTATTTCAGAAAGAGGGGTACTCGGTTAAAACGGCTAAAAGCGGGGCAGAGGCTATGGCGGCTGTTGAGGAGGGCGGGATAGATATTGCGATAATTGATTATCATATGGAGGACCGTACAGGCGGCGAAGTCGCGGAAGACATAAAAAAGAAAGCCCCGGAAGTGCCTGTGATTATGATGACGGGGGATGAAAGCATCGAGCTTGAACGCCACGTAAGGGAAAAAGGGGTATTTGCATATTTTATGAAGCCGCTGGAACTTGAAATGCTGAAAAAAATAGTCGCGGCTGCCCGTAAATCAGTTTCGAAAAGTGTCAACTAAAATGACGGCTCAGGGGAGAACACATGCAGGGGTTTGACGAGGAAAAAAAAGAAATAATAAAAGAGTTCGTAAACGAAACCCGCGACAGGCTCGACGATGCCGAGCCTAAAATAATACAGCTGGAAAAAACAGCCCTGGAATCCGGCAAGGTGGACTCTGAAATACTAAATGACATCTTCCGGCTTTTCCATACATTAAAATCAAATTCCGCTTTTTTTGAGCTGCACACCATATCGGAAGTCATGCACGAGGCCGAGACACTGCTTGATATTTTCCGCAAGGAAAAGGCTCTCATAGCGGCGAGGCATGTGGACATAATTTATAAATCAACAGATTTTATTAAAACCGCCATTGCCGGGCTGGAGACGGAAATATCAGACGAAGGGCTCAAGGCCCCTGCCGGGGCGCTGATAAAAGAGATAAAAGAGGAGATAAAACTGCTTGCGCCGGATGAAAAGGGCGGCAGGGCTAATACAGACAAAAAGCAGATAAAGAGAGAAAAGACAGAAAAAAAAGATGAACGCGGCAAACCGGAACAAAATGTTGCCGCCGAAACGCTTATTGACGATTCTATTGCAGAGCAGTTTGCCTCATCTGCAGTTGAGTCTATGGATAAGGCGAGGGAGTACATAAAAAAAATTACCTCAGGCACGGCTGTAATAGAAAGCGCCGAACTCTGCGAGCGCGAGTTTCATACCCTGAAAGGAAACGCCGGATTTATGGGGCTGCCGGAGATTGAAAAAGCCGCGCGCTGCGGGCAGGAAGCGGCAGAGTCAATAATAGCAAAGGGGTTTTTAACCGAACCGAAGCTTGCGGCGCTTTTAGGAAGGCTCTGCGACGTTATAAAAGTAATGGCAAGGAGCATAACGGATAAATCCGGACGGCAAAGCCCTAATACGGCAAACCTCATCAATGCGATTGAAGACATCACAGTGAACTCCGGTGCGGGCCCTGAAAAAGCAGCAGATAAAGCCGTAAAGACACAGGCCGCCGCGGACGCAAGGCAGGCTGCAGCAGCCGGGCTCCAGACAAGCATCAGAGTGGACGTTGAAAAACTTGATATGCTGTTGGATTTAGTGGGCGAGCTGGTAATCTCTGAAGCCATGGTAATAAATAACCCGGAACTCTCGGGGTTCAAATCGGAAAAGTTTGAAAAATCCCTTCTTCACATGGACAAGATTACCCGCGACATACAGGAAATATCAATGTCCATGCGTATGATTCCGCTTGCCGCCACGTTCAACAAAATGCCGCGCATAGTGAGGGACATCTCCTACAAAACAGGAAAAAAAGCAGCCATAGAGATCATTGGCGAGGAAACAGAGGTGGATAAGACAATAATTGAGCTCATCAATGACCCTCTGGTGCACATAATAAGAAACAGCGTTGACCACGGCATAGAGACGCCTGCAGAGCGCGAAGAGTGCGGTAAAGATGCCGAAGGCCTTATTAAAGTCGAGGCAAAACACTCGGCAGGCGAGGTCTGGATAGCGGTGGAAGACGACGGCAGGGGGCTTAGCAGAAAAAAAATCCTGGAAAAAGCAATAAGCCGCGGCCTCGTAGATGCGAAAAAATCATCCGACATACCGGACCGTGAAGTGTGGCAGATAATTTTTATGCCCGGTTTCTCGACTGCGGAAATGGTATCAGACATATCAGGCCGGGGAGTCGGGCTCGACGTGGTGCGCAGGAACATAGAAAAAATGAGGGGCAAGGTTGACGTCAAGACAACTCCCGGAAAAGGCACTTCTTTTATCATAAGAATACCGCTTACCCTGGCCATTATCGAAGGCATGGTGGTAAAGGTAGGCTCAAACCGCTACACCATACCGATTTCATCAATCAGAAATACTTTCCGTCCCAAACAGGAGATGCTGACACAGATGCCGGGGCGACAGGAAGTGGTGACACTGAGAGGCATGGCTGTGCCTGTAGTGAGGCTGCACAGCTTATATAACGTCAAGCCGGTTGTTGAAAACCTTACCGAAGGGCTTTTGGTTTTTGTGGAAAACGAAGACAAGCACTGCTGTTTGTTTGTAGATGAACTCGTGGGCCAGCAGCAGATAGTGATAAAGGGGCTGTCAGCGTATCTGGGGCGCGTGCGCGGCATATCGGGGTGCGCGATATTAGGCGACGGTGACATAAGCATGATACTCGACATAGCGGAACTGATAAGGAGTGTAGAGGAAGAAAAAACTGAAACAGCGGGAAGGAGGTGAAACAGATGGCAAAAAGGGAAGAGCTTGAAGAATTGGATGAATCCATGGAAGAAAGCGAAGACGAAGATACGCAAAAGGGCAAATACCTGACTTTTGTGCTTTCAAAGGAGGAGTACGGAATCGAAATCTCGCACGTAAAGCAGATTATCGGAATGCAGAACATTACGGAAGTCCCGGACAAGCCCGAGTACATAATGGGCGTCATCAATTTAAGGGGCACTGTAATACCGATAATGGACGTAAGGCTGCGCTTTGCGATGGAGAAAAAGGCCTACGACGACAGGACCTGCATAGTGGTCACAAACGTGGACGACAAGACGGTCGGGTTAATCGTGGACACGGTGGCGGAAGTGCTCGACATCCCGGCGGCGCAGATTGAGGAGCCCCCAAAAGTAAATAAGGGAGAAGCGAGCAAGTTCATAAAGGGCATAGGAAAAGCGGGAGACAAGGTAAAAATCATACTCAACATTGAAACCCTGGTATTTGACAGGGGCTTTGAAGAGACGGCAGAAGTCAAATAAGGAGGAAAAACATGGCGTTCACATTTTTTTTCAGGGACCTGCAGGTGCTTGAGTCGGCGGTTTCGGCTCTGATACCGGTTATAGCAGGGCGCTCAAGGGTGAGAATCTGGGACGCGGGCTGCGCTTACGGCCCGGAACCTTTCTCGCTCGCGATAGTCCTCGCGGAGAGGCTCAACAAATTTGCCTTCCGCAACATTCACATTACCGCCTCTGACATTGACAATGAGGACGATTTTCAGGCGACAATCGCAAAGGCGGAGTATTCCGCTGACGGGGTATCGCGCCTGCCAAAGGAAATCCTGAAAAAGTACTTTGAACCCATGGGCCTCGGCAGTTCCTACAGGGTACTGCCTCTGATAACGGAAAGGATTAACTTCGTAAGGCACGACCTGCTAAACCTAAAACCCATAGGGGAAGGCTACAGCATGATAATTTGCAAGAATGTGCTGCTGCATTTTTCCTACGAGCAGAGGGTAAAGGTGATTTCAATGTTCAAAGACGCGCTTGCGGAAAACGGCATACTCGCTTTTGAGCAGACGCAGGAAATGCCCAAAGAGTTAAACGAGTTCTTTGAGAAGGCGTCCGGGGATTCGCAGGTTTTTAAGAAAAAGGCATGCGAGCCGGCGCTTAAAATATAAAAAACCTTTAAGGAGGTTAAAACAAGATGTTTAAAAACATGAAACTCGCCCAGAAGATGATTCTTGGGTTCGCGGCCCTGATAACAGTTGCTGTTGTCATGGTCGTGGTAGGCTATAACGGGTTAAAGGATGTAATGGAAGATGCTGACAATATAGGCATGGTCAGGCTGCCGAGCGTGGAGTCGCTTCTTGAAATACAGGAGGCGCAGAGTTATCTGCTCGGCGCGGAAAGAGGGCTTTTAAACAGGCGCTTTTTCGTTGACGAGGGCAAAAGAAAATTCATGCACCAGTACAGGGCTGATGCGTGGAAGAGGGTTGATGCTGCGTGGAAAAGGTACGAGCCCCTGCCGCATACCGATACTGAGGCAAGGCTGTGGGCAAAGTTTGTGCCTGAGTTTGAAGAGTGGAAAAAGAACCACAACAGGTTCTATGACTATGTCCTTGAAAAGGAGAGGCTGATAAACAGGGGCGCAGACGCTGACAGCAAAGCTGTAACCGATATGGACGACAAGATGTATGAAGCAAATGGTGACGCGCTTAAGTACTGGCTGACTTCAAACGGGATGCTTACCGAACTGGTGCACGAAAACGACCTTGAGGCGGAGCGCGCTATAAAACACATGCACGGCGTGTATGATTCGGCAATACGCATGCTCCTTACAGCGCTTGTCATAGGCGTGCTCTTCGCCATAGCCCTTTCCGTATTCCTGTCCGGCAATATCGCGGGAATACTCAAAAACCTTCTTGACGAGGCTAAAAAACTGACCGAGGCGGCAATAGACGGCAGGCTTGCCACAAGGGCTGACGCGGAAAAGATTGACCCTGAGTTCAGGCCCATAGTTGACGGGGTAAACAGGACGCTTGACGCCGTGATAGGGCCGCTGAATGTAGCAGCCGAGTATGTGGACAGGATTTCAAAAGGAGACATACCGCCAAAAATCACAGACACTTACAAGGGCGATTTCAACGAAATAAAGAACAATCTCAATGTCTGCATAGACAGCTTAAACGGACTGGTTGAAGAGATGAATAAAATGGCGCGTGAGCACAATCTGGGAGACATAGATGTAGCCATACAGGCTGATAGGTTTGGCGGCTCGTACAGGGAGATGGCTCAGGGGATAAACGACATGGTGTTCGGCCATATCGCTGTTAAGAAAAAAGCCATGGCGTGTTTTGCGGAGTTCGGGCGCGGAAATTTTGACGCGCCGATTGAAAAGTTCCCCGGCAAAAAGGCCTTTATCAATGACACAATAGAAGGCGTAAGAGGAAATCTCAAGGCAATAGCATCAGAGGTAAACATGCTGATTGACGCAGCTAAAGAAGGGGTGCTGTCAAAGAGAGGCAACGGAAATAACTTTGCCGGCGACTGGAAAAAACTGGTTGTAGGTGTAAATGACATTCTTGACTCGGTTATCATGCCGATAAACGAGGCCGCAGACGTGCTGAAAGAAATGGCAAAGGGCAACCTTGATGTGGCTGTAGCCGGAAATTACAAGGGCGACCACGCAATGATCAAGAATACGCTCAATGCCACGCTTGAATCAATAAACGACATTCTCGGGCAGGTTTCGCTCGCGGTAGAGCAGGTCACCAGCGGCGCAAACCAGGTATCCTCCTCCAGCCAGACCCTGTCGCAGGCATCAAGTGAATCGGCAAGCTCGCTTGAAGAGATAACCTCGTCAATGGAAGAGTTTACCTCCCAGACCAAACAGAACGCCGAAAATGCCTCGCAGGCAAACCAGCTCGCGTCAGCCGCCCGCTCAAGCGCCCAAAAGGGCAATGAGCAGATGACGGAGATGCTTGACGCCATGAAGGCGATTAATGACTCGGCCAGAAATGTTTCAAAGATAATGAAAGCCATAGACGAGATAGCCTTCCAGACCAACATACTCGCCTTAAACGCTGCCGTGGAAGCTGCGCGTGCGGGCAGGCATGGAAAAGGGTTCACCGTAGTCGCGGAAGAGGTGCGCAACCTCGCGCAGAGAAGCGCAAAGGCTGCCGCAGAGACCGCGGACTTGATAGAGAACTCGATTACCAAGACAGACGGCGGCACAAAGATCGCGGAGGAGACTTCGCAGTCTTTGAGCGAGATTGTGGTAAGCGCAACAAAGGTCACGGATTTAATAGGCGAGATTGCCGCGGCTTCAAAAGAGCAGACAGGCGGCATAGGAGAGATAAATCAGGGGCTCTCGCAGCTTGAGCAGGTCACCCAGCAGAACTCGGCCACATCCGAAGAGTCTGCCGCGGCCAGCGAAGAGCTCTCCTCGCAGGCACTGCATCTTAAGAGCATGATTTCCAAGTTCAAACTGAGGCAGGCTGCGGGCGCGATTTCTTTCGCGGGCGCGGTGCAGCAACAGCAGCAGGGCGCGGTGGCAACACTGCACGCGCATCAGGCTGTTTCCAAGGCGCAGATGCAGTCCAAACAGCCCAGAAAACCTGATATGAAGGCAAAGTATGACAAGGCAATAAACCTGGACGACAAGGATTTTGACAAGTTCTAAGTGAGCAGCAGCCCCGCCCGGCGCGAAACGCCGGGCGGGGAAAATAAAAAGGGGCGGCAATGATTATGTACGCGGAGCAGATAACAGACGAAGAGTATGAAAAGATAACAGGGCTCATATACGAGCGCTTCGGCATTTATCTTTCCGAAAAAAAGAGGGTGCTCGTGCTTCAGCGCCTGCAGAAACTGTTAAGAGACGGCGGTTTTAAAACATTCGGCGAATATTACGATTACGTGGTGGATGAAGAGACCGGTGAGGCGCTGTTAAAGATGATTGACGTCATATCAACAAACCATACCTCTTTTTTCAGGGAAAAGGACCACTTTGATTTTATGACAAAAACCGCGCTGCCTGAAATAAAAAGAAAAATGGACGCTGCGGGTGAAAAAACTTTAAGAATATGGTCCGCGGGCTGCTCCTCCGGCGAGGAGCCTTATACGATAGCTCTGACGGTGCTTGATTTTTTTGAACAGTATCCGGGAAAATATGAAACCGCGATACTTGCGACTGACATTTCTGTCAGCGTCCTTACAAAAGCGGTACAGGGCATTTATACCAATGAGCAGGCCCTAAAGCAGGTGCCTGCCTTTTACAAGCAGAAATATATGGAACAGCCCGACGAAAACAGCTGGACATTTTCAAACGAGGTAAAAAGGCACATATATTTCAGAAAACTCAACTTAAAACAGGAGGAGTTTCCTTTTTCAAAAAAATTCCACATCATATTCTGCCGCAACGTGATGATATATTTTGACCAGGAGACGAGGCGGAGCATAACGCAGAGGTTTGAGAGGTATCTTGAAGATGACGGATATCTGTTTCTCGGCCATTCGGAATCACTTGACCGGGCGTTTAAAAATTTCACGCATTTAAAGAACGCGCAGTACCAAAAGAGGCGGGCTGTATGAGAAAAATAAAAGTGCTCGTGGTTGACGATTCCGCGCTTGTGCGCGAAATACTCAAAAACGGGCTCTCTCAGGACAAAGAGATAGAAGTGGTGGGCGTGGCGGCCGACCCCTACATAGCGCGCGACAAGATACTAAGGCTAAGCCCCGACGTGCTCACGCTTGATATAGAAATGCCGAGGATGGACGGAGTGGAGTTTCTGCGCCATCTGATGCCCCAGCATCCGCTGCCGGTTGTGGTGGTAAGCGCTCTTACAAAAAGAGGCGCTGCGATAACCCTTGACGCGCTTGAGGCGGGCGCTGTTGACGTGGTCTTAAAGCCGGGCATTGACGTGGCGAAAAATCTGACAGAGATGCTTCTTGAACTCAGGGAAAAGATAAAAATAGCCTCTGTGACAAATGTCTCGGCGTGGGCAAAAAACCGCGAGTTTTCCCCGGAAAAAATAAAAGTAAGCAAAAAGGCGCTCTCCGAATCAACAGACAAGGTAATAGCCATAGGCGCGTCAACAGGCGGCACAGAGGCAATACGGTCAATATTGAAAAGGTTTACCTCGGACATGCCGGGAGTGGTGATAGTCCAGCACATGCCGCCTGTATTTACCAATTATTTTGCAGAATCATTAAACGACATATGTGAAATGAAAGTCAAAGAGGCTGAAAACGGCGACAGGGTAATGTCAGGCAGGGTGTATGTGGCGCGCGGAGGGTGCCACATGAGGGTAATACGCTCGGGCGGCAATTACATCATAGAGTCAAAGCCGGGGCCCATAGTACGCGGCCACTGCCCCTCGGTGGAGGTGCTTTTTGAATCAGTCGCGCAGTATGTGGGCGCGAACGCGATAGGCGTCATACTCACCGGTATGGGAAGCGACGGCGCTGACGGCATGCTTGCCATGAGGCAGGCAGGAGCGCGCACCATAGCCCAGGATGAGGCGAGCTGCGTGGTTTACGGCATGCCAAAATCAGCCGTGGAGCGCGGCGGCGCAGAGGCGGTTTTCCCGCTCCCTGAAATACCGGGTGCAATATGCAGCATTCTAAACATGAAGAGGTTTGAAAAACAGGGGAGGCGGGTGTAATGGCCGGAAAAACTGCCGCTTTTGAAAAACTCAGTGAGCTTGTTTACTCGGAGAGCGGTATATTACTCGACAGCTCAAAAGAGTCGCTGGTGGCAACCAGGACGAGAAAGCGCATGTCGCATCTTGGGATAGAGAGCCTGGACGGATACTTTGAGAGGATAATAAATGACGGCACGGGAATGGAACTCATAATATTCATAGATTCCATATCCACAAACGTCACATATTTTTACAGGGAAGACGAGCACTTTAAAATACTTGACGGCATAATCCGCAGGTTTGCGTCCGCAGGGCAGGAACAATTCAGGATTTGGTCGGCGGGCTGCTCCTCGGGCGAGGAGGTTTACACCATTGCCTTTACCTGTCTTGAGGCCCTATCCGAGTGCGGGGCTGAGCTGAAAATACTCGGGACAGATATTTCAACGCGGATACTCGGCAAGGCGCATCAGGCAATGTATGACAAAAAAGGCGTGGAGCGCGTTCCGGATACGCTCAAGATGAAATATTTTGACAGGCTAAACTGCGAAGGAGCGGATTATTACAGGGTTAAGCAGAATGTAAAGGACTATGTGATGCTTAAAATGCTTAATCTGTCCGCAACCCCCTATCCGGTAAAAAAGGGCGTGGACATAATTTTCTGCAGGAACGTCATGATTTATTTTGACCGCGAAATGAGAAAAAAAATTGTTGATGAGTACTGCAGGCTGCTCAAACCGGGGGGCTTTCTCTTTGTGAGCCAGACCGAGAGCCTGCTTGATATTGATATAAAACTAAAAAACATTGGTAATTCCGTTTACCGGAAGGATTGAGGTGAAAAAATGGCTGACATTACGGTCGGGATAGGGGAGGCAAGACTGTCGTCTTGTACGGGCGACAAGATTACTACTTTTTCCCTGGGCTCGTGCCTGGGGCTTACGGTGTATGACCCGGTCACGAAAGTAGGGGGGATGATACACTGCCAGCTGCCAAACGCCAAACTGAACCCGCAGAAGGCTTCGGAGACACCGGCGGCTTTTGTGGACACGGGCATACCGTATCTGTTCAGAAAGGCGTATGCTATGGGCGCGGAGAAGTCCAGGCTCATAGTAAAAATTGCGGGCTGCGCAAACCAGTCGGCAAACGGTAAGGAAGAGGAGATTTTTAAGATTGGCGAAAGGAACTATATTACCGCCAGAAAGATGCTGTGGCAGAACGGCATCCTCATATCGGCGGAGGAAATAGGGGGCGGCGCCTCAAGGACGCTCTCCCTTGACATAGACACCGGTATTGTGACCATAAAATCAGCGGGCAAGGTAATAACCCTGTGACCGCAAAAAAAGGAGGATTCAAAAATGGCCTATAATTTTCTTGTGGTGGATGATTCAACGACGACGCGCGCGATAATTAAAAGAATACTTGGGCTCTCTGCGGTGCCTATAGGCGAACTATACGAAGCGGACAACGGCGAGGCTGCGCTGGAGGTTTTAAAGGACAACTGGGTGGACCTCGTGTTTGCCGATATAAATATGCCCAAGATGAACGGCATAGAAATGGTGCAAAGAATGTCCGAAGACGGCCTCTTGCAGTCCATACCCGTCGTCATAGTATCAAGCGACGGCAGCGAGGCGCGGATAGAGGAACTGATGTCAAAGGGGGTCAGGGCGTATCTTAAAAAGCCCTTTACCCCGGAAAATATAAAGGAATCAATAGATGAAATACTCGGAGGTGCGAAAAATGAATGAAGAACAGGAAATGACGCTTACAAAGGTGTTTTGCGACGTGCTGGGAAAGTATGCCCTGATGTTTGGAGACGAGGTAAAAGCCGCTGAGACGGAGCTCAAAGAGGGCGGGTATGTTTATGCGAGCATAAATTTTGACGGCGGCAAAAAAGGGATGATGGAGATTACAGCCGGGAAAGATTTCTCCGCGATGCTCAACATGAACATACTCGGGGATTTTGAAGGCGCGGGAGCCGCCGGAGACGAGTCGCACGACTCATTTAAGGAGTTTCTCAATATAATGTGCGGGGAGTATCTGACGGTGGTTTACGGCAAAAAAATGCTCTTTAACCTTGACCCGCCTGAAGCCAGGCTTATCACGGAAGCGGAGGCGGAGGCGCTCAAGGGGAAAGTAAGGAGTGTTTACATTGTTGAAGATACGCCTGTAATAGTATATGCTCTGACGGAAGGGTAAAAAATAGCGCCCGAAAAGGGGAGGTGAAATAAATGAAGGTACTGCTTGTGGATGATTCGCCGATGCAGCAGAAGATAGCAAAGATTTATCTGGAAAAAGGTGAGGGTTACCAGGTGATAACGGCCGAGAACGGCAGAATGGGTGTTGAACTTGCCAGGACGGAGCTTCCCGACCTGATATTGCTTGATGTGGAAATGCCGGAGATGAACGGGGAGGAGGCGCTGAAAGCCCTGAAAGAAAACGACCTGACAAAGGAGATACCCGTCATCATGTGTACGGGCAATGATGTTTTCACCGAGGAGCAGTTTTTAAACCTGGGCGCGATAGGATATCTGAAAAAGCCCCACGGGTTTTCCACGCTGAAAGCAAAGATAAGGGATTTGTTTAAGGGTAAAGAATAAAAACTACGGGCGGATACATGAAGAAAAAAACTAAAAAGGCGGTTTTGAAGAGGGCGCACGAAAACAATGAACTTGATTTCAAACCGGCGTTTGAAAACGCGCCGGCGATTATGTTCATAGTGGATGCCGATACAAAGATAATCACGGTAAACAGGGCGGGCAGGCGTTTTGTGACGGACAAAGCAGACAGGGTGAGCAGGCAGCCGGGTAATTTTTTCGGGTGTTTGGGCTCGCTTGAGAACTCCAAAGGATGCGGCTACGGAAAAAGCTGCAAAACCTGCATGGTAAGGGGTACGGCGGTAAAGGCGCTGAAAACAGGCAGGCCGGTTGAAAACGCAGAGGCGGACATAGACGTGATGATTAAAAGAAAGAAAGTAAAACTCTCGCTTAAAATTTCAGCAAGGCTCATAAATAAAAAAGGGCGCGATAAAAGGCTGCTGGTAGTTATGGAAAATATCACGCAGTTTATAGAGTCTGAAAAAATTTTCACGGCAAGAAATGAGTTTTTGGAAAAAATGGTTGAAAACTTAAATGACGGCATAGTGATAACCGCAATAAATAAAAACTTTACGCCCGTATTCATAAACCGCGCCGTTGAAAAAATGCTGGAGGTCAGGCGGCTTAAAAAGGGCAGGCGTTATGCCCCGAAATACCCGCATATAAAAGCGCTTGGCCTGAAAAAAGAGCTTGAGGAGGCGGCCAAAGGCGCCGTATCGGAAAAACACGATGTAAAGGTAAAACTGCCCTCGGGAAAACAGGCCTACATATCATATTTTGTATTTCCATTTATAAAAGATCCGGGGGAGGTTGAAAATATAATGATAGTACTGCGCGACACCACCCGGAGCAAAGAGGCGGAGGAGCGCTACAAGACGGTAGCGGACTACACTTACGACTGGGAATACTGGCAGGACGCCAAAGGGAAATACAGGTACATATCCCCCGCGGTAATGACTGTCACAGGATATACAATTGATGATTTTATCTCGGGCAGGGTAAAATTCAGGGACCTGGTGGAGCCTGAGTTCAGGGGAATCTGGGACAGCCATCTTGAACAGATAGAAAAGGACCCCTCTGAAAAGCGCCTTGAGGTCATAATAAAGAATAAAAAAGGAAATTCCATATGGATAAGCCACATATGCAGGCCTGTTTATAATGAAGAGGGTGAATATCTGGGAAGGCGCGCCGGCAACCGCAATATTACAGAGCAAAAAATGATGGAGCAGGCGCTAAAAAACAGCCAGATGTATTTCAGGGCGCTGATTGAGGAGTCATCAGATATCGTGTTTGTGCTGGATAATGACCTCAATATCAAATATGCCAGCCCTTCGGTCAGGAAAGTCGAAGGCATTGTAGAGGCGGGGCTTCCGGGGAGCAAATACTTACAATCCCGGCTGTATCCGGCAAAAAACAGCGCGGGAAAAGATACTGCCGCGCTTTTAAGGGTGCTTATGCTTCACGAAGAATCCACTCTGAAAATGGAGGTTGAGGTGGCGGGCAGGGTGTATGAGCTGACTGCGAGGGACCTCACAGAACAGCACTATGTGAGGGGGATAGTTGTCAACATGAGGGATATTACGGAAAAGAAAAAAACAGACGAACGGCTGAAGAGGATAATATGGGAGCTTGAGCGCTCAAATGAGGAACTGGAGCAGTTCGCCTACGTTGCCTCGCACGATTTGAAAGAGCCGCTGAGGAGCATATCAAACTACATTGAACTCATAGCCATGAAATATTCCGACAAACTGGATGAGGACGGAAGACAGTTCGTGGAATATCTGAAAGACGGCTCGCGCAGGATGTATGACCTGATACAGGGGCTGCTTGCCTACTCCCGCGTCGGCAAGAAGGGGCCAGACGCAGAGCCTGTGGATTTAAACTCTGTCGCGGCTGAAATAATAAAAGGGTATGAGCACGAAGCCGGGAAAATTGGGTTTAAAGTTTCGCTTATGCCGAAACTCCACGCTAATTCTACAGAAATGAAACAGCTGTTTCAGAACCTGATAAGCAACGCAGTAAAGTTTTCTTCAAAAAGGCAGGAGCCTAAGATTACGGTTGATGCTAAATCTAAAAAGGGTTTCTGGGAGTTCTGTGTATCCGACAACGGCATCGGGATTGACCCGCAGTACAGGGAAAAGATATTCGGCCTGTTTGAGAGGCTTCATTCCGAGGATGATTACCCGGGAACGGGGCTGGGGCTGACTATCTGCAGGAAAATAGTATCGGGAATGGGCGGCGGGATTTGGGCCGAAAGCAGGCTCGGTAAGGGCACAAAAATATTTTTTAAAATTCCAAAAATACTGGAGGCGAAAAATGGGTAAAGAACACGCTGTACTGCTCGTAGAAGACAGAAACGCGGACGCAAGGCTGGTGATGGAGGCTTTCCGCATGGTAGACAGCAAATGCACGATAGACTGCGTCAAAGACGGGGTGGAAGCGCTTGAATATCTGTCGGGAAAGGGTGCGTTTAAGGGTAAAAAAATGCCTGACCTGATATTGCTCGACATCAAGCTGCCGAGAATGGACGGGAAAGAGCTGCTTAAAGAGATTAAATCAAGCGTGACGCTCCGGGATATACCGGTTGTCATGCTCACAAACTCCGACACAAAAGAAGACATAATGGAGTCATATGAGCATCAGGCGAATTCCTACATTACAAAACCTGTGGCTTTAAGCGACCTCGTGGAGACTGCAAAGTATATAGAGGAACTGTGGCTGGGGAAGAAGTAAAGTGTTTTTGGGAACAGCCCGGCTGCTGCCGGAAATAATATGGGGTGATGGATGCGGAAAAAAGGAAAGATAGATCAGAAAACATTGTATGAAACCATACTTGAACAGTCATTGGTGGGATACTGGGACTGGGATATAAAAACTAACAAAGAGTATTTAAGCCCGGCTTTTAAATCAATGTTTGGCTACAGGGAAGAGGAGATGGAAAACAGGCCTGAAAGCTGGCAGAGGATAATTTTTCAAGACGACCTGCCGGGGGTGCTGAAGGTTTTTAATGCCCATGTAAAAAGCAGGGGAAAAATACCCTATTACAGTCAAGTCAGATACCGCCACAAAAATGGTTCCACGGTATGGGTGATATGCACGGGAAAGGTAATTGAATGGGACGGCAGAGGAAAGCCGCTGAGGATGGTCGGATGCCATATAGACATCACAAAGCTAAAAGCCGCGGAAGAAGCGGTGAAATACAGGAATAAATACCTGTTTTCGCTCTGGAGGCTCGTCAAAGACAAGCATGAAAGCCTGCGAGACACCTCTGATTTCATACTCTCTGAAATAAAAAATCTTACCGGGAGCGAGTATGCCTTTTATGGATTCATAGACAAGAAACAGAAAGTAATGGAGGTATATTCGTGGTCGAAAAACGCGATGAAAAAGTGTGCCGTAGAAGGAAAGCCGCTGCAGTACGGGATCAAGGAAAGCGGAATCTGGGCAGACGCGGTCAGAAAGAAAAAATCTGTAATAATAAATGATTATTGTTCCGCTTTTAAGGGCAAAAAAGGAATTCCGGGGGGGCATGTCCCCATGTTGCGGGTGATGTCCGTGCCGGTAATTGAAAACGGGGTTGTGAAAGCCGTAGGTGTCGCGGCCAATAAAAAGTCAGATTATACCCGGGAAGACGCTCTGCTTCTGGAAACCTTCATGACTAACGCGGGAATAATAGCGGAAAGAAAAAAACAGGATGAGATTGTCAGGAAAAGTTATGCAGAGCTGAAAAAATTGGACATGCATAAGACTAATTTTATCGCCATGGTATCCCACGAGCTTAAAACCCCTCTGATGGCGGTATCGGGATTTTCGGAGCTTCTGAAAGACGGTGCTTACGGAAAAATTAACCCCAAACAAAAGGAAGTTCTTGATATTATAATCGATAATACGAAGAGGCAGCTTGAGCATGTAAACGAACTGCTTGACTCGTCCAGAATAGAAGCGGGTAAGTTCTCCGTAATAAAGAAAAAAATCGCGGTAAAAAGGGTGGTTGGCGCGTGCCTTGCGGAGATGGAAGGAAGGCTGCGTGAGGCAGGTGTAAAAATGTCGGTTAAAGGTGTTGAGGATATCAGCTGTTTTGCGGACGAGCAGAGGATTAAGCAGGTGAGTTATAATCAAAAGTTGTGTATGAAATAAGAGCGACGTATCCTATAATAA
>CAYGHG010000010.1:0-7497 GCA_964349515.1 uncultured Spirochaetia bacterium
TCGCTGAAAATCACAACAGGCCCGCCGGAACCCTCCTGCGCCGCCGTGCCGCTGACGCTAAAAACGCCTGAATCATTTTTTATTTTAAGAATAATTTTTATATCCGCCCTTCCGCTTTGTTCGGTGTAAAATTCTTTTATGCCGTGAGTCTTCGGCATCACAGAAAGCGCCGCGGTGACGCCCGGCAGCGGCCCTTCATCAATAATGCATTCAACTATGTTTCCTTCAAAAACAGCCCCGTGCCCGCCCTCTGTTATGCCTGCGGTTAAAAATTTCCTTCCTTCCGGAACCGAGGCTTCAATACTTCCTGATTTGAGGGATGTTACGCCTTTAACCGCTTCAACACTTTTTTCCGAAGCTGATGCAAAAAAAGCCCTTCCCGCGGAAATTATCTCAAGTGCGCCCGCCTTTACCGGGGGCATAGGCCTGCCGGAGAAGTTTTCTATGTACAGCATCCCTGTTTTTATAACAATGCCCTTTTTATCCGCGCTAAAAGAGCTTTTCCCCCGGGCTGAAATCACTATTCCCGGCTCCAGATAATACGCGGCGTTTCCTCCTGCGGCCGTGGTATAAACCCCGCCTTCTACCGCAGGTTTCTTTCCCGAATAGTAAAACATCTCCGGCGCCGCGCCTGATAACGGCGCGCACATAATCGTTATAAATACCGGTACAAAAAGCAATTTACTTTTCATTTATTCCCGTCACCTCATATACGGTCAAAGACTCCTGTTTTCCTTTTACTTTGACGTTCTCAAATTTGTTTACGGTTACTTTTCCTTCAATCATCCTGTATGTCGCCTCGCTTATAAGTATCTCGGTGCCGAGTTCCTTGTTAAGCGACTCCAGCCTTGACGCGAGATTAACCGCGTCGCCTATTACCGTGTACTCCATCCTTTTAAGCGAGCCCATGTTTCCCGCAACCACCTCGCCGCTGTTTATTCCTATACCTATTTTAAGCGTGCGCTTTCCCTCTGACTCCCATTTTTTGTTGAGTTCGGCAAGCCTGTGCTTCATCTGCCAGCCGGTCCTGACTGCGCGCATGGCGTGGTCTTTTACAAAGAAAGGAGTTCCAAAAAGCGCCATCACGGCATCACCTATGAATTTGTCAAGCGTACCGCTGTTTAAAAATATTACATCCGTCATCTCGGTCAGGTATTCATTCAGAATTCCCACCACCTGCTCGGGGGTCATGTTTTCCGACATAGATGTGAAACCGCGTATGTCCGAGAACAGTATTGATATTACTTTCTTTTCACCGCCCAGCCTTATCTCCTGCGTTTTCAAAAGCTCATCAACAAGGGGCTTTGAAACATACCGCGAAAAAATACTCCTTATCTTTCTTTTTTCCCCCTCTTCAACCGTTACTTTGTATGTTGATATGCTCAGGTAACACAGCGCCATGGTGAAAATCGGCGGCACGAAGCTGATTATATAGCCCCCTTTAAAAAGGTATATTGAGAAAAACACATAACCGACAACAGCAGCTGCGGTAACTATCATTCCCTGCCAGGCTTTTATCCCAAAAATAAGAAAGCTCAGCAGTATTCCCACGGCAAGAACAAGCCCTATAGACTCAACCCTCCCCATCTGGTAGAGGTATCTGTTTGAGTATATGGTGTCTATCATGTTTGCGTATATTTCCACGCCCGGCATCAGGTGCCCCGAACCCGAAAACGGGGTTGAGAACACGTCGTGAAGTATGTCGGCTGTGGCCCCTATCAGCACCATTTTTCCCTTGAACTGGTCTTTCTTCAGGTCTTTCTTGTGGTAAACCTTGTAAAAAGATACTGTTTCAAAACTTTTCGCGGGCCCTATGTAATTTACTATAAACATATTGCGCCCGTGTATGGGTACCCTGTGGCCGCCCCATACGACGTGGCTGTCTTCAACCCTGATATCTTTCTTGTCAAGCCCTTCAAAAGCGCCTATCATAGCGAGCGACAGTGTGAGGTATCTGTCATCGTTTTCGTCGTGCAGTATGTAACTCTTTCTTACATTTGAATCCTCGTCATAAGAGTGTCCTACAAGCCCGAGGGCCTTTGAAGCGCTTTTAAGCCCCGGGTATGGAAAAAGCAGCTGCCTTTTTCTGTACTGTTTATCCTGCTCCACCGACAGCACCATGCCCATTATCACGTTTCCGGCCTTTTTCACTTGAGCCGCAAAGTATTCGTCTTCCTCCGGCGATTTGGACGTAGGCTCCGAGTACAAAAGGTCAAACCCTATTACCGTTGCCCCCATTTCTTTCAGGTTCTTTACCGCCTCGCCGTAAAAGGTCCTCGGCCAAGTCCAGCGTTCTGGCATCTCGGGAAACGAAGCGTCATCTATTGCGACTATGACTATGGGTGTCTGTGGCTGCAGTTCGCCCCGGGCCTCAAACCGCCAGTCTATCGTTTTTAACTCTAACACCTTTGAAAACTGCAGTGAGTTGATGAACAGAGATACGACAGTGGCGGCTATGCCTATCATTATTATGAAAAGCCTGTGTGATTTTTTTCCTTTTTTTCCTTTTTTCCCCATTTCAAATCTCCTTTTCCGGTATTTGATATGATTTTATCACGGAAGGCGTTAAAAATCACACCACTTTTTAGCCTTTATGCCCTCCCTGAGCTGTGGTAATATGCTGTTGAATAAAAAATGAGGTGGCTGATGGCAGTTACAATAAAACAGATTGCAAAAATGTCAGACGTGGCCCCCGCGACCGTATCGCTGGTGATGCAGGACTCCCCGAAAGTTTCAAAGAAAACAAAAGAACGGGTGCTGAAAATAATAGACGAGATGGATTACTACCCCAACAACAGCGGAAGGCTTCTGAAACAGGGGCGCACCAACAACATCGCCGTGCTCTCCTCGTATTTTCACGGAATTTTTAAAATGGAGCTTGTAAACGGAGTTGAAACAGCTATTTTTAACACGCCTTACCGGCTGAGCCAGTTTTACGCAGAGACCGGAAAAGAACCTGAAAAATGCAAGGAAATTCTTTTGGGCAAAATCGCCGACGCGGCGATGGTGATATGCATGAATCCCGAGCCCCGCTTTATGCACAAAATGCGCTCTTCGGGCAAACACATAATACTGATAGAAGACACACTGGACGGTTTTCCGGGCGTCAGGTTTGACAACTACGAGGGGGCTTTCACGGCTGTTAAGTATCTTGCTTCAACAGGCAGGAAAAAAATCGGAATATCTGTTTCTAATCTGCGGGGGCATTTTCTGCATAGTTTCGTAAGCGACAGAATGGAAGGATACAAATCCGCCCTGAAAGATGCCGGCCTTTCTTTTAACAAAGAAAACATACTGGTAACCCCGACATATACTTATGAGCTGGGCATAGAAACCTACAGGCGCTACAAAGAATCGGGTATCAAGCTTGACGCCATATTCTTTGCGTCGGGAGACCTGTGCGCCGCGGCTTTTTTAAAAGAAGCACAAAAGGACGGAATTAAAATACCCGACGACATAGCAATCATAGGTTTTGACAATTCAATCATAGCGGCGGTAACCACCCCCGGCCTCACCACAGTAAGGCAGCCCGCGGGGGACATGGGAAAAAAAGCCTGCGAAATGGCGGTATCACTTCTAAACGGCTCCGAACAGTTTAAAGAACAGATTATAACCTTTAAACCGGAATTAATAAAGAGAGAGTCGGCGTAAAAGCAGGCCGCGGCTTATATTTCCCGTCACTTGGTGAGAAATAAAAAAATTACAGGCATAATGATTATCGCACCCCAAAAATAGGGCGATATCGCACTGACAATACCCCTGAAGCCTTCGTCTTGCAGTATTGAATTATACTCCTCGAAAGCGTCCATTATTTCATTAAAATCCTCGTCGCTTCCGGCCGCGCCAAGCAGCATATAATACCCTTTTTCGCTTTCATACTCCTCGTCGTGCCAGATAAAAGGAGCCGCAACTCCGTACGCAATCCTTCTGCTGCCCCCGGAATTATCAAGCATTATCTTTGCCGCCGACCTTGCCTCTGCCCATTGACTGCCTTCCATAAGTGCGTGTATGACCTCGCAGGCCGCGGCTGAAGCATATTCGTATTCCCTCCGTTTTGCAAAACAGTGATAAGAGGCAAACAGGGCTCCAATGCGTGTATTCATGGAAACCGAATCAAAGACAGGGCTGTCAAGATTTATGCTTTTTTCAGAAACCACGAACTTCGCAAGATCCCTGCACCTGTTTTCGTCTATTTTCAGTTCCTTCGCCATTATGTCCATTCTCTTAACCTCCGTAAACCTGCTGTACTACAATTATATACCCCGGACAGGCTAAAATCAAACTGCGGTTCTGCCGGGATACTGTATTTAATAGTGTGTAATTTTGTTTTTGATGTAATACCTCGCCCCCTTTGGGGGAGAGGCTTTGGTGAGGGGGCATGTTTTTAGACTTTAAGTACGCCCTCACCCCTCCCTTCTGCCGGATAATACGATAAACAGCGCCGGGCCTATTTGTCGCATTAACCGGAATTAAAAAGTGCAAAACCCCGTCATTTCCTGAAAATCTGTCCACAGCCCCAAAACCCCGCTTTCCTTTTTGTAATCCTCATAAGGCACCGTGCAGTGCATGCCCTTGTTTTCCCAGAGCGAGTCAAAAAACATCCTCGCTTCATTAATAACGGGCACTGCTGTGCCTGATACAAATATATTTGCCTCCAGGTTATAATCCCTTAAATTCCTGCGAGTCATGTTCGCCGAGCCTGTGGTCATAAACTGCCCGCCTTGCGACGTCACTATAACCATTTTGGCGTGGCACTGTTCGCCGTGAGTGTCATACCACCTCACCTGCACCCTGCCCTTTGACCGCTTGACAAGTTTCCCGGCAGAACGCCTGTTTGGCATTCCGTTTTTTTTCATCCCAAAAGCATCCTTATTCGGGTCAAGTATAACCCTGACCGACGCGCCTCTGCGCGCCGCAGAGACGAGGCTGTTAATCACTTTCTCATCCGCCAAAAAGAACATGAGCATTTCAACCGAGTCGCCCTCTCTTGCCGAAGCAACTGCTTTTTCAATCCCGTCTGCAATTTTACCCTCAGTGACAAACTTTACAAGAGCTCCTCCCGGGGCTTTGCTCCCGGCATAATCCGGGATTTCAAAACCTCCCTTATATCCGGAAAGCCGCGCGATTTTCAGTTCCGAATCAATTATATCCCTCCACAAAACATCTTTTAAAAGCAGCGCTGTATTGGTATGCGCGCTGGAAGCGTCACTCGCGTTCCCCGTCATCACCAGCGACTTAATCCCGCCGGGGCTGTCAGCGATTACTATTTTTCTGTGATTCGCCCGGAAATTCAGCATCTTGAGGGCGGATCGCAGGCTTATTCCCTGTTTGTCGCCGGAGAGAGGGTTCGGGACTATGCCCCCGGGTTTGCCGGGATCTCCAAGCCACTGCGCAAACACCCTCCAAAAAGGCGAGTAAACAAGGTTGCTGTCCCTCATTTTTGACATATTCGTAAATACAGTTTCAACACCGCACTTTTTCATGGCAGTAATTTCAGGCGGCACAATCCCCCCGTATATGGAATTTATTTCGTCTGTTATGAGGAGTATTTGAATTTCAGGAGTCTTTTTTTTCTTTGCACAGAGCGCCGTGGCAAGTTCCGAAGAAAGCAGCCTGTGTTCTTCACGCATTTCCCCCTGAAAAGAATTTATTAAAAATATATCCGCAAGAATAAACTTTTCCGCCCCCTCAATCATCCTGAAAACTTCATCATATATTTCCTGTTTTACAGCCCTTTGCCCCTGTGCGTTTATATAGGTTACATCCCGCAGGAACTTCAGGCCTTCAGGCCCGGCCACGTAAGCGCCGGAGGAAAACGAAGTACCCTTCGGCATCTTTTTAAAAAAAGAATTAAACGCTCCGGCGGCAATAACGAAAAAAACTATGGTAACGGCTGCCCAAATCAGGGCTGGTTTGCTCAATTGCCGGCCGGCTTTTTGGGCGTATTGTCGAGTATTCCAGGCACCACGGCTTTTTTGAGGTTGTCAGACCGGTCGGATGTTATGCCGTAGCGCTCCAGAATCAAAGGCGACGCTTCCCTGCTTTCACCGCTTTTGAGCACTATCTTTTTTCTGTTATCAAGTTCTATTTCTATGAAATCATCTTTGGCTGATTCAATAATCTCAATAAGCTCCGGCATGTCTTTTACCTGCCTGCCACCCACCCCGGTTACTATCGTATCGGAGAAATCGTGATACCCTTTATTTGTTTCATCCGCAAGCACCTGAAGCAGGACTATTACCTCCCTGCGCTCCGGCGTTGCCCCTTCAAATAATACCCTGTCAAGTATGACCGGCCTCTGCCCGCCGGCATCCCAAAGCCTGTATATATAGTTAATGGTCATCGGAACAAAAACCATGCCTCCAAATACAAAATACTGCGGTTTTCTGTCATACTCGGTCCACGGGATCAGCGGCCTGTAATTCTTCATGGTTATCGAAACTTTTAACGGCTTTTTATCCCTTATTATGTCAAGCACAGCCTCATCCCCGGTGAATTTCATATCCGTTATGTATGAAAAATCTATCCTGCTTCCGGCTCTGTAAGGCACTGTCCCGTCGTTTTCAATTTTTACTTTGTCAACCGCCATTATCACGTCCCCTTCTTTCAGCACGCCCCAGCCTGACGACCCGTACTCAACACCGGTGACCACCACGCCGGCCTGTTTTTTCTGCAGCCCGAGTTTCAGCCTGTATGACTCATTTTCAAGATTCTGCCAGATTATGCCGAGCGACGGAAACCCGCCGTACCTGCCGTCTGCAAGATCCTTTAAAAAATGGCGTATGACATCCGACGGTATCGCGTAACCTATCGACTGTGACTTGTTCATGCCCTGAAACGCAACGCCGGCTATTTTGTTCTTAAAAAACATAGGCCCCCCGCTGTTTCCGGGATTAATCGCCGCGTCAGTCTGTATGGTGATAAATTCCCTTAAGCTGTGGGAGTACTTCCCTATTTCTATACGCGAGACCACACCTTCCGTAACCGAAAGTTTGTCCCCTCCTATCGGGAAACCCAGCACCTTTACTTTGTCGCCGGGCTTTGGCATTTCGCCGACTTCCACCGGTTTGACACCGGCGAAAAATTCCTTGTCAGGCACATAGAGAAGCGCAAGGTCGCACTCGTGGTCTATGGCCGCGACTTTGGCTACGTATTTTTTTGACTCGCCCGATTTCAGCACCTGAATAAAAGTGTGGTTGCTCACCACGTGCGCGTTCGTGAGTATTAGATTGCCCTTTATGATGCACCCCGAGCCGTTTGAGCTTGACTGTCCTGACATCTGCCAGGGCTGGTAATAGTCAGGGTTGTTTGAAACAGTGAATATCTTTACTATTGCGCGCTCGTCTATACCCTGCTGCCCGAAGGCAGTAACCGCAGAAACAAATAAAAACATGGCCAAAACAATATATTTTTTCATATTCCCTCCTTTGATGTATTGACTTTACTCTATTTGATTTTTCCGTTTTAGTCAAGGCTGCAGATTTTAGTTGTCAATAC
>CAYGHG010000010.1:7507-35452 GCA_964349515.1 uncultured Spirochaetia bacterium
GTCCCTATTTTTGCTTTGTTGGGTATGACGGTATCATTTTAAGCGGTTTTCTGCAGATGTTATCCGGGATTGAAATTCCTTGTTTATTGCAAGCTCGGCTTGTGCTGATTTGATTGTACGGGTTATGTTTGACTGGTTCGCGTTGCCAAAGATCGCTGCTATTTCGCCGCCTGACAATACCGTATGCTTATATACGAGGTATATTGCGGCTTTTCTCGCATAGTTTGACTTGCCTCTTTTCTTCAGGAGTTCGGCCGGCAACACCCCGAACACGCCTGTTACCTCTTTTATGATCTTTTCCGGAGCTGCCCTATTTGAGCGGAGTATCTTTTTTGGGACGTTTGCTTTGATTTTTTTTAACCTGTCATATATCTGCCTTGAAAACTCTTCTGTTCCTATGACCATGCAGGAAAACATATTGTGTTCTATTTCCTCCTCAGTCAGCCTGCCGTCTTCAAGGAGGAAATCCACGTACCTTTTGCGGGCCTTTACCTTATTATTATCAAACATTAATAGAGCCCTGCCGGGTTCGGATATCCTGTGGCCGTAGCGGCCCAGATAATCCCTCAGTGAACTCCATGGATACGACCCGAGATTGTTATTGCTGACATTTCCAAGCGGGTTCAAGTGCATGTACTTGGTAAGCTTCAGAAAATACCCGTCATTCTCTACTACAATACTTCCATACCTGCCCTGAAAGAGATGCCCCACACGCTTATACTTCCAGTTAAAATAGACGGCATACTTTGTATTTATAAGGTGCATTATCTTGCTGAGTTCATCCCCCTGCGCGCACATGAGAATGTGGTAATGATTCGGCATCAGAGCATAGGCAAAAATGTCAAATTCAAATTTTGATTTTACCCCGGCGAGTATATCAATAAATTTTCGCCTGTCATAGTCATCTTTATAAATATCCTGTTTTTCATTCCCGCGCGCATAAATATGATAAGTGGCGCCCGGAAACTGTATACGGTATGTTCGCGGCATAAAAACCCCTCTATTGGTTTGACACAATATACAATAAGGAGTAATTTTCAGCAAGTATCTTTTAAAAAACACAAAGCAAAAATAGGCACAAAGCAAAAATAGGGACTGTCCCCATTTTTGCTTTGTTTGTGGCGGCTGAAAGCAGTGCAAAAATCCGCTATTTCCCAGTGTGGATTATTATCTTTGTCCTGTATGCGTGGTTTTTTGATATGTCTTCGAGGAGTTTAATATACTCATCCCATTTTTCAGGGGCGGGCTTAAGGGCTTTTTTCATTTTTTTTCCCATACTTTTTGACATTTCTATGGCTTCAGCCATCCTGCCCTGCTGCATCAGTTCCTGCATTTTTTTTGAGGACTGTTCGGCGGAATCGGATTCTTCTGAAATCCCGGGGTTCTTTTCCTTGAATTCAGCAATCATGGACTGTGCTTTATTGAGCGCCCTGCCTCGTCTGTCTTTTTTATCAGATGGCATGTAATAGGAATATATAAGCTCCTCATACTTTTCACAGATCTCTTCGTAATCTTCCCTGCTTTTCTCGTCCAATTGTGCCGAAAGCGTTTTAAGATAGCTAAAATAGTCGTGGTTATAAAGCGAACTTTTGTCTTTGCCTGTTTTTTTAATACCAGTGTTAATTATCACTCCGAGTTCGGAAGGCTCGTGAGTATCATAAATTCCGCGGTCTTTTTTCTGAATTATTTTTTTAAAGCCATTTTTACTCTTCAGCTCTTCCATTTTACCGGCCTTTACACTGTAAAATTTTTTCACTTTGTCGATAGGGTCCGCAGAATAAAATATTTTCATGTATTCTTTCAGGTTTTCGCTTACTTCGTGCGGCGCTTCAGCCGCTCCCGAATAAACCGGGGCCATGAGGCCGGATGCCGCCGAGTAAAAAGCAAACAAAAGGACAAGAGAAATTGACATAACATTTTTTTTCATGACGAACCTCCTTTTTTATATTTGTATTTTATAACCCTGACAAAAAAAGTCAACAAAAACCCGCCATTTCCCTTCCCGGACCGCCTGCATCCAAACCTATGCCCTTATCCGGGGTTTTCATTACAATTACGGTGCCTAACCCGGAAATTGTAATAAGTTTCAATTTGAACTATAACCGGCCGTACAGACCATTTTTTTCTGTAATATTCCATCCTGTCTGCGGTCTGTCCTTTCGCAAAAATAGGGACTGTCCCTATTTTTGCTTTGTACTCCGATTGCTAAAAACCTGCATTTATTGTAATATGTTTTAAAATATAACAGGAGGTTTTTCGTGCCAATATCAATAATAACACATAAAGGCAAGAAAATTTTATACAGTGATTTCTCAAACATCAGGGACACAAAAGTGACTTATGCCATGGTCGATGAATCTGATAAAATGTATCAGGAATACGGCAACAATGTAAGGCATCTTTTGAACTTTGAAAACGCCGCAGTCTCCCCCGAGTTTTTCGAAAAATCAAAACAGCTCGGCAAAAAAAACGTTTCAAAATGCCTCAAAGACGCCTTTGTAGGCATCACCCCCGTAAAGCAAATACTGCTCAAAGGCTACCTCCTCTTCACCGGCGGCAACAGGACAGCCAGGGTCTTTAATAATATTGAAGAGGCCAAAGACTGGCTGGCAGAAGGATGAGAAAGAACCGGTTAAGTACTATCAATGCAACTATAAACTATAGACTCTAAACTGTATTCTCTCCTCCCGGGAAAAAAGACTTGAAAAACCCTATTATATCTGTTAATTTTATTAGGCTTTTTGAATTACCTTTAGTGGGTGATTAGCTCAGTTGGTAGAGCAGCTGACTCTTAATCAGTTGGCCCGGGGTTCGAGTCCCCGATCACCCACCAAAAAAATGTCAACTACCGAAAATCGATAATCGAAAATAAAAGTTTCTGCATCCGCTACGCACTTTCATTACCGAACCTCAGGATTCGTTCCCTCGACAGACTTACCAAAATATAAAACACCCGCAAGGGGTGTTTTTTATTTTGGTGCGCCCGGCAGGGATATCTGCATACTACCGCAGATAGAATGAGCGGTTGATGCTACCTATTTTGAATGTGCTCTGCATCCGCTACGCACTTTCATTACCGAACCTCAGGATTCGTTCCCTCGACAGACTTACCAAAATAAAAAACACCCGCAAGGGGTGTTTTTTATTTTGGTGCGCCCGGCAGGGATCGAACCTGCGCACATGGCTTCGGAGGCCAATGCTCTAATCCACTGAGCTACGGGCGCAAAAATTTACTTCAGGATTATACCTTAATCACGGTTTAAATTGTACAAAAACAAATACTGCAAAAAAGACAGCCAGTATGGCGTATACCCACGGGGTTCTTCTTATGGCGTGAAGAAACGGCATTTTAAGATTCGTAAGCATCAGGATGCTGAACGCACCCAGAGAAACCGCAAAAACAGGGTTAAGTATTTTAATGCTTATATAGGGCGATATCAGGTAAAAGAAAATGATCAAAAAACTCGGGGCAAAAACAGGCATTCCCCTGTCCCTTCCGGTGGTTTCAAAGTGTCCTGCATTATTCAAGTGCTGCGTCGCGGATATTCTCAGTATACCCGACAGGATGAAGAGTATTATCATCGCCTCCTCAAGCGGTCCGCGAAAATGCCAGTGGTACAGGAATATCCCCGGCGCCACCAGGAATATCATGGCTTTTACCAGCCCTTCCAGCATAGCAGTAAACCTGTGAACCTCTTCCCTTCTGTGAGCTTCCTTTTCAGCCATAAAACTCACCATTATGGCAAGCAGAAGGAAGCCAAGCGCGAGGCTGAGCTTTTCCTGATTGGAAAAAAACGCGGATACTACACCAAAAGCAAGCGCGCCAAGAAGATACCAGTCGGCTCTGCGCAGCTCAACAAGGAAGGCCTTTACCTTTTCCCCGCTTTGTCCGATTTTACCTGCTGTTTTTTTATTTTTCTTCTTCATTATTTACCTCTGTTTTTTTCTGAGAAAGCTTCGACTCTATTTCTTTTACTGCGGACTTTTCTGCCATAACGAGCATTACATCGCCGTCTTCCAGTTCGGTGCTTCCGTTGGGGATTACAAAACCCTTCCCTCTCGCAATCAGCGCCACCAGGCTTCCTGTCGGTATGTTCAGTTCAAACAGTTTTTTGCCTGTATAAAACGAGCCAAACGGCACCATGACCTCGTGCATGTCAGCGTCTATGCCTGCGAATTGTTCGAATTCAATCGGGTATCTCGTCGCGACAGGCCCGTCGGATTCAAGCCCGAATTTTTTTGCCACAACAGGCACCGAACTGCCCTGCAGCAGCGCCGATATCAATACCGTATAAAAAACCACATGAAACATTATATAGGCATTTTCAATTCCGCTTACCAGCGGAAAAACGGCAAGAATAATAGGCACAGCACCTCGCAATCCCACCCAGGAAGTAAAAACTTTTTCCTTGGCGCTGATCTTAAACGGCAGCAGAGAGATAAAAACCGCCAGCGGCCTTGCCGCGAAAATCAGCACAAAAGCTATTATGATTCCCTCCTTTGAAACCTTTAACAGCTCGGCCGGGGAAATCATCAGCCCAAGCACGAGAAACATCGCAATCTGCATCATCCAGGCAAGCCCTTCATGAAACCTGATTATGGTTTTCTTGTGCAGCACCTGGCTGTTGTTGAGCACAATACCACAGATGTAAACGGCCAGAAATGCGTTTGCGCCTATTTTCGTTGAAACAGCATAAACAAATATTATAAGAGCCGTTGTAAGCACAGGGTATAAACCCTCGTAATCAAGGTCAATCTTGTTTATAAGATACACGACAGCCTTGCCCGCCGCAAAACCGATAATTGCCCCCGCTCCCATCTGTATGAAAAAACTGACCACAAGGCTTCCGGGGCCCTGAACTTCATTTAGAAGAAGGCCTATTATTCCCGTTGTCAGAAAAACAGCCATAGGGTCGTTGCTTCCGGACTCAAGTTCCAGAAGCGAACGCAGTTTTTCATTTAACTGAACGCCTTTGGAGCGAAGAATCGAAAAAACAGCGGCAGCATCCGTGGAGGAAACGATACTGCCCAGAAGAAGCCCCTGCAAGATGGAAATCTTGAATACAAAAGAGGCAATAATGCCCAGCACCCCTGCGGTTATGGCGACGCCAAGGGTCGAGAGTACAATTCCGGGCGCGAGAACCGGTTTAATATTTGTCCACTTTGTATCAAGCCCGCCGCTGAAAAGTATATAAACAAGGGCTATAATGCCGATAAGTGCCGAGCTCTCGTGGCTGATAATGTTGAGTTTCAACGGCCCGCCGGGCCCTGCCGCCATTCCTATGAAAAGGAATATAAGCAGCGCAGGCACTCCGAGTTTGCCGGTAGCCTTACTCGCCACCACTGAAAACATAACAAGTATGGATGCTATAAAAAGTATGCCTTCCATGAACGCTCCCTTTTTTTTGTATTTTCAGTATAACCCAAAAAACCAATGTTTTCTATGGGGTTTTACAATTCAGATAAAAGAAAAAACCGCCCGTTTTATAGGGCGGTTTTTATTTGGGGTGGCTGACGGGATTTGAACCCGCGGCCCCAAGATCCACAATCTTGTGCTCTAACCAACTGAGCTACAGCCACCGCATATTTTCTTTAGTTTTGACTAATAATATTACATTTATCACGTCCACTTTCAAGTGAAATTTATGGTGTTGATTATATATTATCTGTTTGTTATTATTATTGTTGCGTTTTACCGTCGGGGCGTAGCGCAGCTGGCTAGCGCACCTGCCTTGGGAGCAGGGGGCCGGAGGTTCGAATCCTCTCGCCCCGACCATTAAATATATGCAGCATATACAGCAGGGTGAATTACAGGTTAAGTGCTTGAAATCGAGTCAGAGGATTCGAAGCGAGTGAGCGCCGAGTGATTAGCGAGGATGAGCGCGCAGGCGGCGCGCGGAAGCGAACGAGGGGGCCGAGGAGGCGCAGGTAGCGCCGAGGTGGCCGAATCCTCTCGCCCCGACCATAATAAAGCAAGTTGCAGGTTTACAGTCTACGGTTTATAAGTAAGTCTCATGTGAATTAAAAAAATTGTGTGTGCCCGTAGCTCAGTTGGATAGAGCAACAGCCTTCTAAGCTGTGGGTCGCAGGTTCGACTCCTGCCGGGCACGCCAAAAAAAACGGTGAATAAAATTACTGATGTGACCAGCTGCTCCGGGAGCAGGGAAACTGCCGGCGGTTTTTTAACACCCAAGTTAAACAAAATCATATATGCACTCTTCTTTCTGTATTCCGTTTACTTTCTCGCAACATACGGCACAACAATGAATTCCGACGGAGTTTATAATTCAATGCGGATTCTTACCCGGGACAAACAACCCTGGATGATTATGTCTTACTGTGCCTCCTTTATGTACATTGTGTGGGCCGCTCTAAATTTTTTTTACGGCAAACGGGCAGAAAACCCTTCCGTACTTTCTATTATCCTGACCGCATTTGCGCTCCGCCTCGTGCCTGCAATGATTATTTACGGCGCCAACCCCGATATGCGCAACTTTGTGCTTTCACAACAGGCAGCCGCGGAAGGCCACTGGGAAACAGCCATTGGAAGAATGCCCTATCTACCCTTCTTTTCATACATACTGTTATTAATGCACAAAATAAATATTTTCTTTCAGCTTCCCGAATATTTTGTCATAAAACTTACCCCCATACTTTTCGACTCTGCTCTGGCTGCCGCTTTATTCTACATAACGCGCGACAGAAACAAGGCAATGCATTATGCGTGGAACCCGGTTACAATACTGATTTTTGCCGGCCACGGCCAGTTCGATTCAATAACCCTGTTTTTTATAGCTGCAGCATTATATACGTACGGCAAATCCCCGGGTACAACCGGTCCGGGGCTCTTATACGGCGCCGCATTTCAAAGCAAATGGTGGCCTTTTATCCTTCTTCCGGTTTTTCTTATCAGAATGAAACCCGTAAAATCCGCCATTTTTCTGGCATCTTGGTCATTGGTACTTTTCGCATTCTCAGCTTTCTATTTAAAATATGACCCGGGCCTGCTTCTCATCCCTTTTAAATATTCCGGGATAGCCCGTGACTACGGCATAAGCGGTCTTGTTTATTACATTATTATTAAACTGCTGCACGGCGGCCCGGAGGTTTATGCAGCAGCACTCATGTTTATAAAAGTAATATGCGGAGTGGCAATAATCCTGGCAGTCATATTATCCAGAAAAAGCTGTATAATAAAATCCTCTTTTTTTGTAATACTTACCTTTTATATCCTGTGCCCCGGCTGGTCTATTCAATACTTCTCGTGGCTGGCCCTGTTTATGTTTTTATCAAATATGGAGAACAGGCCTTTTTTTAAATATGCTTTTTTGATGATTTTCACAATATACTTTACCGTGGTTCTTTATGATTTACCGGCTTTTTTCGGATTTTCGCAGGTGGATTTAAGAAATGCATTTGCAATTATTTCATTTATACTGGCTGTTTCAGCAGTCCCTTTGTGGATTAATCACTATAAAGCAATCAAATCCGGAGAATAACATTTTTACCGCCCGGCCTGCCGTTTCACTGCAGCTCCAGCCACTTTGCCGCTTCTTCTTCCGTATCAAACAGTTTTATCTGCCTGCCCGCCATTGAGATAACAGCCGTTATCATGCCCTGCTTTATATTATCAAGCCCGCATATGGCAGACGCCCTTATGTACGGTTGATTTTCGGTAAGAAATTCAATAAACCATTCCTTGTCGGTGAATATAGGGGTGCCTTTGCCGCCTACGGCAAGAGAGAGAACGCTTTGTCCCGGGTTTTGCCTTATGGCTTCACCGTAGAGTTTTACAAGATTCTCAAATTCCTTCAGGCCGCAGTTGTCCATATCAAGCCTCATAATTACAGAACCTTTTTTTTCGCTCTTTTTTATCCTGTGATTCATCCGTCCCCCCTTACTGCAGGCTCAGCCACTCAAGCGCTTCCTCTTCTGTTTCAAAAAATTCCATCTTTCGGCCCGCCATTTCCAGAATCGCATTAATCATCTGCCGCCTGGTTCTATCAAGGCATGCCGCTGCAGAAGCTTTTATATAAGGCGCGTTTTTCATAAAAAACTCAATGAACGTTTCTTTGTCGGTAAATATCGGGGTTGCCGGCCCGCCTACCGCCAGCGCGAGCACGCTTTTTTCAGGCTGTGTTCTTATCTTCTCGCCAAATCCGGCCACTGCCGCGCTGAATCCGGACGCACTGCAGCCGTCCATGTAAAAGCAGATTATTTTCTTTCCCCCGACTTCCTTTTCCACCACTCTCTCATCCATATCGGTTTAGTCTCCGGTGTTTTGTTGTCTTCCCCTGTAATATTATTATACTCCGGCACGCTTCTTTTTCAACTAAAACTTATGCCGGTACGCCAGAATCCCTTCCTGTTTGACGGGATTAAAGAAAAGCTTAAACCCTTCGGGAAAAATCTCCTTTACAAAAAAATAGTCGGCTATCGTATATGCTATAAAACTGCCCGCGACAACACAGGCAATAACCGCAGATGACGACCTTTTTTCAGCCTCTTTCTGCATTACTGCCAGCGTACTGTAATTTTCAGGCGTGCCGTCGTCAATCTCGGCATGAAGGGTGTTGTATTTTTTTATATAGTCTTCAGCGTCAAGCACCGCCCACACGGCAAAAGCCGTTGTTACCGCGTCAACCCCGAGTATGACCCACTGCGACACGCTGTCGGTGTTCGGCTCGTATTTAAACTCCGCCTCCCCCGTCGGCGCCTGTATGTAGTCGCACATGGCGCTACCCGCGGCAAGAACAAGAATAACAGTCAGCAACAGTATCCTTTTCATAAAACCTCCATGTTTTTTCTAAAACCCAAAATATTTTTTTGTAAATACCCCTGCTATAAGCCCGAGTATGAAAAGACCCCCTGCAAGCTTGTTGAACCAGAATGCCCACACCACATACCAAAGGGGCCATAAATCAGGAAAGCCGTCCGGCTTGGCATCAGGCCTCGGAGATGACAAAACCGAAATAAACTTTCCGAACCTGCCTATTGAAAAAAAGCATATTAGCGCGAGCGGAGTGACTATTTTGAAAGCAACAAGCGCCGTAACGGTTACAAAAAACATGGCCGTATTTATTTTAGTAAACGACACTGCATTTTTAAAACCAAGCACTACAGGAAAAGTCCTGACGCCTTTTGCGCTGTCCTTTTCAAATTTATCAAGATGTTTGCCCAAAAGCACGTTCATAACTACAAGTCCGTAAGGTATTGAAATCAGCCACGCATGAAGCGGCATTGAACCGGTCATTACATAATACGTGCCGACCGTTATGAGCGGGCCCCAGATAAAGAATATGGCAAATTCACCCGCGCCTCTGTATTTGAGTTTCAAAGGCGGCGCCACATAAAAGACACTTAAGAGAAACCCCAAAACCGCGAAAACCAGTACAGGCAGCCCCGTATTGATATAAAGGTAAACAGCGGCCGCAAGTTCAAGCAGGCTGAAAACCCCGAATACAGCCAGCAGTTTTTTTTCGCTTATCAGCCCGGACGCTATGGGGTGGGGGGAGTACTGTGTTCTGTGGTAATCAGGGGTGTCTGTGCCCTGCTTGTAATCAAAGTAGTCGTTGATTAGGTTGTTTGACATATGGGCCAGAATCATCGCCGCAGTTATGACCATAAGGTACTTGATGTTAAAAAAACCGTCAGTCAGCGCTATTATGGCACCTATAAAAACCGAGGTCAGCGTCATCGAAATAACAGCCGCCCTTGTTATCACCAGCCACTTGCTGATAAAGTCCATTTTTGCGCCCTGAGGTATGTTTCCGCTTTCAAGGGCTGATTTCCAGTTAATAAAAAGCTGTTTCATTTTTCCTCCGAAATTAAATTTATGCCTGTTTTTTTACAAGCACCGCCGCGGTCTCCACATGCGGAGTCTGCGGAAAGAGGTCAAAAACAGCAAGCGACTCCGGTTTGTAAACTCCCGACAGGGCGTTTATGTCTTCAGCCTGCCTGACCGGACCGCAGGATATATAGATTATTTTATCAGGTGCGGCCTCTTTTATAAACCTTATTGTTTTCTTGTGCATGCCGTTTCTGGGCGGGTCTATGACAAATAGGCTTTTCCTGCCTGCGAAGCGCTCTTTAAACCCTTCAAGCGCCGCAGCGTCAACACAGAATGCCTCAACATTCCCGGCATTGTTTTCTTTTATATTCATCAGGGCGCATTCAATTGATTTCGCGTCGCTGTCGGCAATTACCACCCTGCTTCCGGCCTCTTTCAAGTGCAGCCCAAATGTGCCCACCCCGCCGAACAGGTCAAATACAACATCATATCCCGTGCCTGCTTTTTCTTTCACATAGTTTATGACGTCGCATATCATCGGCGTGTTATTCTGAAAAAAACCCTGCGAATGATAGTAAAACTTCATTCCGCATACCCTCTCTGAAAGCAGAGCGCTTCCTTTTACGACTTGAACGGCATCAGGTATGCTGACGTCGGTATTGTGCTTTACCCCGCCCCACATTACATTCAGCACTTTTGAAACAGCTGCAAATTCCGCGATCAACGCTGTATGTTTTTCAAGGCTGTCTGAATCGGAATTCAATACAAATGTCACGCAGGACTCGCCGGTAAAAAAGGCGCTCCTTATCACCGAATAGCGCAGGCAGCCTTTTCGTTTAACTACGTCAAAGAGTTCTATCTTTTCCCTGTTCGCCTGATACCACGACTTCACTTCGTGAAAAACCGAATTAACGCCTTCGTTTGAAATAGGGCAGCCGTTAATGTTCACAAGTTTGAAAAACCTGCCCTTCTGCCTGAAGCCGGGCCCATCTGACGCCATGACAAAATCCATCCTGCTGCGGTAGGCGTATTCGTCCTTGAAAAAAACCGCGGGCTCGTTTTCAAAAGTTATGCCGACCCTCGCAAAAGCCTCAAGCACCGAGTTTTTTTTCTGCGCGAGCTGAAAAGAGTATTCCTTGTCCTGCATGGAGCATCCCCCGCATTCTCCGAACGCAGGGCATTTTGGCGCTGTTTCCATCTATATTACCCTCTTTTCTATCCGGCCGGCCACGAGTGTTTCCTTCCGCCTGTTATGTGAAGATGCAGGTGGGCTACTGCCTGTCCCGCGTCAGAGCCGGTATTAAAAACCGACCTGTAGCCGCTTTTTGACACGCCCTTTTCAGCGGCAATGTTCTTTGCCGCGATAAACATCCTGCCTATGAGCCCTGCGTCAGCAGGCTCTATCTCATTTACCGATGCGATGTGCTTCTTGGGAATTACCAGAAAATGCACCGGCGCCTGCGGATTGATGTCTTCAAAAACAAGCAGATCTGCGTCTTCATAAAGCACCTTTGCGCTAATCTCCTTTTTGATTATCCTGCAAAAAAGACAGCTGTCCATTTTTTCCTCCTCTTAGACCGCTTCAGCCGCGGCCTTTGTGCCGCCCATGCCGGTTATTCTGGCTGAAATCAGAGAACCTGCTTCCGGCGGCTTTTCAAAAAACACCCTTATGTAATTGTCCGTATATCCCGCCTGCATGCCTTCCTCTTTTTCATTCTCAGGCAGTACCTGTCGCACTAACCCGTCGTTTAATTTTATGAATGCCTCCTCTTTCAGGCGGCCTTCTTCTATTAATATGCGCACGCGTTCTTTCTTTTCCTTTTCGTCAACCCTGCCTCCAAATGAAGAAGCCCTCGCGTCCGGCCTGTCAGAGTAGGGAAAAACATGAAGCCGCGTAAAGGATGTTCTTTTTATGAAATCAAGAGTCTCTTTAAATTCATCCGCGCCCTCGCCCGGAAACCCTGCTATTACGTCTGTGGTAAGCGCCGCGTACGGCATCAATCTTCGTATGAGCGCCGCCTTTTCCTCAAACTGCTCCACGGTATAATTCCTGTTCATGAGCTTAAGTATCTTACGGCTGCCGCTCTGCAGCGACATGTGAAAGTGAGGGCATATCTTTCCGTCTGAATCAGCAGCGGCGCGTATCAGCCCTTCTGTCGTTTCAAGCGGCCCTATGGAACTTAAGCGCAGCCTTCCCAATCCCGGTACTTTTGCAAGCCTCTTTATCAGGTTTTCAAGGGCGTCCTTTTCATTTCTTTCAAATCCATACAGCCCCAGATTTACGCCCGTCAGTATTATTTCGCTGTATCCCGCGGCAGACAGCGCCGCTACCTCGCGCTCTATCTCATCCGGCATGCGGCTGCGTATTTCGCTGCCCCTGACGTATGGCACCTCGCAGTAGGCGCAGAACCTGTTGCAGCCGTCCTCTGCCTTGACGAAAGCCTTGTTTTGTCCCGAGAACTCCGAGAGGATAAGCTGCCCCTGTGCAGTCTGCGGTATTATGCCTGATTCAAATATCCCCCTGTAGGAGGAAACCGAGAACTTGGAAGCGTTTGGAATTATCAGGTCTGCCGCCGCGAAAGCCTCCGGCACGCTTTTTCGCTCCGAGAGGCAGCCTGTGATTATCACCTTTTTGCCTTCGCTTTTTAACTGCCTTATCTTTCTGGATATTTCGCTGTCTATTTTTGCCGTCACGGTGCAGGTATTGATTATAAAAACACCGGGGTTGTCTGAAAAGACAACCCCGGCTTTTTTCAGTTCCTGCTTTATGAGCTCCGATTCATAGCGGTTGACCTTGCAGCCGTAAGTCAGGAGCTCGGCGCTATTTTTTAAACTCTGAGACATTTATCGTTATTTCCTCAATTTCATTTGACAGGTCAAAGAACTCGGCATATATGTCAAGGCCTGTCCTGCTCAGGAATGTCTTTTTAATCTTTGACTCTATGTTTTTTCTTTTTTCCCTGTCAACCACCGCGATTACGGTCCCGTCAACGCCCATATTCAGCATTCTCGCGGCTTTGACTCCGTCAGTATCCAGTGCAAGGTCGGTTAGGATTTCATTTTCCTCTTCCACTATCTCAAGCCTGTTTTTGATGTTTTTCTGCGACTCATTCATCACGTCTATAAAGCCCCCAATATTTCCTGCAACAAGCGCCTTTCTCGCAATTTCCACCCTCTCATTTTCGGATATAAAATAAGCCGCACGTTTTCTCTGCGAAATTGAAAGCTTGCTGCGGTAATTGTCAAACTCTTCCATCGTCAGCGAGTCAAGCGTATCAAAAGCCGCGCCTGCCGACTTCATTATTTCCATCGCTTCCGCCACTTCCGCATAAATCTCGCGGCGCTTTTCCTCTATATGTTTCTTTTTAAGCCCGGAGCTTAATGTCATAAGGGCGTAATCGCCGAGGTTTACGGGAATCACTTCGTCAGACTTTTTTCCCGGATTGTAGTATGTGAGGCTGTTTTTCCTGCCTATTATGGAGGGAATGTACTTGATAAAACTTTTTTCCCTTCCCATGAATTTTTTTTCAGCCTCGGCGCATACCTCGGCTATCTGGAGGCCGTTTATTTCCCAGTCGGAATAATGCGAAGCGATCTTTGCCGTCCCCACTTCAAGCGCTTCCATGGAATTGGCGTCAAACATATCCGAAATCTGGTTGTCAACAAATATGTTCATTCCGTTGATTTTTTTTGACACCCCTTCCAGCATAAATAACACAGCTGACATGAAATTCGCCCAGCCGTTCTCGTCTTTTGAAGTGGGGTCGTTTAATGTCATCCTGATTTTTTCGTCATAGCGCCTGGAATAAAACTGCAGGGTTCTGTCCCCGTCTTTTCTTTTCTGGGCCATAATCACAGCACTCTTGTTTATATTCGCGGAAATTATCCCCCCCGCGCTGAAAGGGCATATCTCGCCCAGTACCTGAAGGCTTCCCGGCACCCTTATTGCCTTTATTATTTCACCTTTGGGTTCAAAAACCTGAAAAAAATGTTTCGCCTCATCATACATCGTATTTTCCGCCATATCGCTTCCTCCTGAATTTATTTGCTCAAATCCGCAGGCAAACAGAATACTACGGCAGGTGCCGTTTGGTCAATAGCCTTTAAAGCAAGGGAGGGGGTCAGATCATTTTGCCGTTTTTGTAATATTTGGCAAGCGGTTTGTCCTGAAGAGTCTCCGCAATTACCTCTTCCAGTGTGGTATTGCCCTGCTTCATTATTTCAATGGCCGATTCCCTTATTGTCATCATCCTGTTGTCCCAGGCAAGCCGCTTTAAATCGTTAAGAGTCCCCTTTTTAAAAATCAGGTCCCTGACTTTCATATCAACAGGCATTATTTCATAAGCGGCCATCCTTCCCTTATAGCCGGTTGAATGGCAGGTCTGGCAACCTTCGCCGTACATGTAATTTCCGCCCTCAAGAGCGTCCCGGGGTATTCCGTTTTTTGCCGCTTTAACGTAATCAATTTCTTTCACCGGTTTTTTGCAGTTGCTGCAGATTTTCCTTACCAGTTTCTGGGCTATTACAAGCACCACTGATGAGCCCACATATATAGGGTCTATGCCCATATCCACAAGCCTTGTTATTGTGGCAGGGGCATCATTTGTATGCAGAGTGGACAGCACGAGGTGGCCTGTAAGCGCGGCTTTCACCGCTATTGAGGCTGTTTCATTATCCCTTATTTCACCGACCAGTATTATGTCAGGGTCCTGCCTGAGGAACGACCTGAGTATATTCGGAAACGTGAGGTTCGCCGCTGTGTTTACCTGCACCTGTATCAGGTGCGGCAGCCTGTACTCAACAGGATCCTCGGCTGTCATTATATTCACGTCCGGGTTATTAATCTTTGAAATAGCGGAATAAAGTGTTGTTGACTTTCCGGAACCCGTAGGTCCGGTAATGAGAACCATTCCGTAAGGCACTTCAAGAGCCTTTATAATCTGCTCATACTGCACTTTATCTGAGAGCAGTTTCGAAAGGTCAAGGGTTGAAGAGTCGGAATAGAGCAGCCTCATTACTATATTTTCCCCCCATATGCTGGGCAGCGTGGAAACGCGGAGGTCAATAGAACGTTTGCCGTCGGAGAGCCTGTAGTTTATCCTTCCGTCCTGAGGCAGCCTTTTTTCTATTATATTGAGGCCTGCTATCAGTTTGAGCCTCGATATGATTGCTTTTTTGTACTGAAAAGGCGGTGGGGTCATTTCAACCAGAGATCCGTCTATTCTGTAACGCAATACTATCTTTTTCTCGTAAAAATTAATGTGTATGTCCGAAGCCGCTTTTTTTACGGCGTCTTCTATGTAATAATTCACCAGCTTTACCACCGGCGAATTTGCGCCTTCTATGTCCCCTTCCTCACCCTCGTCGTCAGAGGCCATCTTGTCTTCCAGAATTTCTATTTCGGCGCCTTCCCCTATTTCCTGAAGAGTGTCTTTAAACACGTTCCCTGTCGGGTAAAACTTTTCGATGGCGTCACTAAGCGCCGCCGGCGTCGTTACAATAAAGCCGAAATCCAATTCCTGCCCGCCCTGCACTTCGTACTTCAGGCTGCTCTGAAACAGCGGGTCAGTCGGGTTGATGGTAGCAAAAATTATCCTGCCCGGGTTTTTCTCTATCGGGAGTATGTTGTACTTCCTTGCCGTGTCTCCGGTGACCGCCTTAATCACATCTTCTTCTAAATGTGAAAGTATTGCCACGTCCACAAACTTGATTCCGAGCTGCATTGCAAGAAAATGGTAAAGTACGTCTTCTGTGATATAACCGAGTTTCACGAGGACAAAACCCAGCTGTTCGTTTGTTTTTACCTGCTCGTCTATGGCTGCTGCAAGCTGCTTCTCATCTATCATACCCTCTTCAAGAAGAATCTCGCCGAGCTTTTGTGATTCATACATATTACGCCTCCGATGTCGCCGCGAGCACTTCTTCATAGCTCGTGACGCCTGTACGCCATTTTTCAAGTGCTACCTGCCTCAAGGTCCTCATTCCGTCCAGCTGCGCCTGCCGGGTCAGATCATTTAAGTCCGCTCCGCCAAATATCAAATCCGCCAGCTCCTGCGTCATCCTGAGTATTTCATATATGGCCACCCTGCCTTTAGTCCCCGAGTTATGGCACTTGGCGCATCCCGCGCCTTTCATTATCTGAGCACCTTCTATCTCTTCGCGTTTCACCAGCAGCCTCTGAAGCTCGTCGTCAGTGGGGTTATAAGGCTCCTTGCAATTGGAACAAACCCTGCGCAAAAGCCTCTGCGCGACTATCAGTTTTACCGAGGAGGCCACATATATAGGGTCCACACCCATGTCTATCAGCCTCATTATGGTGGAGGGGCTGTCATTTGTGTGAAGCGTGCTGAAAAGCAGGTGCCCTGTGAGCGCGGCTTTTATGGAAATATCAGCAGTTTCCTTGTCTCGGATTTCACCGACCATCATTATGTTCGGGTCCTGCCTCAGACAGGCCCTTAAAGCAGAGGCAAAAGTCAGCCCAATATCCGAATTCATCTGTATCTGCACGATGCCGGGAAGCTGGTACTCAACAGGGTCTTCAAGTGTAATAATGTTTTTTTCCGGCTTATTGACGGTTGAAAGGGCCGAGTATAGCGTGGTCGTCTTACCCGAGCCGGTAGGGCCGGTGTGAAGTATGAGTCCGTACGGCATTTCTATGACTTCCTTGTATACGTCAAGTTCTTTTTCTTCAAACCCCAGTTTTGTAAGGTCAAGCATCAGGTTTTCCTGGTCAAGAATACGCATTACCACGTTTTCTCCGTAAATAGAGGGCAGTATGGACACGCGCAGGTCAATAACCCTGGACTGTATTTTTATTTTTATCCTGCCGTCCTGGGCGGCCCGGCGCTCCATAATGTCAAGCTTTGACATTACCTTGAGCCTTGAAATTATGGCGTTTCTGTAGTGTGCAGGAGGCGACGGCTGTTTGTGCAGCACCCCGTCAAGCCTGTATCTGATACCAATATTTTTTTGTGAGGGGTTAAGGTGTATGTCCGAAACTTTCAGTTTCACCGCCTCGCCTATCAGCGCATTAACAATCTTTATAACAGGGGTGGAATCTTCGGTAACCACTTCGGAAGTATCCACTCCCCCCCCTTCAGCTTCGTCATTTCCTTCGTCAAATATCGCCTTTAGGCTGTCATCTATTTCTGTTTTCTGCTCGCTCCCATAATAAACAGCAAGCGCCGCCTGCATGCCCGAAGATGAAGTAACTACAAAAGATATGGCAATATCGTTAGGTATCAGAAGGCTCTCGCGTATCCTTTGCCCAAAATAATCATCAGGGTCCGATGTCACAAAAACAACTTTTTTCGGGGTCACTTCATAAGGTATGGCGTTGAACTTTTCCGCGGCTTCTTTTTTTATGTAATTCGCTGTTTCCGAAGATATCTGAACATCTTTCATGTCGATATATTCCGTCCCGAACTGTATGGCAAGAAAATAATATAATGCCTCTTCGGTGATAAACCCCATCCTGACAAGTATCTTGCCGACCTGGTCGCCTGATTTTTGCTGTTCGTCAAGAGCCTGCTGAAGCTGTTCCGGGGTAATCAGGCTCTCTTCAAGAAGCAGGTCGCCTATTCTTTTCGCCATTTATCGCCTCACTTGGCAGTATTGTAAGAGTCCCGCTGCTGCGGGGAAAATTTAAAGTTTAAAAATTCTTTTCTTCTTATTATATAGAGATAAAAATCGGGTGACTTTAATTCCCTTGACCTGTCAAATGAAAGATTTCCGGTAATACCCCTGTGCGACAGCCCCGCTAACGCTTCCAAAGATGTATCTTCTCCCGCGGCAAATTTAATCACCATATTTGCCGCATCATAAGCAAACGGCACATACCCGGCAGGCCATCCGAAGCGTTTGTCATACGCAGAAAGAAATGCCCTCGAACCCTTAAAAGAATAAGGCGAAGCCGGAAACTTTGTCACAAACTCAGCGCCGTCAGCGCCTGCCGCCGCCGCATTTATAAAACGTTTTGAATATATATTATCCGTGGAGGTAAAAACCGCGCCTACATTCAGTGCCTTTGACTGCTTTGCCATTTTTGCCGCCTGCTCCATGCTGCCGGCGTAAAAAATAACCTGCATCTTCAGTTCACGCAGCCTTATCAGTATGGCGTTGTAGTCGTCCCTGTCCGGCGCGGCGCTTCTCTGATACAGCAGCTTTACGCCGTTTGCCCTGACCGTATCGGCATAAGTATTTGCTATACTTTCGTACTCGGAGTTTCCCTCCTCCCAAACGACCGCAAAGCTGTTTTTGCCGAATATTTTAATATCCGCCCTGCACAGAGCGGAAGCCATCTGCGAATTTGATATCATAGCGCGGAAAGAATTTGGAGAAATGGTAAGCCCCGCAAAATCCGGCGACAGCGACACAAAAGGAATTTCGGGAAAAAGCCCCATCAGCTCCTTATGGTTTTCATTTATAATACCCATGACAGCCTTTACGCCGTGCTCTTTTATCCCCTCGGCAGCACCTTCTCCGTCTTGTATAAATACTACCGCCGGTTTTCCGCTTTCTTCGGAAGACTGTTTTTCCTCCGCTGCCATCATAGCGGCATTATATATGGCTGAACAGGCTGCATTTGAGCTGTTTCCGAGTACGGCTATATTGAAATCAGCCCCAAAGACACAGGATGCGCCGGCAAGCCAGATTATCGCGTTTATAAAAAGTTTCAACAAAACCTCCTAAAATATTTAATATTTTATATTATAATACTTTTTACATTATTGTCAATGCTTGCGGGTTTTAAATCCCGTAAATCCTTTTTCCCTTGCCCCATTAACACCTTATCTGTTATCATACAGTCTGATTTTTCCTTTAAGGAGGACACAATGAGACTGCAGCCTATTGAACACCTTTCCGGCAGAAGCTACAGGAAGAAGAAAAGATACAAGATAATAGCCATAGTGCTGTTGCTCGCAGCAGCGGGAGCCGCCTTGTTTTATGTTGCCGGTAAAAACCTGCGCTATGTGTGGCTCATTAAAAGCGGAATCAGCCATTATGAAAAATCCAAATACTCGCAGGCCCTCTCTGATTTTAACAAAGCTCTCAATCTTAAACCCTCAGGCGCACTGGCTTTAGACGGCCTCGGCAGCATTGCCGTGAAGCAGAATGAATTTGAGAAAGCAGACAAGTATTTCACCGAAGCTATAACATCCGGCCTGAAATACAGCCGTATGATAGACCACACGAAATTCGGGCACATGTTCCTCGACGCCGGGCTTTATAAAAATGCAGAGGCGGAATTCAGCCACTCAGTAAGGCTTAACCCCACCGATTTCAAGGCGCTCTACGGCCTCGGCTGCTGTCTTCACGCCTCGGGAAAGGTTGATCAGGCGATAACAAATTATACGAAAGCCCTCACTTACAACCCCAAATTTGCGCCCGCACGAAAGAACCTCTCTCTAGCGGAGGACGACAAAAACAAAGGCGCCATCTACTATCTCTTTGACAGAAACGGCGAGCCTCTTGCGCGCTATAACCTTATCAAATCCGCCGCGCAGAAGACTTTTATACTTGACCAGAGGGCGGCGCACATCACGGGTTACGACGATGAGAAGCGCGGCACAAAAGACGGAATAGAAAAATATCTTGAACAGTACATACCCGGAAACAGAATTTACCTTACCGTAGATACCCGTGTCCAGAATTCCATCGCGCGCGCCCTCGGGTGGTATAAAGGAAGCGTAGTGGTGATAAAACCCCAGACAGGAGAAATACTCGGCCTTTACAACCAGCCGACTTTCCGGCCCAATACCATATCCACGGAATGGGGTAAAATAAGGGCAAACAGAAACCAGCCGCTTCTCAACCGCGCAATTGACAAACTCTATGAGCCCGGCTCCATCGCAAAGATGATTACGGTGGCAGCCGCTCTTGAAAACCAGATCGGGGAAAAAGATGTATTCCCGGTGAGGTGCACAGGCTCTACCGGTTTAAATGACAGGACTTTCTGGTGCTGGGAAAAACACGGCAGGATCAATTCCATAACCCACGCTATAGACACCTCGTGCAACATCGGCGCGGCATATATCGGATTTGCGGTAGGCGGGCCGAGGCTTTCCGAATACAACAACCGCTTCTGGTTTAACCAGAACATAAACCTCGGATTCACGGAAAAAATAACAGGCACAAAAATTTCAATACCCGTGGCACAGAGCGTCTCCCCCAGAATGCACGACAACAGGTTCGAACTTGCCATGCACGCCTGCGGCCTGGCTCCTGCAAAAAATAAAGAATACACCATAACCCCCCTGCACGCCGCAATGATGGCCGCGGCTGTGGCAAACAACGGCACCATGATGAGGCCCTATATGATAAAAGAAATCCGCAACATAAACGGAAAACTTATTTATTCCGCAGTTCCCCAGGAGGCCAGGCGCTCAATAACAGCTTCCACAGCGTCATCAATTAAAGAACTCATGGTAAACGTGGTTGAAAAAGGGATAGGAAAACGCGCAAGGGTAAAAGGCATCAGGGTCGCCGGCAAGACCGGCACCTCGGGGTCAAGCTCAGCAGGGCTTCATGCGTGGTTTATATCTTTCGCGCCTGCGGACAACCCCGAGTACGCAATAGCAGTCGTGGGTGACAGCGAGGGAAAAGGAATGACAGTCGCGGCGCCGGTAGCAGGCGAGATTTACAAGGATCTTTTCCAGAAGTAAAAAATCAGCGGTTTCTTTTAAAAAGCGTCTTAAGCAGCCCCTTAAAATCCGGGCCGGCATGTTCACAGGTTTTTATCCCGGCTAGGAAAGAATACATTGATTTTTCCGCGTTAAAAACAAGCCCTTCAAACCCGTCAAGAAATCCAAGTTTGAAAAAGTAAAACTTAATAAAATCATAAACAGGTTTTATCAAAACCGAATACCCTGTAGGTCTTTTACCGGAACGGGCCGCAGTTGCAGCCTCAAGCGTCGTGTATCTGTTAAGGGTGTCAATATGGCTGTGTATGCTTTTTTTTGTCCTGTGTATGACCGGGTTTTTCAGGTACAGTTTCTCCAAAGCGGCAGAGCGCACTGTCTCGTGGATATCGCCCCCGGCAAACTCCGACTTTTTTTTTGGAAAAAAACGCAGCTGATAGTCGGGGTAAAGCCCCGAATACTTCAGCCATTTGCCGTAAAAGAAGTTTTTTCTGGGAATATAGCAGGCCGGCCTGTTTCCTGATTCTGATATTTTAATGATTTCTTCCGCCAGTTCCGGCGTCACAAACTCGTCAGAATCAACCGACAAAACCATGTCAAAAGAGGCTTTTCTGACTGCAAAATTCTTTTGTTTCACAAAACCATTCCATTTTTTTATAAATACACGCGCTCCCAGTTTTCGCGCTTTATTTACAGACGGCCCGCGCCCGTCGCTGACAACTATTATCTCATCGAACATCTTAAGAGCCTCAACACACCCCTCAATGTCAGGATCGTCAGCCCTGCAGATTACCGCGCAGGATATCCCCTTTTTTTTCACCACGGCTCCGGCCTCATTTTCACACCCTCTTTTTCCGCGCTTTCAACACCAAAATGGGGAAAAACATAATCCGCCTTAAGGCTCACCCTGTGATTAAAATGTCCGGTGATTATAGTGTCAGGCACAAATGCGTAATCTATTGTAAAGGAAAATACATTTGAAGCCTTCAGCCTTATGCCCGCCCCCGCCGCAGGCACACCGTCAAAACCCGCCCTCAAAAAGAAAGTTTTGTCGCGGGAGAGTTCGGCTCCCGCTTTAAACCTGAAAAAACCCAAACTGTTGTAATATATCTCACCGCTGAGCAGCGCCGAAAAACCCTCAAACCCAAAAGCGCCTTCAAAAAGATTTGAAAGCCCCGCGCTTATCTGCTGCGGTACGCGTTCCGTATAATTTGCCGACTGCCAGCTTATGTCGGTGGCTATGTCCCTGATACAGAATGCCGCGTAGAAGCCCCTGTTGAGCTTCAGCATCGCGCCTGCGTCAAACCCGAGCCCGAAACCCGAAAAGGCCCCTATATTGTGAAAGAAAAACTTGATATTTGCGCCTGTGTAGAGGCTTTCCGAAAGCGCCGTACCCAATGTCGCGGTGACAAGGCTCGCCGCCTCCTCAATATATGAATCAGGCATTGGCGAAGATGTGGATCTGCGCTCAATTTTACCCGGCGAATAACGGTGCCAGGAAAGAGCCGTAGAGTAAACCGCCTCCCCGATGGTGAAGGGTTTTGCAATGGCCGTAAAATAGAGGGTCCTGTCGAAACTCATCACATACATATCAGCCTGTATTTCAAGTGCTTCAAGGCGCACCAGCCCGGCGGGGTTATAAAGTATACCTGCAGCATCGTCAGCCACGGCAGCGTAAGCGCCTCCCATAGCGGCGGGCCTTGCCGCGGAACCCGCCTTGAGAAAAGCAAAAGCCTCGCCTCCCGAGCCACAGGCGGCGGCGGTAAAAGAAAACAACATAAAAAATATAAGCGCCTTTTTAATGTACAATTGTTATTTTATTCCTTCCTGAAATTTTCGGCGTTTTTATAACGTAAAAATATGTGCCGTTGGCCGCCGGCTTTCCCGACGCGTTTTTCCCGTCCCATTTTATTGTGATGTAGCCTGCCTGCGGGTTTATGTTTTGCTCCCATATTTTAGCCCCCGACCCGTCGTAAACCTCGGCCTTCATTTCCTGAAAGCCCCCGGGGTTTACGATTGTAATGTTTGTAAATATATCATTTACCGGCGAAAACGGATTGGGCCAGGCGTAAGTTTTAATGCCTTCAGCAGCCGGAGGCTGCGCAATCTGCCCTCCTAAAGCTTTTGTAAAATTAATAAGGCCCCAGCCTGTTTTATTGTCATACCCCGCCGTGCCGATATCATCGCAGGTACGCTCTATGACTTCCCTTACCTTATCCGCATCCCATCCTGGGTATTTTAAAAACATCAACCCCCCCAGACCCGCTACAAACGGGGCCGAGAAAGAGGTGCCTGACTGCTGTGTATAACTTGATAATCCCTGGTTTGATGTGCTGAGAACCGAAACACCCGGCGCCGTCACGTCAATTTTACCGTAGTTTGAAAAATCCGCCCTTTGTGAATTCTGGTCGCACGCAGCGACTGAGATCACGTTTGAGTATGCCGCCGGGTAAAAAGCCGCTGTATCATCGTTTCCCGCAGCGGCTATATTCAGGCTTCCTTTTGAAGATGCGTAGTTCATCGCGGCCCTTAAAACATGGCTCGGCGAATAACCGCCAAAACTGTAATTCAACACTTTTGCGCCGTTGTCCACCGCCCACTTCACACCTTCATAAACATCCGAATCATAACCGTTACCGTATTCGTCAAGCACCTTAACAGGCATTACCAGCACCCTTGCATTCCATGTCACTCCTGTAAACGCACAACCTGCCATACCCATGCCGTTATTGGTATTCGCGGCTATTATCCCCGCGCAGTGCGTACCGTGACCGCCTGTAAGGTCGTCATCAAAAGTCTGCCCCCCGGGATTAATGGCGTTATAGCCGTTTACGGTTATTCCTGCCAGATCTTCATGCAGAACCGGAGACATGCCCACCCCTGAATCAAGCACAGCCACAATCACCGTAATGCTCTGGTTCGGGTCTATTATGCCTGCCGCAAAAGCCGCATCTGCGCCTACAAGCGCGTAGCCATACTGATTATTGCCCGGCTCAGGTGCCGGCGCAGCGTAAAAAGGGTCATTGGGCCCGCCTGCAAGCGGGGTATAAAGCGCGCGCCTGATGTAATCAGGCTCTGCGAATTCCGTAATGCCCTGATTGTTAAGGATCTCCGCGGCGCCAAGCGCCTCAGCGGCGCTGTCAAAAACATAAACAGAAAAATCCCGGTGAATTGCGCCCCGTTTTTTTCTGAGTTTAAGAACTTCCTCCGCTTCCATGTCCAAGCCCGCGCTTACCGCTTCCCGGGTATATTTTACCGTCAGCCTGCCGTCTTGTTCGGGAAGCCCTGCAATTTTACGCGGCGAAGGGTAAAGCGGGCTGAATAAAAAAAGTAAAACCAGCGCTATGGCAGCAGCCCTCATTTTAATATACCTTCAACCGCATCGATTATTTTTGTTGCCAGAGCCTCTTTTGAACCGCCGCCCTTAAAGACGGTCTTTCCGCTTTTAAGAATGATTTCTATTGAATTGTTGTCGGATTCAAAACCCGCGCCGGGTTTTGTGATGTCATTGAATACTATGAGGTCAAGATTCTTTTTTTTCATTTTCTCAACCGCCCTGGCTCTTCCTCCCCCGCTCTCTGCGGCAAACCCGGCGTGCACCCTCGCACCTTTATTTTTTCCCGCGAGCGCCATTATATCCGCGGTAGGCTCAAGCTTTAACGCGAGCCCTTTTTTTCTTTCAAGTTTTCCCTTTTTTCTGACAGGCGCATAATCCCCCACAGCGGCGGCGCCAATCACCGCGTCCGACCTTTTTATGTTTGCCATTACCGCCTCAAGCATATCAGCGGCTGACACGGTATCTATTATTTCACAGCCCTGCGGCAGATAAAGGCTTTTTCCCGTTACAAAGATTACTTTTGCACCGCGGCTCAAAGCATCAAGCGCAAGAAAATATCCTGTTTTTCCGGAGGAAGGGTTTGAGATGAACCTGACGTCGTCAATATACTCGCGGGTGGGGCCGGAGGTTATAAGCAGTGTTTTATTTTTCAGCGCGTTTTCTTGCGGGCTTTTTTTTTAGCGGGTTTCAGAAGCGCCTCTACGGCTGCGGCTATTATTTCGGGCTCTTCAACATGCCCGGCGCCGTATTCCCCGCACGCAAGTTCCCCTTTTTTAGGCCCGATAAAAATGTATCCGAGTTTTTTTAGTTTGGCGGTATTTTCCGCAACTACGGGGTTCTCCCACATTGCGGTGTTCATGGCAGGCGCAAATACAACCTGCTTTTTCGAGGACATTATTACGGTTGACAGCAGGTCGTCGGCTATTCCGCAGGCGGTTTTTCCTATTATGTTTGCCGTCGCGGGCGCGACAAGAATAATATCGCAGTTTCTGGCAAGGTCAATGTGCTCAACTTTTGCGCCCGGGTTTTTGGATTCAAAAAACATGTCATCATAGACCGGGTTTCCCGAAAGGGTGCGCAGGGTTAGCGGGGTTACAAATTCTTTTGCCTCTTTGGTCATCACGCATACAGCCTCAATGCCTGCCGCGGCAAGCAGCCTTATTATCTGCGGCGCTTTGTAGGCGGCTATTCCGCCGGTTATACCGAGCAGGACTTTTGCCAAAGCTAGTCCTCGAGGTTTATGCGCTCTAATTCAAAACTCTTGTGTTTAATCTTATCTGCAAGAAATTCTTTTGTAGCGGCAACCGTCGGTTTCATCTTTCTGTATTCTTCATCAACATCAGCAGGGTTTTCCCTTATGGCCTTTGCCCTGTTTGCTATTACAAGCACCGCTGCATATTTATTTCCTATCTTTTCCTTTATTTCCTTGATTGAAACGTCTACTTTTTTCATCTTGCCTCCTGTCATATCCTGTATGACTTGAATTGTTCGAGTTTTAGTATGCAGTCCAGAAAAGCGCCTGCTTCTGCCACGTCTTTGTTGATAACTATATAATCATATTTCGAGCGTGCTTTCAATTCTTTTTTTGCCAGCTTGAGCCTGCGGGCTATCACGTCACGGGCGTCAGTCTTCCTGTTATAGAGCCTTTTTTTCAGTTCTTCAAAAGAAGGCGGCATGATAAATATGGTAACCGCCTTATTTTTAAGGGCTTTCTTGATGTTTTCCGCCCCCTGCACATCCACGTCCATTATCACGTTTTTCCCTTTTTTCAGTATTCCCATCACAGTGCTTTTAAGGGTGCCGTAATAATTTCCCACCACTTTTGCATGTTCAAGGAAGAGCCCTTTGTTTATGCCGGACAAGAACTTCTCCTTTGTATAAAAAAAGTAGTCCTTTCCTTCCTCTTCGCCCTTCCTCGGCTGCCTCGTGGTAACGGAAACCGAAACCTCAAAATCGTGCCTGTGCCCGCTTAAGAATTTCTTTATGACGGTCGTCTTTCCCGCCCCCGAAGGCGCGGATATCACAAAAACCCCGGCGCTGCTGTTCTTCATTTTTTATCGTTCTCCCTGTCCTTTGCCTTTTTTTCCGGCGCTTTGGCGCCCTCAAACCTTGACATCAGGGTCTCAGCCTGTATCGCGGATATGACGCAGTGCCCGCTGTCCGTTACAACGCAGGATTTTACCTTTTTACCGTGTGTGGCGTCAATCAAAAATCCGCGTTTTGAAGCCTCGTCTATCATCCTCTTTACAGGGGTGGAATTCACAGAAACAATCGCAACAACCCGCAAAGAAGCAACAGCATTATCAAACCCGACATTAAGAAGCATGTTTACCTCAGCCTTAAAGTTATTAAGCCACAAGACACAAGACAAAAGGTTAAAATCTTCTGTCTTTTGTCTTGTGTCTTATAAACTTGTACTTCTACTCCAGGTTCATCGACTGTTCCCGTATCTTTTCCGTATTTTCCTTTATAACTATCACGCTGTGCGCGACATTTGAGTCTGTTATTTTTGAGGCTATTGTATTTGCCTCCCTGTATATCTCCTGGGCAAGAAAATCCGACTTTCTTCCCGCCGCGCCTTCTTTGAGCATTTTTTTAAACTGGCTTATATGGGATGCAATTCTTACCAGTTCTTCATTTATGTCGTAGCGGTCGAGCACCTCCACCGCCTGCGACGTTATCGTGCCTGCTTCCTGCTTTCCCATTATCTCTTCCAGTTTCTGCCTCGCCCTCTGCCTGTATTCCCCGCGAAAGGCTTCAAACTGCACCTTGACTTCAGAAGCTGCGCGCGATATCGCCTCAAGCCTCGCGCTTATGTCGTCACAGAGTTTTTTACCCTCTGTTTTTTTCATTTTTATAAAATCGCCCAACGCTTTTTCAAGATGAGGGGATATGCTTTTAAACGAGTAAAGGGAAGCTCCGGCATCCTTCATTGTTATCACGCCTTCAGCCGCGAACACGCTGTTTACAGGGACGCCTTCATTTGCGCCCGCCTCTTTCAGGGTTTTTTTGAACATTGAATATGTTTTTTTGAAAAGCGCGTAATTTATAACCGGTGTTTTCCTCACCGCTTCCTTATTTATAGTAATATACACATCCACCCTGCCCCTCGCCACTTTGGAGGCAACCGCCGCGCTTATCTCAGCCTCTGCTTCAAAAAGCTCCGGCGGCGAGTGCAGTACTATTTCCCTGTACTTGGAATTAACGCCGCGCAGATTGATAGTATACGCCCCCTCCCTGCACGAACCCCATCCGGTCATACTTGCAGCCACTCTTTTACCTCGCTACCGCCGCTATAAAAGCGGCTATCGATATTAAAAGCGCCGTTATTCCCATATACGGCCAGTTAACTATTGAACCTATCAGGTCATCGCCGCCCGCGTACTGCCTCCGCAGCTCTTTAATCTCCTTTTTCATCCCTGCCATTTCCATTTCAGTGTTGCTTATCTGTTTTTTCAGGACGCCTATTATGTCATCCCAGCTCTTCATCGTTGTGGCGCTCTGTTTCAGTATGTTTTTCATGTCATTGAACTCGTCTAAATTTTTTCTCATCTGATTTATATCCTCATCATACCTTTTCTCCATGGCTGAAAGCTTTGATTTAATGGAGCCTATTTCCACCGCCAGCAGCCTTATCTCACCCTGTTTTTCTTCCAGTGACTTAAGCTCTGTTTTCAACTGCCTTATTTCAGAACGCGCGGACTCAAACGACGTTATTGCGGCTTCCATGTCCTCCCTGACTTTTGACACTTTAGCGGAAAGTTCGCGTACCTCCCTGAGCTGTGACTCCGCGCCCGCCATTAAATCAGGCACGCTCAATTCCTCTCCAAAGCAGGCCGGATAAGCGAATAGTGCAAAAAACAGGGCTGCCGCCGCCGTCTTAACCCGCTGATTCATTCTTTTTCCCCGCTATTTTATCGTATACGAAATCAAATACCGACACCAGGGTAAACCCCCCGCCTAACACGAGAAATATAAAAGCCATTACGTTCTGCATTACAGGGTCCATCTTTGAGCCGGTGGAAAGAAAAACACCGAGCGCAACCGCGCATAAAAACAGCCAGAAACCTACATTTATGTATACATAGTCTTTCAGTGTGTATTCCTCTTTTTGCTGCTGTTTATTGTCCTTTGCCATGATAAAGTATACCTCCTGTTTTTGGTCTCAACGGTCTCAA
>CAYGHG010000010.1:35552-36983 GCA_964349515.1 uncultured Spirochaetia bacterium
CTCAATGGACTCAATGGACTCAAAAGTCCCAACGGTCTCAATTGCGCATTTGCATTACATCATTCATTATTAGCATGCCTTGTTTTCTCTTATAGCTCATAGCTTATTGCTTATAGCTTAATTTCTTCCGATTCCCGTATACTCAAACCCCAGCTTTTTCATCTTTGCAGGGTCATAAATATTTCTTCCGTCAACGACAATATGTTTTTTCATCAGCGATTTTATTTTTTTAAGATCCAGCTCCTTAAACTCGTTCCACTCTGTCATTACAACCAGGCACTCAACCCCGGCTGCCGCCGCGTACGCGTCTTTTACGTAATTGATTCCTTTAAGTTCTTTTTTTGCGTTGGGAATTGCCACCGGGTCAAACGCCTTTATCCTGCAGCCCTTCTCGAGAAGCGCCTCCATGACCTCCATGGATACGGCCTCCCTGATGTCATCAGTGTTTGGTTTAAAAGCTATTCCGAGTATTCCTATCTGCCTTCCTTCTATTGTACCGAGCATTCTTTTTATTTTGTTGAGCAGGTGCTTTTTCTGCAGCCTGTTTACCTCCACAACCGAATTCAAAATCAGCGGCTCATAGTCTTCTTTTCTCGCGATGTTAATCAGAGCCGAGACGTCTTTGGGAAAACAGGAACCCCCGAAACCCGCACCTGCATTCAAAAACAGCCTGCCTATCCTGCGGTCAAGCCCCATCCCGTCCGCTACAGTCTCAACATCGGCCCCCACTTTTTCGCAGATATTCGCTATTTCGTTTATGAAAGAAATTTTCGTTGCGAGAAACGAGTTGGAAGCGTATTTAATCATCTCCGCCGAGCGCAGGTCAGTTATTACTATTTTTGTATTTAACGGTTTGAAAATCTGTGCCACCGTTTCGGCAGCCTGCCTGTTTTTTGCGCCTATTACCACCCTGTCGGGGTTCATAAAATCATATATCGCGCTGCCCTCTTTCAGAAATTCCGGGCTGGAGACCACGTCAAACTTATGTTTGTTTTTTGAATTGTCCTCAATTATTGACTCTACGAGGTCCCCCATGCCGACAGGCACCGTGGACTTGTCCACAATTATTTTATATCCGTTTATATTTTTTCCTATCGTTTTGGCGGCTGATTTTACGTATGAGAGGTCTGCTTCGCCGTTGGCTTTTGGAGGAGTTCCCACAGCTATGAAAATTATGTCTCCATTTCTGACCCCGACTTTAAGGTCTGTCGTAAAATTAAGCCTGGTCTTGTTTCTTTTTACCAGTTCCTCAAGCCCGGGCTCATATATGGGAAGTATGTTTTTCTTTAGGTTGCTTATTTTTTTTTCGTCAATATCCACACAGGTGACGTCGTTTCCGAGGTCAGCCATGCACACGCCGGTCACAAGCCCGACATAACCTGTTCCGATAACGCAGATTTTCATCCAATACCTCCGTTTATTATAGCTCCC
>CAYGHG010000011.1:0-36573 GCA_964349515.1 uncultured Spirochaetia bacterium
GAGAAAACAGAAAAGGCAGATTGAGAACAAAAAAAATCAAAGGTTAAAAAAAGAAAGATTATAAAACAAAAAGCCCCGCGGTTTAGCGGGGCTTTTTTATCGATTCAAAGTTTGAAGATGAAAACAGAGCCGCCGTTTTTCCCCGCTTCGGCTCTTATTTCGCCGCCGTGCAGCAGGGCTATTTTTCTGCATACCGCGAGCCCCATCCCGTTTCCTTTGTATTCCTGCCTGGAGTGCAGGCGTTCAAAGGCGTTGAAAATTCTTGTGAGGTACTCTTCCTTTATGCCTATGCCGTTATCAGAGACTCTTATTTCGCCGTTGTCCCCGGCTGATATGTCCACTTCCGGAACGGCTGAGGTGTTGAATTTAATTGCATTGTCTATGAGCCTGCTGAATATCATTTCCGCGTGAATCCTGCTGCCGGTAATTACCGGGAGAGCGGCACCGGTTTTAATGACGGCTTTTCTTGACAGTATTGTTTCCCTGAGGGAAGAAAGCGCGCGGTTTAAAGATTCGTTTAAATCAACGCTTAGTTCGGGCGAATAGGTATTGTCTATGAACATATAGTCGCGTATGTCGGAAATCAGGCTGTCGGTTCTTACGGCCATTTCAGAGGCTTCTTTCATCAGGGGCATTATTTCGGGGGTGGCGCACTCTTTTGCTTTGTCCGTTATCAGGTGCAGAAGCCTGGAGACCGAACTTACCGGTTCGCGCAGGTCGTGGTAGCTTGCCTTTACGAAATCCTCGGTGCTTTTCACCCTGATTTCCAGTTTTTTATTGGCTATGCCGAGTTCTTCTGTCCGCTTTGCCACCAGCTCTTCCAGGCGTCGGCGGTATTCTTCCAGCTGTTTTTCGGCTTTTCTAAGCTCTGTGATGTCCGATATGACGCACACTATACCGTAGTTGATTCCGAATTTTTTAAGCAGGACAGCGGATAACAGGCAGTGAGCCTCGCCTCCGCCGGCTTTTTTCAGCGTGGCAAATTCGGAATGCACGCTTCCTTTTTCTGCAGTATGCAAAAGAATCTGACCCGCGATTGCGCCTGAGCCCGCAAAAATAGAGGAAAAAGGGATGCCGTTGCAGCCGTTTTCCTTTCCGCAAACTTCCATTGAAAGCGAGCGGTTCGCCGCCTCTATGGTGCCGTCGTTTTTAATAAGCGCCATCATTTCAAAGGCGTTCTGGAAAATGGCATTTGCCGCAAAAGAGGGTGTGAGTTCTATAAACCCGTAGAGTTTCATTGCGGCAAAAATTCCGAGCGCTGTGGAAAAAAGGTAAAGATTGGGAGAGTTGGAAAGCGCCGTCGCGCCGGGAATGAACCTGAAGAGGTATATAAAGAAAAGAGTGACGACAACGCCGGTGATTAGAGAAGCTGCCTGCAGTTTTTGTATCCTGTCCCTGCTTCTCACGGAAAAATATATGATACAGCCGACTATTATGGCGGAACTCAAGTCATCAACGCGTGCATAAAGCAAGCCCCAAAACGTCCCTGAGTTCGTAATTTTCCAGCCGAACCCGGTAAGCTCAAATTTATCCACAAACCCGTGCGCTGCCGCAATATAAACTGCCGCGGCGTAAAGTGCAAATATGCCTGTTAACAGAGTGTAATAGGGTTTTTTATCAAGCCCGGCTATTTTCAGGGCGACCAATGCCCCCATAGGCGCGATTGCTATCCAGGGCAGCTGGCACGCGTAATAGACAATGATAAAGAAATCATAAGAGGTACATGGGATGTGCTGGAGAAATTTTCCCATTGAGCCTATGCTGAAAAACATAAGAAGCATATAAACCATGATACGAAGCGGGTTGTTTCTGAAGCCCTCGGCGGCAATAGCGCAGGCCAAACCAAAATAAAAGCAGAACACTATGAAATGAAGCACATTGACGTAGGTAAAACACTCCTGCATATCCACCATCCCTGTAAGTTATATTGTAATTATATACGAGGAAAAGCGGTTTTACAAGGAGGGGTTTCTACCGGTGGGTTTTTGTAAATGCTGTATGTCATAGTGCGTATTTATAAAACAACCGGCTGTTACGGATAATGTGCTTTTAACCCTCTCGCGGGGCAGAAGGCTTAGGAGGAGGTCGTATTTACGGATGTAAAAACACGCCCCCTCACCTTAATTCCTCTCCCCGGAAGGGGAGAAGATACTATTACCGATTACGCGCAGTATATTTTTACGGCAGGTTTGTATTTGCAGTTTGTTTCCTAAAACAGTAAAGACGTACCTTTGCGTGCGTCTCGTATTTAGGCTGTTGTCCGGGCCGTGGTAAGTGGGTTTTGTGCTGTTGTTTGAGGGACAAATACAACAACACTAAGAAAAAAACAAACAACGCCGCCTCGGATTTTCCTGTATAGACTGAACGCCTCTAAAAATGTTATTATCATTACTAATACGGTAAAAAACAGGAGGCGGATGTGGAACGGATTTTGAATAAGGCTTTTGGGATTGCTTACCTTACTGCCATATTTATTCTGCCCCTTGCTTTTTACGGCGGCAGCGACGACCCTTTCTGGGGTACACAGAAGGCTTTTCTTAAAATAACGGCTTTTTCCCTCATATTAATATACGCTGTGCGCTCGGTTTTTTCCCTGAAAACACCTTTTCCCAAAACCGGCCTAAACCTTCCCGCGGCTGTTTTTCTCGGCGCTGTTTTGGCGGGCGCCGTGGTGAGCGTTAATAAATATGCCTGGCTGGACAAAGCCTCCTGCCTTTTGTCGCTTTTTGTATTCTTTTACGGCGCTCTGGTTTTTGCCGCTTTTGACAAAAACGGCGTAAAAAAAATTACAGCAGCGGCGCTTGCCTCGGCTTTTATAAGCGCGCTTTACGGCATAATGCAGGCGTCAGGCATTGACTTTGTATCCTATCAGACGACATTTAACGGCAGGGCAGCCTCCACTTTCGGCAACCCGAACTTTCTTGCGGGCCACATGATACTTGTAATACCTGTATGTGCCGCGCTTGCCATAGGCTCGCCTTCAAAGGCCGGAAAGGCGGGCTTCGGAGCGCTTGCCCTTGCTACTGTTCTTGCGATGCTTTTTACACAGACCCGCGGCGCGTATATAGGTTTCGGTATTTCGGTTATAGTGCTTGCCCTGCTTTTCGGACGCGACAGGGAAAAAAGAAAACCGGCAACAGCAGCGGCTGTCATAGCGGTGTTGTGCGGAGTGCTTTATTTGGGATTAAGCAGCGGGGCGATGAAGCGGGTTACCGATTTTATCAGCGGCAAAGATGACGCGGGAACCATCAGGGTGTCTCTGTGGAAAAACGCGCTTTATATGGTAAAGGAGATGCCGCTTCTCGGAACCGGCGCGGGGAACTTCAGAATTATCTATCCTTACTACCAGTCGCGTTCAATGAAGCCCGAGATGTACCAAACAACAGACATTTATAAATCAGGGCACACCCATAACGACTACATTCAGTTTACGGCAGAGTACGGGCTCATAGGCGCGGGCGCTTTTTTTGTATTTGCTTTTATGCCTGCAGTGTTAATATTTAGACGGAGGGCCGGGGCGCTTGAAACAGGAGCCGCAGCCGGCATGGCGGCAGTGGCTGTGCACGCCTTTTTTAATTTTCCTTTTATGATATACCCGACTGCCGCGCTCTTTTTTGCGTTAAGCGGGGTTATATGGAGCCGCTCGGGCGCGCCGGGATTTTATGAAATCAAAAAAGGGCCGGTTTTAAAAACTGCGGCATTTGCCGCGGCAGCGGCAGCGCTTGCGATTGTCATATCCTCAGCCTCTGATTTTGCCTCTGGAGCATATCTGCGCAAGGCAAAGGAGAGCGACTATTTCAAAAAATACAGGGAAGCCCCCGCGTATGCGGAGCGCGCAGCGCAAATAGCGCCTGATGACGACAACACGCTTTATCAGGCGGCAATGGTTATGGTAAACGCCGGCGTGCATGGAAAGGCAGAGGCGCTGATTGAAAGGGCATACAGGCTTAACCCCGGCCACTGGGAGGCAAACCTCAACTATTTCAACATATCGCAGTATAAGGGCAACGCCGAAGAGGCGGAGAAAACAGCCGTAAACATGCACAGGATTTCGCCCTATTCGCTGAAAGCGGCGCTGTCGCTCGGATACTCCTACTTTACCTCAAACAAGCCGATGCAGGCTGTGCACGTATATGAGGCGGCGCGCGCGTTAAGGCCTGATAATTTTGAAATAACACACCACCTCTCCGCGGCTTACGGCGCTGCGGGAGTGCACGACAAAGCTGTGGAGTACGCAGAGCGCGCGCTTGTTCTCAATCCTTCTTTTGAAGGGGCATACTACAACCTCGCTGTCGCTTATTATAAAAAAGGCGAAATACAGCAGGCAACTGCTTCCATAAACCGCGGGCTTACCGCTTTCCCGGATTCCACAGCGCTTAAAGACCTGTTAAAGGCGGTGAAAAATGAGCCCGGCCGCTAAAAAAATAACAGCAGCCGCGTTGTTTACGGTTTGTTTTCTTGTTTACGCCGCGACGCTTAACCCCGCTTTTCACGCAAATGATTCTCCCGAAACAATAGCCTGCTCGGCGACGCTGGGGATACAGCACCCGCCGGGTTACCCGATCTTCAGCCTGGCCGGAAAAATTTTCTCGCTGATCCCCGAGGGCTCCGGGGCTTTCAGGGTAAATTTGTCGGCGGCTTTTTTCGGCGCGCTGGCTGTAATGTTTCTTTTTTTATCCCTGTTTTCTGTTTATGGAAAAAAAGAAAAAGGACTGGCAGGCGCCGCGGTTTCGCTTTCCGCCGCCGCTGCTTTTGCTTTTACCTTTACATTCTGGTCAGAGTCCCTTTCGGCAAAGGGCGGGATATATACTATGAATGCTTTCTTCTTCAGCCTCGCGGTTTTTACCGCGTTTGAGTTTGAGCGGACAAAGCAGATAAAGTATTTATACCTGTTCAGCCTTATCTCGGGGCTTTCTTTTTCAAACCACTGGGAGTCTATGGCGGTCACAATGCCGGCTTTCCTGCTTTACTTCGTAATGATTTTCAGAAAGCACAATCTGATAAAAATGATAACCCCCAAAAGCCTCTCTTTTGCGCTCTTTTTTGCATTAGCGGGGGTTTTTGTTTATGTTTACCTGCCGATACGTTCGCAGACAGCCTATTTAAACTGGGGGGACCCGAATAATTTCAGCGAGTTGTTGTATGTAATATTCAGGGGGCAGTATGCCGATCTTGAAAAGGCGAGAAGCCTCTCTGTAGTAGCCATGCAGCTTAAAAAAATAGGCGCTCTCCTGCTTGTAGAATTTACCATGGCCGGGCTTGCGCTTGCGGCCCTGGGGGTTAAGGGGTTTCTTGACACGGGGAAAAAAGAGAGGCTTGTGCTTGTCTCGGGTGCGGCGGTGACGTTTCTTCTCGTTTTGGCGTTTTATCTGAATCTGAAAGAAGAGATGCTCTGGATAATAGATGTCTTCATGATACCCGTCTATTTTTGTATGGCATTTTTAATTGCCGGCGCTTTTGCATTTTTGTTTGGGGTTTTAAAAGCCGTGCCTGCGGTTGTTTACGCGCTTTGTGCGGTTTTTCCCGCTGTGATTTTCGGGCTCAACTATAAAAAAGCGGGGCAGCAGGACTACTTTTACGCCTATGATTTCGGGATGAACATCATCAAGTCGGTTGACACGCCGGCTGTTGCGATGCTTGAAGGCGATTTTTACGTGATGCCGATGATGTACTTTAAATACGTTGACCCAAAAGCGGATTTTTGCCCGGTTACCACGCTTTTTCTCTACAAAGAGTGGGGGCTGAAAAATATTGAGAGGGAGTGCCCGGGGATTGCCCGCGCTGTTGACAGAAAACTGAACTACAGCGGAAAAATAGCCTCGCTTGTAAACTCCAGCCTGAAAGACAAGCATGTATTTGTATCCATATTCAAACGCTCGTACGAAGAGTTCTTTGCCGCGGGCAACAGCCTGCTCGTACCCTCGGGGCTTATGCTCAAGACTTCTTTTAACAGGCCCGGTGAAGTGACTAACGCCGTAAACAGGCTGAAAACGCTCTCTTACAGAAATCTCTTTGGTGCGGGCAAAAAGGTTAATTCCACCACGGCGCTTTGCCTTTCAAATTACGCGAGCGCCTACATGGAAACCGGGAATTACCTTTCTTCGCTCGGGCTGGACAGGCAGGCCCTGCGCCACCTGCGGCGCGGCGTTGAAATAGCCACACCTCCGACAAAAGGGGAGGCCTGGACGCATCTGGGCGTGCTGCACGCAAAGCTCGGTGAAACCGAGGCCGCGCTTGAGTGCTACAGGGAGGCTGTAAAGGCAAAGCCCTCGCTCGCTGAGGCGCATTCAAATATGGCGGGGATGTTTAACAATATTAAAATGTACGACGAGGCAATAACCGCGGCGGCAGAGGCGCTAAAACACAAACCGGAATTTTCAGAGGCATATAATAATATGGCGGTTTCGTATTATCACAAACAGGATCTGAAAAAAGCTGTTGAACTGATGGAACTCGCTGTAAAATACGGCCCCAATAATCAGGCGGCTGTAAATAACCTGAAAATCCTGAAAGGCGAACTCAGATGAAAATACTCGCGCTAAGCCCCATATACCCCTATCCTCCCGGGGACGGTGACAGGATAAGGGCATATAATTTCTTTAAACATATCGCTGCAAAACACGAGCTGCACCTGCTGTGTTTCGCGGGGGCTTTGGAGCCGGGGACGGCCGGTATTTTTAAAAGCGAGCGCATTGTGAATCTGTCAGGCGCGGCAAAGGCGGTAAATACCGCAAAGGGTATTTTTTCGCCAAAGCCTTTGAATATAGCGGTGTATGAAAGCGCGGAGATGATGTCTGCCGCGAAAGAGGCTTATGACAGGCTGAAGCCGGATTTGGTTTACTGCTACAGGCTGAGGATGGCGCCATACGCCGAGGCCCTGCCCGCGCCGAGGGTGATTGACATTGTTGACTCGCTCGCGCTTTATAATGAAAGGCGGGCCGCCTGTGAAAAGAACCTGATGCGCCGCGCATACATAGCGGTAGACCTGCCGAGAATTTTAAGCAGGGAAAAGGGGCTTGATGGTAATTTCAGCCGGGTTTTTATTAACAGCGGCGATGACGCTTCATATCTCGGCATAAAAAATATCCGCGTGGCGGCAAACGGGGCGGCAAAGCCGCGGCATGCCGGGAGAAAAAAAGCGGCGGGGCCTGTTGCCGGGTTTCTGGGCAATATGGAATACGCGCCAAACCTTGACGCTGCGCTGTTTTTTATCAAAAAAATATGGAAAAATATCAGCGATAGTGATAAAAATGTTAAAATGGTCTTTGCGGGAGACGCAAAGGGGCTGCTTGAAAAATTCAGCGGTGTGCCGGGAATTATGGTAAAAGGAAAACTGCCTGATATTTACGCCGAGATGTCGGGCTGGGCCGTATCTGTGGTGCCTGTACGCTACGGCGCGGGCAGGCAGAACAAAATCCTGGATTCGTGGGCAGCCGGCGTGCCGGTGGTCTCCACTTCGTTTGCGGCAAAGGGAGTGTACGGAGAAGACGGCAAAAACATGCTGATAGCCGACGAGCCGCGGGATTTTGCGAAAGCCGTGATAAGCGCGGTACAAAACAGGGGTCTCGCGGCGAAGCTTGCCGCAGGCGGCAGTGAAACGCTGAAAAAACATTTTGACTGGGAGAAAAACATGAAAAAAGTATTGAAAGAAATCGCGGCGGCCGTGAAATGAAAAAAATCACGGTCATCATTGCGCTTATAATTCTTGTCTCCGCTTCTTCGTGCCGGGTGATGAAGCGTGAACTGACGGTAAAGGTGCCGGAGACTCAGGAAGAGCAGAAAACAGCGGAGACAGACGCTGACAAGTATTACGCTCAGGGCAATTACAATGATTCGGTCAGCGTGCTGCAGGCCCTGATAAAAAAAGACCCTGAAAACCCGAAATACTGGGGGCAGTTGGGCAGTGCCTATGCCCAGCTCAATGAATTCAATTATTCAATATATTCATACAAGCAGGCCCTTGCTATAAACCCCAAAGACACAAAAACAATGTACAACTTAAGCGTGGTCTATACAGAGCGCGGCTCGCCCAAAGAGGCAAAAAAAGTCCTTCAGGAAGCGCTGAAGCTTGAGCCGAAAAACCCGCTCCTGCAGGCGAGCCTCGGTAATGTCTTCATAGACGAGCAGAACTACAAGCCCGCGCGCAGGCTCTATGAAAGGATAGTGGATGCAAAGCCCGATTTTGACGTGGGCCACTTTAACCTCGGGGTTATCAATTATGAGGAGCGCAACCTCGCTGAAGCCAAAAAAAACTATGAAAAGGTGCTTGAGTTAAAACCCGAAGATATGGAGGCGAGGGGCAACCTCGCCGCGATAAACATTCTGCAAAATGATTTTGAGGCTGCCGTGGAAAATTTAAAGGAGATAATAGCCGCAAACCCGGAAGACGATACAACGCTTGAAAACGCCTATTTCAACCTGGGTATAGCATATATAAGGCTGAAAAAATTAAAAGAGGCGCTCGCTGCTTTTGAGGCGGCCATACAGATAGAACCGTGGGACATGGCGGCTTACGTCAACGCGGCGATTTTGAGCGAGGAGCTCGGGTTAAAAGACAAGGCGATAAAGTTCTGGCAGAAATATGACAGGCTTCTGCCGGTCAATAAAAGAAAGCAGGAGATAAAGGGAAGGCTCTCAAAACTGGGGGTAAAACAGGAAGAGGCCGCTCCCGCTCCGCAGCCCACGCCCGCGCCTCAGGGCAAGAAAACAAAAAAGGACGATAAGAAAAAGAAGTGAAAAAAACAATACTAATTTCAGCGCTGTGTGCCGTTTTTACGGCTGCGGTTTTTGCGTCGGATTTTGACGGGGCGGTTTCAAAGGCCAGAAACCTGATGAATGAAGACAAACACGCCGAGGCCGCAAAGATTCTTGTTCGGGCGGAGGGCATTGCGCCTAAAAACAGGCTTATGAGCCTGTACGTGGACCTCGGCATATGCTTCAGAAAAACAGGGCAGAATGACCGTGCGATTGAATACTACAAAAAAGCCGCGGAGATTTCCCCGGGGATGGCGGATATTTACTACAACATAGGGCTGGCCTATTATTACAAGCGCGATTATTCCCGCGCGATTGAGAATTATTCAAAGGCAATAAAGCTTTCCCCGTCATATACAGAGGCTTACGGCGCACAGGCAATGGCTTACCGGGACAGAGGGATGACAGACACCGCAATGAAGGTTATAAAAGAGGCGCTTCAGCGCGACCCGAAATACGCGGGCGGTTACAACATTATGGGCAACTGTTTTTCCGACAAAAAAAATTACGGCAGCGCCATAGAGATGTACAAAAATGCCATATCGCTCAGGCCCGACTATGTTTCGGCTTTTAACAACCTGGGGGCGGTTTACTGTGAGACCGGCGATTACCCGCGCGCTATTGACGCTTACAGGCAGGCGCTGGCCATAGAAAGAAACGATCCTGACCTTTACAACAGCCTGGGCTATACTTATATGAGGGCGGGCGACTGCTACAAGGCAATAGACATGTTTAAGGCGGCGATAAGGAAAGATGCCGATAAAAAAGAAGCGTATGACGACCTGGTGCACTGCCTTAAAAAATCGGGTATGAGCAGGGAGGCTGAGCGTTGGAGAAAAATAAGAGAATCAAGGTTTGGCAGGAAGTGAGCCGTGGCTGAAAGAATACTAAAGCCGGCGGGGCTGCTGGTTTTTGCCGCGCTTTTTACCGCCTGGGCCCTTAAATTCCCGTCGCCAAAAGACATACAGGCTTTTTATTCATCCATATTTTTCGGAGTGATATTCTGCGCCTCATATACGGCGCTGGGGATGAAAATTCTTAAAGCCTTAAAAATACACCTGAATGCTTCCCTGAAATACCCGGCTGCCTTTGCGGCTTCTTACTGCCTGTGGGGTTTTATCTGGGCATTGGCGGGAGCCGCCGGGCTCTATAATCCTTTTACAGCCGCAGCAGCCTTGGCTGTTTCCTTATTAATATGCATTCCGGAATACAGGGAAATGGCTGAAGATGTTAAAAATTTTACCGGCCGGCCTGCAGCCGGCGCGCCGCTTCTATACGCTGTTTTTGCGGCGGCTGCCCTGTTTTTGCTGTTTGCGGTTTCTGCCGTGCCGGCTGTCTATTATGACGCGCTTGTTTACCACGCCGCGGTGCCGGGGCGCTACATAGCCGAGGGCAGGGCGGTCAACATTCCTGAAAATATATTTTCATATTTTCCGAAACTCGCCTCGATGAACTGGCTTTTTGTGATGCTTGTGTCAGGCGGCGAAGCCTATAAACTGCTTCAGTTTTATACCGGCGTTATGGCGGCGCTTGCTGTTTACGGCATGGCAAAGAGGGAGGCAGGCGCGGGAAGCCCGGCTTTTTTGATTGCCTTAACCTGCCCGCTTTTCTTTCTTAATGCGACAAGGCCCGGGGCAGAGGTGCCTATGGCGCTGTTATGCGCCGTGCTCATGGCGCTGCTTTTCAACAGAAAAGAGGCCGCGCCTTACGGGCTTTTGCTTTTGTGCTCGTTTTTTGCCGGTTCGCTTGCGGCTTTGAAATATACGGGCGCGGTGCCTGCCCTGTTTTTTGCGGGTTTTATTATTTACTATGTTTTTAAATCAGGCATCAAAAAAAGCGCGCCGGTATTTTTGATTCTTGCGGCTGTGCCTGTTATGCCTTATCTCGCTCAGAATCTGGCATGGACAGGGGAGGCTTTTTATCCCTTTATGTCAGCGGCAGCGGATGCCTCGGAGTATGTGCGCCACGTCGCGGGGTTCGGGCCTCAAAAAAACGCGGCCGCTTTTTTTGCCGCGCCCTTTGCCGCGGTATTTGACCCGGTGGCTTTCGGAGGGGACGCCGCCTCGCCGCTTTTGTCTGTAGTGTTCATCTTTTTGCCGCTGTTTTTCTTCATAAAAAATGCAAGGCCCTACGCCGCTTTTTTTGCCTTCTTTTACGCGGCCTGGTTTGTATCGGGAAGCGTGCTCAGGTTTTTCATGCCGGCAATGCCGGCTGTTTATCTTCTCGCGGCGCTTCTCGCTTCCCGCGCGGGAGGGTTAAAACACCCGGCGGTCATAGCCGCGGCGGTGTTGCAGGTTTCTGTGTCGATTTATTACGCCGAGAAATACATAAAGCCCTTTTCCTTAATTGAACTCGGAAGGCAGTCATATCTGGAATCAAGGCTTTCATATGCCAAGGCGGCGGGGTATCTGAACAAACTAAAAGATAAGGGGGGCGTGCTTGTGCTCGGCGACGCCCGCACCCATCATATAAACAGGCAGGCTTACGCTTTTACTGTATTCAATCAGGCGCAGCAGAGTGAAACGGCAGAGGCGTTGTCCGGAGCCGGCGCGCCGCAGTATCTTGAAGAGCGGGGCATAGGGTATATTCTTCTTAACACAGCCGAACTTGAGCGGTTAAAAGACGCGGGGTTCGGGACAATAAGGGCATTCGCCGCATCTGCGGGTTTCAAAAAACTGGTGGACAGCGGTTTTGAAAGAATATATAGTGATGCGGGCTGTGAAATTTTCAGGGTAAAAAAGGAGATTAAATGACAGGCTATATACTGGTGGCTGTTTCTTCGTTTGTGCTCGGCATGATACTCGTGCCGCTCGCGATGAAGGCTGCGGCAAAGTTCGGAGTAATGGACAGGCCCCATACAAAACTTAAAAAGCACAAAAAACCGGTGCCTTATCTGGGAGGCCTGGCGATATACCTGGCTTTTGCGATACCGGTCATTGCCTATAAAATCATAATGCATCAGGAACTCTACGGCGTAGTCGGGATACTCGCGGGGGCCACTCTGATGATGGCGGTCGGGCTCTATGACGACATGAAAAATTTAAACCCTTATGTGAAACTTGCCGCGCAGTTCGCGGCGGCGCTGATAATACTGAAAGTAAACATGCACATAAAATTTATGGACAACAATATACTTAACTATATTCTCACCGTATTGTGGGTTGTGGGCATAACAAACGCGATGAACTTAATTGACATAATGGACGGCCTGGCCGGAGGCGTCGCGGCGGTGGCCTGTCTTGCTTTTTTTACCGTGGCACTGCTTAGTTCCAGGGTGAACAACATAGTCCCGGCACTCGCGCTCTTCGGCGCGGTTACTGCCTTTCTTTATTTTAACAAACCGCCTGCGAAAATTTATATGGGCGACGCGGGTTCGCTTTTTATCGGATTCATGATGGCGGCCCTTGCCTTAAACGAGAGCTATTCGAGGGTAAACTACATTGCGGTTCTCTCACCGCTCCTCATACTCGGAGTTCCGATTTTTGACACATTTCTTGTGATGTTTATCAGGATAAGAAAAGGCATTCTTCCCATATACGGCTCAGACGACCATCTGGCGCAGAGGCTTGTGATGATAGGGCTTTCAAAACCCCACGCTACGGCGTTTCTGGTGATGCTGACCCTTGTGCTCTCGGTGCTCGCGGTGGTGTCCACCTTTATGACAATAAAGGACGCGCTTATACTTTATCTCGCGGTCGCGGTCGCGGCGATTATGTTTGCGATGCTTGTGATGTCGGTTGACATGAAAGACTACCACAGGGTCCACCATAAAAGGAAATGAAGACCATAATAATAGGCGCGGGTTTCGCGGGGCTTTCCGCGGCGCACGCCCTGAGGGGGAAATGTGAAGTAATAGAGGCGGGCTCAAGGCCCGGCGGGCTTTGCAGGACCGAGGTTGAGGGCGGTTTTACTTTTGATTACACGGGCCACCTGATGCACCTGAGGGAGGGTGCCGCGAAGGATTTCATATTAAACAACACGCCCGTAAGGATGAACATCCTTGAGCGCAGGGCTTTCATATATTCTCACGGTACTTATACCGGATACCCCTACCAGATAAACAATTACGGCCTGCCGGTTAAAACCGTTGAGGAAAATCTGCGCGGGTTTTTCAGGGCGCGGCTTTCAGGGAGGGTGTCTGAAAAAAGCTTCCTCTCCTGGATTAACACCTCGCTCGGAAGCGGCATTGCCAAAAATTTTATGGCGCCATACAATTCAAAACTATGGAAACATCCGCTTGAAAAACTCACGCTTGAATGGCTCGGGAGGTTTGTGCCGTCGCCTTCCATGGAAGAAGTGCTCGAAGGCATACTTCCAAAGGGAAGGAAAGGCGCAGGATACAACGCAAATTTTTACTATCCTGAAAAGGGAGGGATAGAGTCTGTCATAAAAGGTATTTACGAAGGGGTAAAAGACTGTGTTTCCTTAAATGAAAAAGGGGTGCGCATAGACACGGAGCGCAGGGTTGTAATAACAGGCAAGGGGAAGAGGCCCTATGAGAGGCTGATTTCCACGATGCCGCTTAAGAGCCTTCTTGAAATGACGGGAAAAGGAACTCACCGCGCGTATTCAAAAAAACTCAAAGCGGTGAATGTTTACTGCCTGAATATCGGGTTTAAACTAAAAAAACAGATTGATATGAGCTGGGTTTATGTGCCGGAAAAAAAGCACCCCTTTTACAGGATAGGCTTTCCCCACAATTTCTCCGGGCTAAATGCGCCCGAAGGCTTTGGTTCTGTTTTTTGTGAGGTGTCTTTTCACGGCAATAAGCCGCCTGCGGGGACTGATGGCGCTATAATAGAGGGGCTCATAGCAATGGGAATAATAGAAAGCCGCGCGGATATAGAAGTGCTTCTTCCGATGACGCTTAAGGGCGCTTATGTCATATATGACAGAGAGAGGCGTGAAATACTTGATAAGGTTGTGCCCGAACTTGAATCAAAAGGCATATTCCTTGCCGGCAGGTACGGCAGGTGGGAGTACTCGTCAATGGAAGACGCGGTTGTTGAAGGGTTTGAAGCGGCGCGAAGGGCAAGTTATAAGATAAAGGATTGAAGACATAAGACAAAAGACAAAAAGGTGAGGACAAAGTATAGTGAAAAGCAAAACAAAAAAGGTCAACATTGCCATAGTGATAACCCGGCTTGAGCTCGGCGGGGCTCAGCAGGTGGCTCTTTATCTGGCGCGGCACCTTGACAGAAAAAAATTCAACGTGCATCTTATTGCCGGAAGGGGCGGGATGCTGGACGAAAAAACCGGGAAAGAACCCAAGGCGCAAATCCCAAGGGTGGAGCTGTGGGATGAGATCGTGCATCCGATACGGCCGGATAAGGATTTGGCGGCTTACAGGAAACTGAAAAAATACTTCATAGAAAACAAAATCGATGTTGTAAACACCCATTCTTCAAAAGCAGGGCTTTTGGGCAGGCTTGCGGCGCGGGCAGCGGGGGTAAAAAAAACAGTTCACACCGTTCACGGATTCCCTTTTCATAAATATCAAAATCCCGTGATGCATTGGGGTTATGTGCTGCTTGAGAAGTTTGCGGCAGCGTTTACCCATAAACTCGTGGCGGTGGGAAATGATGTTAAAGAATACGGCCTGAAAAAAGGCGTTGGAAAACCCGGGCAGTATGAAGTGATAAGGGCGGGGGTGGATTTAAAAAAGTTTATGAGACAGAAGACAAAAGACAGAAGTTTTATCAGGGCGCAGGGGCTTGACCCAAAGCTGTTTACCGTAGGCATGATCGGAAACCTTAAAAAACAGAAAAATTACAAGGAGTTCATTGAAATAGCTAAGGAAGCAACTGCCGGGAATGACAAAATACAGTTTGTTTTCGCGGGAGGGCACGCTTCGGGAAGCGGCAGCGTGGAGACGGGCTCTGACAGGGCCAGGTTTATCGGCTGGACAGACCAGCCTGAGGTTTTTATGGCCTCTCTTGACTGCTTTTTGCTTACGTCGCTGTGGGAGGGGCTGCCCTGCACGCTGGTGCAGGCCGCTGCGGCGGGTAAATACATTATCGCGACTGACATATACGGCAACAGGGAGTTTGTAAAACTTGCGGGCGGTTTTTTGTACGAGCCGGGGAACATACGGCAGGCGGCGCAAAGAATACTGCAGCTTGCCGGGCGGCCTGTAAAGATAAAACCGGCGGCCGGTTTTTTAATGGAATTTGGATCTGATTTTATGCTCAAAAAGTACGAAAAGCTGTTTGGTGAAAAATAAGTTTTTTATAAGAAGTTGTAAACTAAAACAGCACTGCTTCCGTCAAACAATAAAGTTTGGTATAAAGTTTGAAATTTTTCATGTTCACAAAGAGCTTTTAGTGTGATAAAATCTTTTAGTAAAATTTAAAGGAGGGAAATATGAAGAAAATTACGGTTTTAGCTCTTGTTTTTGCTTTTGCTCTCGGTACTGCATCGCTTTTTGCCGCTACACTTACCGAAAAGGTGGATAAACTGATAGCCACCAACCAGACCAAGGAAAGGACCTACTATCCGAGGGATGCAAGGCCCACCCTGATAAACCTTCACATAGGGCTTCCCTACACACTGGGCGGCACGGTCTCTTACAACATTGACCCTGCGATTTCCATAGGTATAGGGCTCGGAGCGCTTGCGCCGGGGTTTATAGCGGGTGTTGATGTAAAGTGGTACATCATGCCGACTTCTTTTACGCCTTACGTGGGCGGGGGCATTGACTATGCGCTTGCTTATGTTGACTCTGAGTTCGCAGGTTTAACCTGTTTCCATGCCGAAGGAGGCATAGATTATGCCTTTGACAACGGCTTTAACATCAATCTCGGCATAGCGTGGCTCCGCTCGTTTGCTGAGGCAACAGGCACTTTCAGCACTGCCTGGGGAAATGACGCTAAAAAGATAGATACTTGGAACATCCAATTCGGCTTAGGCTACAGGATATAGGAGGAAAAAAATGAAAAAAACAGTAATCGTAATGGTTGTTTTATCACTTGCATTCGTGTTTTCGTCGTGCGCTACGATGTCGGTCAAGAGGGTTGACGAGTCCACGATAACAGACCTATCCGGCAGATGGAACGACACAGACTCACAGCTTGTCGCGGAAAAACTCGTTGACGACATGTTAAACGGCGGCTGGCTGAGGCGCTACCTCAAGTCAAGCGGCAAAGAGCCGAGGGTAATAGTAGGCACCATAGCCAACAAGTCTGACGAGCACATTTCGGTGGTAACTTTTGTAAAAGACCTGGAGCGGGCGCTTACAAACTCCGGTGATGTGCGCTTCGTGGCCTCTAAGACCGAAAGGGAAGAGATAAGGGAAGAGCGCGCAGATATGCAGGAATACGCCTCTGACGCTTCCAGAAAAAAATTCAAGAAAGAAACAGCCGCTGATTTCATGTTAAAAGGCGTGCTTACTTCAATACCTGACGAGCGCGGCGGCACAAAGGCTGTTTACTACCAGATTGACGCCGAACTTTTTGACCTTGAGACAAATGAAAAGGTCTGGGTCGGACAGAAAAAGATAAAGAAACTCATTGAAAGGCCCGGGTTCAAGCTTTAATAGACAGCCGGGGCAATACAAAAAATGCCGGCATTGTGCCTTGACCGGGGCGATGCCGGCATTTTCTTTTAAACGGAGGGCCGATGAAAAGAAAGATTATTGTGCTTGCGGCTTTGTGCGCGGTTTTATTTCTGGCGGGCTGCGGCATACCATACCATAAAAAACTGGATACAATGCTGTCTGCCGGGGATTATGAAGCTGCCGCCGGGCTGATAGAGGCTGAAAAGGAAAATGGAAATTCATACAGGGATAACAGCATACTGCTCTACTATATGGACGCGGGTTCCGTCGCCCAGATGCGCGGGCTTTATGATGAGTCAACGGAAAAGCTTATTAAAGCCGACGACATAATCGCGGATTTATATACAAAGTCTGTGACCAAAGAACTCAGCTCTTTCCTCCAGAATGACACAAATCTTGACTACGCGGGCGAGGATTTTGAGCAGGTGATGGTCACCACGATGCGCGCCCTGAATTTCATGTATAAAAATGATATGAAGGCCGCCGCAGTTGAGGCGCGCAGAATAAACCACAAATTAAGCGTTATTTCCGACGCTTACGGCGAAAAGGCGGTTTATACAGATGACGCTTTTGCCAGATACCTCTCCGCTATTGCCCACGAAACAGGGGGGGATTTGAACTCCGCCCTTATAGATTACAGGAGAAGCGTTTCGGCTTACAGAAAATACGCCGCTGTGTACGGCACTGCGATGCCGGAACAGCCTGTCGCGGATCTTTTCCGTATGGCAAACGCAATGAATTTTACTGACGAGGTGAACAAACTAAAAGCGGAGTGGGGGGATATCAGATACACGGCCTACAGGGAACTGCGGTCAAAGGGCGAGGTGATACTGGTTTTTTATGACGGCCTGCCCGCCTACAAGGTCGATAAAAACAAGTGGCCCTCTTATGTACAGAGGGGGAAAAATATACTTTCTGTAAAACTTGCCTCTTCTGACGGCGCGGAAAGCTCCGGATTTATAGCGCAGGACCTGAGCGCTATTGCAGTTAAGAATCTTGAGGCGAGGCTGGGGCTGATTTTTGCGAAGAAACTCGCGAGCGGAATAGTAAAGGAATTTGCAAGGCAGGTTCCGGTGCTCGGGCTGTTTGTCACAGCCGACAAGGCTGATACCCGCTCCTGGAGGGCGCTGCCTTCAAGGTTTCACGTATCCCGCATAGCCGTAAAGCCCGGAAAAAACAGAGTAAACGCCCTTGTGGAAACGCGCGGCGCAAAAGGCCCCGAAGTACAGGAAATAGAGTTTGAAGTAAATCTAAAGCAGGGTGAAAAGAAAGTAATCCCTGTATATATGCTGAAATAGGAGATGTCATGAAACGATTAATACTCGGCGCGGCGGCGGCAGTACTGATACTCTCGGGCTGTGGCGGGCTTAATTTTTACAAACAGTTGGATGTCATGGTTTCTGCGAAACAGTTTCAGGAAGCCGACGGCGTCATAGAAAAGCAAAAACACCAGTATAAGGGAAACAACGAGCTCATATATTTTCTTGATAAGGGCGCGATAATGCAGATGCTCGGGGATTACAAGCAAAGCACAGGTTTTTTAAACAGCGCAGAACAGATTGTGGAGGAGCTCTACACCAAGAGCATAACCGGCGAGATAGGCGCGTTTCTGTCAAATGACCTCAACCTGCCTTACGCGGGCGAGGATTTTGAGCAGGTAATGATAAATATAATAAAGTGCCTGAATTTCATGTATCAGGGGGATTTTCCTGGCGCGCAGGTTGAGGCGAGGCGGGTAAACCACAGGCTCAACGTAATAAGCGACAAACTTGAGGGAAAAAATAATTATAAGGAAGACGCTTTTGCGCGGTATCTCGGCGCGATAGCCTACGAAGGCGCGGGGGATATAAACTCAGCGTACATAGATTACAAAAAAGCGCTAAAAGCTTATGAACGCTACATGGCGCTCTACGGTACTGAAATACCGCAGGGGCTGAAAGCCGATGTTTTAAGGCTCGCGGGTGCAATGGGTTTCAGCGACGACATAGAAAGGTATCAGAAAGAATGGGGAGAAAAAGTACAGTATGAAAAACACTCCTCTTTTTCAAAAAGGGGGGAGGTAATAGCCGTGATTTATGACGGAATGCCCGCATATAAAACAAGTTATTACACCACCCACCCTGTGGTGGACAAAAATAAAAAAAAGTCATACGTGATGAGGATAGCCTTTCCGAAATTTGTCCCGAGGCCTTTTAACGTCGCCTCTGCAGAACTTGTTTGCAAGGGAAAGAATGCAACGGGTTTTGTGGCGCAGGACGTGAGCTCTATTGCGGTAAAAAATCTCGCGGACAACATCATTCTCATATCAGTTAAAGCCATAGCAAGGGCGACGGTAAAGTTTCTTGCCGCGCAGGCCTTAAGAAACGAGGATGAAACAGACCCGAAAAAGAAGCAGACGGGGCAGCTTTTAGGCGCGCTCGCGGATATTTACAACATAGCCTCCGAACAGGCGGACACCAGGAGCTGGAGGACGCTTCCGGGCAGGTTCCATCTGGTACGGATGTCTTTACCCCCGGGAAAGCATGCGGTGACGGTGAGGCTTACGGGTTTAAGCGGAGCGGTAAGGGAAGAGCAGATAGAGGTAAACGTAAAGAGGGGAAAGAAAACTGTAATACCGGTCTTTGCTTACAGCGGTTTGTAAGGTATAATAGTAAAAACTAAGCAGAGGCAGGATATGAAAAAAATAGTTGTATTGGCAGTGTTCCTCCTATCAGCGGCTTTTTTTGCCGCATCGTGTTCAAAGAAAACCCCCTATGTCCCGGTTGTTCCCACGCCCACTCCCGTTTACTCTCTTGTCTGGGAGGAGGAGTTTGACGGCCCGTCGCTTGATGCTGTGAACTGGTCATACGAAGAACAGGCCTGGCCCTATAATGCCGAGCTTGAGTATTACACGGCCCGCACCGTAAACTCCTACTTTGAAGACGGAAAGTTTGTCATACAGGCGCTGAAAGAGGATTACGGCGGCAGGCAATACACCTCGGCAAGGATTAAAACAGAAAATAAAAAAACTTTCAAATACGGAAAGATAGAGGCACGCATAAAAATGCCTTACGGCAAGGGGATCTGGCCCGCGTTCTGGACTTTGGGCGACAACATATCGCAGGTGAGCTGGCCGATGTGCGGCGAGATTGACATAGTGGAGATGGTGGGCGGCGCGGGAAAAGACAACGTGGTGCACGGAGCGCTCCACTGGTACGACAGCGTCCACAGGTCCACGGACGGGCAATACGCCCTTTCATCGGGAATTCTTGCGGATGATTACCACATATACTCCGTTGAATGGACACCGCTTTACATAAAGTGGTTTTTTAACGATATTGAGTATAAAAGTTTCAGCATAACAGGCACTGCTCTCAGAGAAGAGTTCCACCACCCCCATCACTTACTGCTCAACCTCGCGGTGGGCGGCACCTGGCCGGGAAACCCCGACGGCACCACAGTGTTCCCTCAGAGGATGTATATTGACTGGGTAAGGGTGTGGCAGAGGATCTAACCCCCTTTCCCAAAGGGGGGGCAGGGGGGATTGTAGTTAAGTTTTTAAGCCATGAGCCATAAGCTATAAGAAAGCCAAAAGCCATAAGACAAAAGTAATAAACAGCCATGCCTGTGTTTTTTGTTCCCTCGCCTTGCAACTTGCAAATTCTAACCATCCTTATCTGCGGCCGGCAGTGTTATTTTTCCGCCTGCGCCTTGTATTGTGCGCGCCGGTGGCAGCGGGCGGCTTGAAGTCTGAACTTAACAAGGCTTGCGCGAAGAAGCGTGTCGCAGGATTAAACAGGGCGGGCAATAATGAAAAGGTTTTGCAGCTGCTTTGGTGTACTCTTGGCTTGGCGGAAAAAATAACACCACCGCCCTTACCGCCCGCCGTTGTTTTTTTCAACCCCCTTTCCCAAAGGGGGCGTAGGGGGATTTGACTTTAAGTTTTAAGTCATTAAGCCATAACTCATAAGAAAGCCAAAAGCCATAAGACAGAAGTTAAAAACAACCATGCCTGTGTTTTTTGTTCTTTAAGCCTGCAAATTGTAAATTCCAACTGTCCTCCTGCGTTCTCGCCTTGCTGTTGCAACTATCTATTTTTCTCTGCGCCGGACCGGCGCATTCTTTGGCGGCTTCAAATCCAGTTTACTGAATTTGAGTTCTTAAAATAAAAAACCCGGCTTTTTTAAGCCGGGTTTTTTATTAGGTCTAAGCCTTATGTCTGTTTAAACTTGATTTTAGTTTTTCGGTTCCGGCAGCGGCATGCCCTCTATCAGCTCTATTTTTCCTTTGAACCTCTTTAAGTACCTCTTGAAGTCGCTGTCCAGTTTTTTGATTTTGGTCTTTGCCGACAACACCGAATCCTTGTTGTCTTTTTCAAATTTGAGCGCTTTTATCAGTGTGTTTAAGAGTTTCTTTTTGTCGGAGATGTACTTTTTAATCATGTTGTAGGCTACCACGTCATCGCCGTCGGTCGTACGGTACATTGTGGACCATATCAGTATTTCGTCCATTACCTCAACCGCTTCGTAGATGTCCTCTTTTGGTTCGTAGTAGAGTATTTCCTTTGAGGTTACTTCTTCTTTTCCTGATTCACCCTCTGTCACGCCGCCGCCTGCGAGTGAGGTGGTTCTTTTCGTGTCATAAGTGGAGCTTACCACTTCCTGCCTAATCGCCCGTATGCCGTCGTTTATCAGGTCGGTTACCTCAAGAAAAGGCGTGACTATTTTTGCCTCAAATGAGTTTTCTTCGCTGTTTTCCGGGATGTAGGCAAAAAGCCCGGCGCTGAAAGTCATTGCCGAAAAAGCCAGAACTGCCAGAAATTTCTTCATTTCTTTCCCTCCTGTATCAAAAGTTTTTTGTTTCATATGTGTTAGACGGACAAGCCCTGTTTTTTGTTTACCCGCCTTTTACTATTATTTGAGTATACTACAAGCCGGAATTGGTGTAAATGCGGAAAAAACAGCATTTGAAAAAGCGATACTGTCAGGAAATGTGTTTAACTGTAAAAAAATGCAGTAATAAGCAGTTACCCTTCTGCCCCTTGCAGGGTAGAAGGGCTTAGATGAGGGCGTATTTAAAGTCTTAAAAACATGCCCCCTCACCTGAACTCCCCACCTTTAAAGGCGGAGAGAAAATCATATTGCATGCCAATGTGAACAGTACCGAAAAATCCTTTTCCTTGAAAAACCCGCCTGAATGTGATAAAAACATATATGTTTTATCTGATGCCTTTTGGGGCAAATTAACTTTTTTCACAATACGAACGGAGAGTATAAATGGCTGAAAACGATACAAGCATACACCTTCCCAAGACAGATTTCCCCATGAAGGCAAACCTCGCCAACCGCGAGCCTGAATTTGCCAAAAAGTGGGAGGAAGACAACGTATATCAGGAACTGCTGGATAAAAGAAAAGGCGGCCCTTCCTATATACTGCACGACGGCCCGCCCTATGCCAACGGCAACATACACATGGGGCATGCGTTGAACAAGGTATTAAAGGACATGTATGTCAGATACAAATCATTCAAGGGTTTTTATGCGCCATACGTGCCGGGGTGGGACTGCCACGGAATGCCTATTGAACATAAAGTCACCGATAATCTGGGCTCAAAGGCAGCCTCAATGACAAAGGCGGAGATAAGAAAACACTGCCACGATTACGCGATGAAATACGTGGAGCTTCAAAAAAGCCAGTTTAAAAGGCTCGGCATCATGGGGGACTGGGACAACCCATATCTCACCCTTGCGGTTTCTTATGAAGACAAGATGGTGGACATATTCTGGGAGCTCTACCGCAAAGGGCTCGTGTACAAGGGGTTGAAACCTGTTTACTGGTGCGCGCGCTGTGAGACCGCTCTTGCCGAGGCGGAAGTGGAATACCATGACCATGCCTCGCCTTCGGTTTATGTGAAGTTTGCTGTTAAAAACGCCAAAGATACAGGGATCCCTGCGGACGCTTCGATAGTAATATGGACGACCACTCCGTGGACACTGCCTGCAAACGTCGCGATCGCGGTTCACCCTGATTTTGAGTACGCGCTGATAGAGGCGGGAGGCGGCAAATACATAATAGCAAAGGAACTGATAAACAGCTTTCTTGAAAAAGCGGGTTTTGAGGGGCATAAAGTACTGAAAGAATTTAAAGGCGCTTCGCTTGAACACGTTATTTGTGCGCACCCTTTCATAGAGAGGGAATCGCTGGTTATTAACGCTGATTACGTCACGCTTGAGACAGGCACGGGCTGCGTCCACATAGCACCCGGCCACGGGCACGATGACTATGTATCAAGCTTAAAATACAAGCTTCCGATACTTACCCCGGTTGATTCAAAGGGCAGGTTTACAAAGGAATACCCTGAAATGGAGGGGCAGTTTGTCTTCAAGGCAAACCCTGTAATAGTTGAAATGTTAAAATCCAAAAACGTGCTGCTCGCGACAGAGGAGATAAAGCACTCATACCCCCACTGTTGGCGGTGCAAGAGCCCTATCATTTTCCGCGCCACCAACCAGTGGTTCATATCAATGGATAAAAATGATTTCAGGAAACAGGCGCTTGACGCCGTCAAGGGCGTCAAATGGTTCAATGAATGGGGAGAAGACAGGATAAGCAAGATGATAGCATCCCGGCCCGACTGGTGCATATCGCGCCAGCGTTCTTGGGGGGTTCCGATATTTGTATTCTCCTGCGCGGACTGCGGCGAGGCTGTGGTAAATGAACAGACGATAGAAAAGGTGCACGAACTGATACGCGCCCATGGCAGCGACGGGTGGTTTATAAAAACAGCGGCCGAGATACTGGGTGATGCGGCAAAGTGCCCGAAATGCGGCTCTTCGAAACTTGAAAAAGAAAATGACATATTTGATGTCTGGTTTGACTCCGGCGCCTCCTCTTTTTCCGTCCTTGAAAACCACAAGGACCTCTCGTGGCCGGCTGACCTATATATAGAAGGTTCCGACCAGTACCGCGGCTGGTTCCAGTCGTCGCTTTTGACGGCGGTGGGCTGCAGGGGAAAAGCTCCGTATAAATCGGTCATAAGCCACGGCTGGGTGTTAGACGGCCAGGGCAGGGCAATGCACAAGTCGCTCGGCAATGTGGTGGACCCGCTTGACATGATTAAAAAAAGCGGCGCCGACATAGTGAGGCTGTGGGTGGCGTCCGAAGATTTCCGCTCGGACCTCGGCGTATCAGACGAGATCATGGCGCGTGTTGCGGACTCTTACAGGCGGGTGAGGAACACATTCCGCTTTATGCTGGGCAGCCTGTGTGATTTTGAAAAAAAGGACGAAGTAAAATATGAGGACATGACAAAGCTTGATAAATACATAATACACAAGTTAGGCGAGCTCTCCGAGGCGGTGGAAAAGAGTTACGAGTCGTTTGAGTTTTACAAGGCGTACAGGGATTTCGTAAACTTTTGTTCAATCACGCTCTCATCCTTCTACTTTGACATAGTAAAGGACAGGCTTTACACATTTAAAAAAGATGGGGTAAAAAGGCGCAGTGCGCAGACCGTTATATATAAGGCGCTGATAAAACTGGCCAAGTACATAGCGCCCATACTTGTGTTTACCGCGGATGAGGTGTGGCAGTTTATGCCCGAAGCTCTCAGAGAAGAAAAACACATACAGCTGTCAGAGTGGGGCGTTGCTGCGGAAAAAAAGATAAGCGCTGAGGAACTCTCGGAATGGGAGATACTGCTTAAGGTCAGGGAAGCGGCAATGAAAAAAATAGAGGATAAAAGAAATGAAAAACTGGTAAAGCACCCTTATGAAGCCGCTGTCAGCATAAGATACTCGTCAGAGGCGCTTCATGCGGTAATGGAAAAATATAAAGGCGATCTTGCCGAGATATTTATTGTATCCTATGTTGAAACGTCAAGGCAGGGCGCTTCTGCCGGCGCGTGGGACGAAAATCTTGAAGTACAGGCCGTGAAAGCGGAAGGCGAAAAGTGCGGCCGCTGCTGGAGGTATTCGGATACGACCGGAAAAAATCAGGAGCATCCGGGATTGTGTGCGCGCTGCTCGGAAAACGTTTAGGGGGTATGAATGCAGCAGAGGGATGATACAAAAAAGAACCTGATATATATAAGGGCGATACTTTCCGTCTGTATACTGCTTGCCGCTGTTTACAATTACGGCAGCAGCCCGGAAGAGACAGCCCCGGCTATAACCATATATCTCATACTTCTGCTGCTGAGTAATATAGGGATGGTTTTTATCCCAAAGAAGATGTTTGAAGGAGTAAATGCAGTTTATGCAGTGTTTGTAATGGACATAATTTTTATAGGGCTGGCTGCTTTCTGGCTCGCGGATTTTGACCACGTATTCCTGGCTTCTGTATTTCTTACGATATTTATCTGCGCCATAGCGCGTTCGGTAAAGTTAAGCGTTGTGGCGGCTCTGCCGGTAACGTTGGTTTATGTTTTTCTCAGGGCAAATGCGTCGGAGGCGGGGTTTGAGTCGGTTTTTGAAGAAAATTCAATAATCAACATTCCGCTTTTATTCATGGTGGCGCTTCACTCGGGTTTTCTCGCCGAGCGCTCGGAAGCCGAACTTGATGAAAAACACAGGCTTGAAAAATCAAATATGTCGCTTTCAAAACAGTATAAAAACATGGAAGACCGGATGGAGGCGGCGCTTGTTCAGACGGGAAGGGTGATTGACGCGCTGGCAGACGGCATAATAGCCGTTGACAGCGCCGGAAATGTTATAGTGTATAACAAGTCCTGTGCCGAGATATTCGGATTTCCGAGGTCAAAGGCTCTTAATATGCCTATTAACATCCTGAAACCTTTAGCGCCGGTTTATAGGGTCATAATGGACTCAAGCATGAAAAAAGATGCGGTAAAAGAAAAGATGGTCTCTTTTGAATGCGGCGGCGCCTCGAGAAATATATCGATAGACGCCTCCTTCCTTTATGACGCGGAAGGCGGGCAGAGCGGGATAATGTGTGTTATAAAAAAAATGGAAAGCGGTGAAATACATTGAAGCGCATTTACATAATAACAGTCCTGTCAGCCCTGCTGATCGACCAGTTGACAAAATATCTGGTTAAAGCCAATATGGAAATATATTCATCAATACGGGTGCTCGGCGATTTTTTCAGCCTGACCTACGTTGAAAACAGCGGCGTGGCTTTTGGGATGCTCGGAAACATCGGCGGGGATCTGAAACGCTGGATCCTGTCCTTTGTCGTGTTCTGCGCGATGATACTTATCACCATTTACTGGTCGCGGGAAAAAAACAAAAGCCCGCTTTTTACGCTCGCCTGTTCGCTGATAACCGGCGGCGCGGCGGGAAACCTGATTGACAGGGTTTTTCGCGGCTCTATAACAGATTTTCTTGAATTCGGGACACAGTCCTGGAAGTTTGCCATATTTAACGCTGCCGACACTTTTGTAACCGTAGGCGTCGGGCTTTTCATAATTCACACTCTGATTACCAGGGAGGCGACCGATGCACCAGGTTCTTCTGAACATAGGCCCGGTTGAGATAAGAACGTACGGGTTTCTGGCTGCGTTATCATTTCTCGCGGGGATATATCTCGCGTCTATGCTCGCCAAAAAAGAGGGCATAAAACAGGATGTGGTAATGGACCTCGGGCTTGTGATAATACTCGGAGCCATACTCGGCGCGAGGGTGTTGTATGTGATAGTGTGGAGGGAGCACTATATGAGCCATCCTCTTGACGTATTCAAAGTCTGGGAGGGCGGGCTGGTGTTTTACGGCGGCCTGATAGGAGCTTCGTTGCTGGCCGTATTATGGCTTTATTTCAAGAAACACGATGCCCTGCGCCTGATGGACATCATCGCACCTTTTACAGCGCTTGGCCACGCGATAGCCCGCATAGGGTGCTACTACAACGGCTGCTGCTATGGCAGGGCCTCTGAAACCTGCAGTACGGTGCTTGGCGGGCCGGGTGACGGTATCGCGCGGGTGCCTGTGCAGCTTTATGAATCAGGGGCAAACTTCCTGAATTTTATCGTCCTTATAACTTATTACAGATTTGCGAAAAAGGCAAAAGGAGAGGTGTTCTTCCTTTTTTTCATTAACTACGGTGTCATCAGGGCTGTTACCGAAGCTTTCAGGGGGGACGCCGAACGCGGCACCATAGCAGGGCTGTCAACTTCAACTTTTATTTCTGCCGTGCTTTTTGTAATCGGAGCGGCGGGCTTTGCGGCGGTGAAAATAGCATATGCAAGACAAAATAAAGCTTGAGGCTGTATTAGAGGGAAAAGAAAGAATAGATATTTACCTGAAAAACGCGGCAGGCGTGTCCCGGGGCGCCGTGCAAAAATACATAGACGCGCGAAACGTATTCATAAACGGCAAACCGGCGGAAAACTACCACACCAAAATAAAAAACGGCGACATAATAGAATACACCCCCGAAGTGCCGCGCGAAGAAAAACTGGAACCTTCCGACATCTCTCTTGACGTAATATATGAAGATGAGCATATGCTTGTAATTAATAAGCAGGCGGGACTTGTGGTTCACCCCTCTGCGGGGCACAGCGGGGAAACGCTGGTAAATGCAATGCTCGGAAGATATATAAAGGAAGAGGATTTTACCGGCCATGGAAACAGGCTGGGAATAGTCCACAGGCTGGATAAGGACACGTCGGGTGTGATGATGGCGGCAAAAAATGACGACAGCCATTTGAAACTTTCCGGTCTTTTTAAAAGCAGGGAGATAAAAAAGATATATACAGCTCTTGTCCACGGTGAAGTGGAGCAGGAAGGTTTCGTAAACACCACGATAACAAGGGACCTCAGGGACAGGATGAAATATACCGCAAAGCTTATGTCAGGCAAGGACGCGCAGACTATTTTTACTCCCGCGGAATCCTTTTACCAGGCTACGCTTCTCAAGGTGCAGATACTCACCGGCAGGACGCATCAAATAAGGGTGCATATGAGCCACCTGAAACATGAAATCGCGGGAGACCAGATGTACGGCAGCAGCCAAAAAGACACCGAGATGGTAAAGTATCTGGGCTATGACGCAAAAAGCGCCTCAGACCTCCTGCCCCGCCAGATGCTCCATGCCACAACGCTATCCTTTGTCCATCCCTACACAAACAAAAAAATGGAATTCAAAGCGCCGCTCGCCCCGGATTTTGAAAAGATTGTCGGCATGCTGCGAAAAAAAGTTTAAATTTGCCCTAACCCTATTTTTCAAAGGGCGGGCAGTGTGTATTTGTCCTAACCCCCTTTCCCAAAGGGGGGTCAGGGGGGATTTGCCGTTGTCTTAGAAGTCTCAGAAAGCCAAAAGCCAGAAGTTAATACTAAGACAAAATCTGTTTACCTCTTCCATCTGCAAATTGTAAATTCTAACTGTCATAGTACGCGGACGGCTGTATTATTTTTCCGCTTTAGCCTGTATTGTACACGGCGCAGGCGGACTGCGGCTTGTTTCAGGCCTTAACTAAGCTTGCGCGAAATGGCGTGTCACGAATATAAGCAGTGCCTTCAATAAGCCGGGAGTCAAGCCGCGGCAACGCTGAACTACCGGCTTGGCGGAAAAATAACACAACCGCCCTTACCATCCGTCGTTATTGCATAACCCCCTTTCCCAAAGGGGGGTCAGGGGGGATTTGCCGTTGTCTTAGAAGTTTCAGAAAGCCAAAAGCCAAAAGACAGAAATTAACAGATAAAAACACGTTTTTTGTAATATCACCTGCAAATTGCAAATTCTAACCGTCCTCCTGCGCGTGCGCCGAAGATACTGCCAATTAACTCAATCCCGGTGAAAGCTTTAAAAATAAAGCATTTTATGGCTTCTAATAACGTTTTTTCAACAAAAGGCTTGAAAACAGCAGTTTGGTGTGGTATAACATCATTCAGTTAAAGCTTACAGAGCAAAGCGCCCAAATGATGATAACGAGAAGTGGGGAAGGCCTTTAACACCCCACTTTTTAGTTTTATAAAGGGGAGAATATGGCAGCAAAGTACGATGAAAAGCTTGCAGAGATGATAATTCCGGTTGTTAAAGACGCCGGGCTTGAGATTTGGGACATTGATATTGACAATGGCGGTAATATCAGGATTTTTGTGGATAAGCCGGGTTCGCGGGTGGGTATTGACGACTGCACGCGGGTAAGCAGGGCGGTAGATGCTGTGCTTACAGCGGCGGTTTTCTTTAATAACCAATACTCGCTTGAAGTAGGCTCGCCGGGCATCAACAGGCGGCTGCGTACAACGGAACATTTCAGGCGTTACATAGGCTCAAATATAAAGGCTGTGACAAGGGAAAAAATAAACGATGCAAATGTGTTTGAAGGAAAGTTAACAGAAGCAGACGAAGGATCTATTAAGGTTCAGACTGAAACAGGAGAGGCTGTTATAGCCTTCGACATACTAAAAAAAGCAAGTCTTCAAGAGGATTCCTTTTGAGAAGAAAGGCGGTAAATGATGTCAAATGATATTCTGCAGATTTTCAAGCAGGTGGAGAAGCTGAAAAATATAGAAGAGGGCGATCTGTTAAAAGCCTTTGAGATGGGTATAACCTCAGCCGCAAAAAAAGTGTACGGGATAAAAACCCAGATAAGAGTGGAGCTCGCCGAAGATGAAGTCAGGTTTCTATGGCCAAAGACAGTCGTGGATGACGTAGCTGATGAGTACACTGAAATCACGGAAGAAGACGCCATAAAGCTCAAACCTGACGCAAAACTAGGGGACATCATAGAGGTGTCATATTACCCGAAAGAGTTTGGAAGGATTGCGGCCCAGACTACGAAGCAGGTAATCACACAGAAAATCCGGGAAGTCGAAAAAGAGCAGATATTCAATGAGTACAAACAGAAAGAGGGGGACATAATTACGGGCACCGTGCATACCATAGAGTCGGGGAACATAATACTGGACTTAGGCACCATAGAGGGAATCTTAAGGGTGAAAGAACAGGTTGAAAAGGAGTCCTACCGCCCCGGCGACAGGATAAAAGCGTATGTGTTAAAGGCAAACCGCGGCAAGGACGGGGCAAAACTCGAACTCTCAAGGACGCACCCGAATTTTATCAAGAAAATATTTGAGATGGAAGTGACCGAGGTTGACCAGGGCATAGTGGAGATAAAATATGTCGCGCGCGAGCCCGGAATAAAGACCAAAGTGGTTGTGGCGAGCAATGACTCCCACATAGACCCTGTGGGCGCCTGTATAGGCGTGAAAGGCAGCAGGATACAGACAATTATGAAAGAACTGCATGGAGAAAAAATAGACGTGGTGCTCTACAGCGAAGACATCAAAAAATACCTGCAGAGTGCCATTGAGCCGATAGAGTTAAAAGAGATATACATAGACGAAGTCAACAAATACACCATTATTTCCGTGCCTGACGAGCAGTTCTCACAGGTGATAGGAAAGAACGGCGTCAATATGAGGCTTGTCGCGAAGATTACAAAGTGGAAAGTATCTGTCCTGAGGCAGAGCGAATTTACCAAAGAACGTATTGACGAGATGAAGGGTAATTTCAGCGAACAGGTGGACTTTGACCTGTTTAAGCTCTCGGATGACATTCCTGTAAAAGAACTGAAAAAACTGAAAAAAGAGGGCATAAGAAACCTCAAAGATTTTGTAAGTTTTGAGACTTCAAAAATAGCCGCGGTGATTGAGTTCAGCGAATCCAAGGTGAGGGAATTAAAAGACAAGGCCGTGGCCCTTATAGACAGTATGGCAAAGGAGGGCAAATAATGAGGATACATGAAGCTGCAAAGCAGTACGGCATAGACAGCAAGGTCATAATGGAAAAAATGAAGGCCAAAGGCATAGAAGTAAAGACTCATATGAGCAAGATAGATGAAGGCGTGCTCGCGGAGCTGCAGGCACAGCCGTCGCCTGTAAATAAAGAAGAGGCTCCAAAACAGGCTGAACCTGTAAAAGCGGCAGAAGCGCCGAAACAGGCTTCCCCTGAGGCAGTGCCTGTAAAAAAAGAAGAGGCTCCAAAACAGGCTGCGCCTGCCAAAGCGGCAGAAGCGCCGAAACAGGCTTCCCCGGAGGCAGCGCCTGTAAAAAAAGAAGAAGAGCCGGAAGCCGCGCCTGCCGCCGAGGCGCCGGCAGAAGAAATGCCCGCGCCAAAGCCGGAAGTTGTTGAAATTAATAAAGGTATTACTGTGGCGGAATTTGCCGTTAAGATAGAAGTCAAACCTACCGAAATAATCAAGAAGCTTTTCGGGCTCGGCGTGATTTCCACGATGAACCAGGGGTTGGGTGAGGAAGAACTGCAGATTTTAGCCTCTGAATACGGCAAGGAATTAAAATTTAAGGAAGTTTTCGGGGATGACGCTTTTGAAACCGAGGAGGAAGAAACAGGCAATCCTGTAAGACGGGCGCCGATTGTTACGATAATGGGGCACGTTGACCACGGAAAGACCTCGCTTCTTGACGCTGTCAGGGAATCAAACCTGATTGACAAGGAAACCGGCGGCATAACACAGAGGATAGGAGCGTACAGGGTAAAGACGGAGCAGGGGGAGATAATATTTATTGACACCCCGGGCCACGCGGCTTTTACCGCGATGAGGGCGCGCGGCGCAAAAGTGACAGACGTAGTCATACTTCTCGTCGCCGCGGATGACGGAATAATGCCCCAGACTGTTGAAGCGATAGACCACGCAAAAGCGGCAGGCGCGCCTATAATAGTCGCGATAAATAAAATTGACAAAGAGGGGGCAAACCCCGATAAGGTAAAGCAGGAACTTACGAAATACAACCTCGTGCCCGAAGAGTGGGGCGGAAAAACACAGATAGCTTTGATATCCGCAAAAAAACGGATTGGAATCAGCGAACTTCTTGAGAAAATACTTCTTGAGGCGGAAATGCTGGATCTTAAAACAGCTATAGACACGAGGGCGACAGGCACGGTCATAGAAAGCAAACTTGAAAAAGGCAAAGGCCCGGTCGGAACAATACTTTTGCAAAAAGGGACGCTGCGTGTCGGCGACGCTTTTCTTACAAATTATACATTCGGCAGGGTAAAGGCGCTGATAGACGATCACGGCGTGAGGCATAAGGAAATAAAGGCTGTGATGCCCATAGAGGTGCTCGGGTTTTCGTCTGTACCGAACGCGGGGGATAAGTTCAAGGTTTTTGAAAGTGAAAAAGAGGTAAAAAACATTGCGATGAGGCGCAGCAATGACCTGCGCAGGCTCGGCGAGGACAAAAAGCGCAAAAAGATAACTCTTGAGGACCTGCACAAGAAGATTGAACAGGGCGCGGAAAAGAAACTGAACCTCATACTAAAGGGCGACAGCGGAGGCACGAATGAGGCGCTCTCTGACGCGCTTACCAGGCTGTCGGGTGACGGCGGAATAAACATAAATATCATTCACAAAGACGTAGGCGATATAAATGAAAATGACGTACTTCTGGCGGACGCTTCTGACGCCGTGATAATAGGGTTTTTCGTCTCGGCTCTGCCGGCGGCGAGGGAGCTTGCCGTAAAAGAGGGTGTGGAGATAAAAATCTACCATCTGATACACGAGGCTGTGGATTCCATAAAGGCCGCGATGGAGGGGCTGCTTGAACCCGAGTACGAAGAGGTAAAAATAGGCGAAGCGGAGATAAGGCAGGTTTTTAAAATAGAGAGCGAAAGCATAGTAATAGCCGGAAGTTATATGAAAACAGGCAAGGCGTATCACGATTCAATAGTGGTGATACACAGGGGCGGAAGGGAACTGATGAAATCAAAGGTTTCTTCCCTTAAAAGGTTCAAGGATTCTGTAAAGGAAGTGAAAGAGGGTTACGAGTGCGGCCTTATCATAGAAAACTACAGCGAGCCTCTTGCAAATGACCAGGCGGTGTTCTATGAATCGGTTCAGAAAGTAAGAAAGCTTTAAGGCGGGATGAATTGAACAATATAAGGAAGCAAAGAGTGGAAAGCCTCATGAAGAGGGAAATAAGCGAAATCATCATGAGGGAACTCAAAGACCCGAGGGTAAAACTGACCAGCGTAAGCAGGGTCAGCCTGACAAATGACCTGAAGACGGCCCACGTTTATATAAGCGTCATAGGCGGGGACAAGGAAAGAAAAGGCTCCATAGGGGGCTTGATAAGCGCGGCAGGTTTTATAAGGCGCGAAGTGGGTTCCAGAATAGACCTGCGCTATAACCCCGAACTGAGGTTTGCAATAGACGAATCAATAGAGGAACAAACCAGAATTTTAAGGCTCTTAAAACAGTTAGAGGACGAGAAAAAAGAAAAGGCCGGAGGGGACAATGACGAAACTTCAGATTGAGCACATTACCGGGGCGCTTATCAGCGCTAAAACAGTGCTGCTTACCACCCACAGAAATCCGGACGGCGACGGGTTAGGCTCGGGCTGTGCGCTGATGGAGGTGCTTGTTAACAAAGGCAAAAAAGTTGACTTTGTGACGCGCGACAGAGTCTCGGAGGTTTATTCCTATCTGCCGCACTGCAATAAAATACAGAATAAAAAAGAGGTAAAGCGCAGGTATGATGCGGTGGTATTTCTTGAGTGCCCTGACCAGGAACGCTGCGGCGGGCTGATTGACATAAAAAAATACGCGGGGGTTTCCATAAACATAGACCATCACCTGGGCAATGAAATGTACGCTGATATTAACGTGGTGGACCCCAAGGCGGCTGCCGTAGGAATGCAGCTATTTGAGATGTTTGAAGGCGCCGGCTGGAAGATTAACGAGAAAATGGCATCAGGCCTTTATACCGCGATAATAACCGACACGGGTTCTTTTGCCTATTCAAATACCTCGCCCGAGGTGCATATGACGGCGGCAAAGCTTCTGCAATACGGCGCAAAACCGGCGGCGATTTCCTCCGAAGTGTACTCGACCACGGCCCAGTCAACCGAACTTCTTGCAATGATGCTTTCAAAGGTAAAAATTGAAGGAAAAATGGCTTACAGCCACATAACGAGGGCGATGATAAAAAAGGCGGGCGCCGAGGATTCTGACACCGACAACTTTATTAACCACATAAGGGCGATAAGGACAATTGATATAGCAATGCTTTTCAAGGAATTCGCGCCGTCTGTCATAAAGGTCTCATTCCGTTCCAAGCGCGGGCATGATGTCAATTCATTGGCCAGGCTTTTTGACGGTGGCGGGCACAAGTACGCTTCGGGCTGCGTAATCAGAAAACCGCTTAAAGACGCCGTAGCTGAAGTGATAAAAGCCGTTAAAAAAAGCATTAAGGCCGAACAGAAGAAAAAATGAAGGTAATAAGCTCGCTTTCCGAGATAAAAAAACCCCTGAAAACCTCCCTTGCAATAGGTGTTTTTGACGGTGTCCACGTGGGCCACATGAAAATCCTGAAGCTGATATCCCGTAAGGCCCGCTCTCTCGGCGTAAAGAGCTGTGTCATTACTTTCAGGGAGCATCCGGACAAACACCTTAACAAGCAAGCAAGGCTTCTGCAGATTAAGAGTTTGAGCGCGAAGCTGAAGAGAATAGAAAAATGCGGGATAGACATAACAGCCGCTCTTGATTTTTCCGAAATATCCGGTCTGACTCCGGATGAATTTGCTGAAAAAGTTATAGCGGGAAAGTTTGGCGCGCGTTTCGCGGCTTCCGGCAGGGATTTTGTTTTTGGAAAAGGCGCCTCCGGCAATGTGCGTACCCTGAAAAAAGCGGGAAAAAAACTGGGGTTTGAAACCGCTGTCGTGGAAGACGTCAGGATAGGCGGCAGGCGGGTGAGCAGCACGCTTATCAGGAAACTGCTTAAAACCGGCAGGTTAAAGGAAGCGGAAAAAATGCTCGGAAGGAAATACGAAATAGAGGGCGAGGTGGTCCATGGCAGGCATATAGGGTTTGAGTTCCCGACCGCCAACCTCAATCTCAAATACGGAGACATACCTGCGCGCGGCGTTTGGGCGGTCAAGGTAGTAAACGGAAAAAAAGAGCATCTCGGTGCTGCTAACATAGGATTTGCACCTACGCTTAAAAACGAAGAAACAGCCCTGCTCGAGGTTTACATACTTGATTTCAAAGGCAACCTGTACGGCAGGACCATACGCGTGATTTTTTTGGGCAGGATCAGGCCGGAGCGCAGGTTTAAAAGCAGGCAGGCTCTGCTAAAACGTGTTGAAGCGGATATAAGAGAAATAAGAAAGAAGTATTCAAAGTCATTCAGCCGTTAATTGTCGTACACAGACACTCTGTTTCTTCCCTCATGTTTTGCCCTGTAGAGAGCTTCATCAGCCTGTTTTACAAGCTCGGCAGGCGATTTCACCGAAGGATTCCAGATTGCAACCCCTATGCTTATCTTTACAGGTATTGCTTTTCCTTCCCACATAAACTGGTGCTCCTCAACGGTAGAGCGCAGCCTTTCTGCAAATGAGGGGGTGGATTTATAATCGCCGAAGGGCGAAATTATCATGAATTCCTCGCCGCCGAAGCGCCCGACAATGTTTACCGCCCTTGTTTTTTCCATCATCAGAGAGGAAAGTTCTTTTAATATAACATCCCCGCACTGGTGCCCGTAGGTGTCATTAATGTTTTTAAAGTGGTCTATGTCTATGAACATGAGTGACATAGAGTTGCCCTCGCGTTTTGAGATTTCAAAGTGGTGGCGCAGGCTGTCGTTTAAGTAGCCTTTGTTGTAAAGCCCGGTTAAGGCATCGTGGTTTGCTTTTTCCTCGAGTTCCTCGGCTTTTTCCTCCAGGTCAGAAAAACTTTTGCGCAGGGCATTTGCAATGTCGCGGTAGGAGATAAGCCCGACCAGCTTTTCGCCATGCGTCACAGGCACCCTCCTGATCCTGTTTAACGCCATCAGCATTGCCGCTGATTCTATGTCTTCCTCCGGCGCGACGGTTAAAACAGGGGCGGACATTATGTCCTGCGCCTCTTTTTCGAGAAGCTTGTCTTTATAAGCCACAAGCCCGCGTATTATGTCCCTCTCGGTCAGTATTCCGATAGGGCGGGTCTCTTTGTCAATTATGACTATCGCGCCGATTCTGTGTTTTTGCAGCCGCTCTACGATTGAAAGGAGTTTCTCGTTTTTGCCGGCCCGTAATACATCGCGCGACATCACGTCGCCTATTTTTATCATGGTTTGTCCTCCGTTTGTGTAATTATCTGATAAAAACTTTTGAAAAGCAAGTAGTAGAAAGCAGTAGAAAATAAAGGTTCTGTTCACATTGGTTTGTAATACTATTTCCTCTCCGCCTTTAAAGGGGGAGAGGTTAGGTGAGGGGGCGTAGTTTTATGTTTAAAAACGACCTCACCCTGCCCTCTCCCGTAGGGAGAGGCTAAAATACAAAATACTATTACTTTTAATTACACACAATCCCGGACAGTATCAGAATAAACCTGTTTCAGGTTTCAGGGTAAAACCGCAGAATGTGAGCCGTAAGCTGTAATCTTTTAACTTTAGACTTTAGACTGTAAACTATAAACTATAAATTATAAACCGGTTCTTAATTACAGCGTTTTAAACGAGAGTATATGAATTGTGACAGCAGCTGCTATTATCAGCAGGATAATCTTTACCGCTGTCAGCGGGACTATGAAGATTATTGAAACAAGCATAGTTGCCCAAAGCAGCGATATGGCTGTGATTTTTGCTTTCAGCGGGATGCCTTTTTTCTCCGTGTAATTTCTTATGAACGGCCCGAGGTATTTGTGGGTGGTGAGCCAGGTGTAAAATTTTTCCGAGCTTCTGGCGTAGAGAAAAGCCGAGAGCAGGAGAAAGGGAGTGGTGGGCAAAAGGGGCAAGAATATGCCCAAGACCCCTAAAAAAGTCGATGTATGCCCCGCCAGTAACAGCAGATTTTTCAAGCCTTTTACTCCTTGTGGATATTTGCTAATATTTATGATATTATCACTATTGGTACGGAATATATACAAAAAAGGGGCAAGAGATGATAAAAAGGCTGCAAATTATCTTTGTATTGTTTGTTTTGACCGCGGTATCGCAAGCTGCTAATATTACTTCCATTACAGGCGTCCAGCTCATTCCGCCGGCTCCGGGGCCGGGAGACACGGTGGAATTAAGATGGAATTATAACATTGACGCCCCATTTAACCAGCCTGCTGCTTTGGCTGTTATTTCCGATACCAATACACTGCGACCTGCCTCAACCTCCGGGCAGTGGGTGATGCTTGGAAACGGCTGCACAACACCGGGAAACCCCGAGACTTCGCAGGTTACAGGAGGGTGCGTGTTAGGCAGCAATATAGCGCCCGCGGGAGTACACTCCAACACGGAGCACCGGACTGTGACTTTTCAGATTCCCACCAACCTCACCCCGGGGCTCACATACTATGCAATAGTGGGAATGAAAGACTATAACTGTTATATGAATCC
>CAYGHG010000012.1:0-36141 GCA_964349515.1 uncultured Spirochaetia bacterium
TTAAAGGGGGAGAGGTTAGGTGAGGGGGTGTAGTTTTATGCTTTAAATACGCCCTTACCCAAGCCCTCTCCCGGAGGGAGAGGCTAAATTACAATATTTTATAATTCTAATTACACGCAATTCCTGAAAGTGTCATATTGGCCCGGATATAGATTTGAAGTTTACTGCCGGCCAGGATATAAAGACAGTTTCGCGGATTTTTATGAGTTTTTAAATGTTTTTTGGCATTTTAAAGAGGTTTTCTTCATCATTGTCAATTGTCAAGGCACGGTGTTCTGTTCGCTTTTTAATACCGGACTATATTGTCTTCAATGGTTTCTAAAACTTTCCCTTTTTTCCTTAATTTTAGTATATGCCATTTTGATTCGCGGGAATATTTCACTTCAAAATCACTCTCCAAATCACCAAAACGAATGTCTGCTATACTGCCTTCAAAATCCGGATCAAAAGATTCTATCCTTTGATCTTCAGCCGACCACACGCTGAACTTCTTTTTATAAGAGACATCTTCCCTTCCTCTAAAAATACATTTAAACCCATCACTATTTCTCTTATATGAATATATGACAGCCTTTTCAGGCAGTTCTACTTCGGCCTTTTGAAATTTGAAATTTTTGTCTAAAAAAAACTTTGTTTCATCAGATTGGAATAATAATTCATCTTTTAAGGTGCTTGAAGCTATGTTGAAAAACCTCTCTCTGCCCAGTTTATAGTCAACATTCTCACGCTTTTCAATACTAGTCGGGTTTGGCCCTGTATGCGGCTCATATTCCGAGTAAGTGGTAAAAATAGTATCTAACTTCCTGTTTTTGTATTCCGCCATAGCGATAGCATTTCCGGCACTATAGCTATGCCCCTCAATATCCTTCATAAGATTTGAATAAAGCACAAGACGCCTGCTCTCCGGCCCGTTATCTAATGCAAAATACTTTATCCGCGTACTGGTTAATTCCGGATTGTCAAATATTTTTATTTCAGTGCCCGCAGCCTCATATTTTTGCCCATCATAAAAGAATACTTTTAACTCACCGTTGATTTCTCTCATGTGCGCAACAATTTCCGTCAAACCGTCCCCGTCTAAGTCGTCCTCAAGCGCGATAAACTCATGCTTCAGCAACTCGTCTCGCGCACTGCTGAAATCCGCAAAAACAAAAGAATTCAGAATCAAAAAAAACATCAAAAAATTTGTTGTTATTTTCATTTTGCAACCCTCTTTTCTATGAAGTCCCGCCACCGTGCCCTGACGCAAGACATTATAACAAAAAACCCTTATTCTATAACCACTTTGCATAACTGCATATTTATAAACAAATAACGGATTCGCTGTATTTTATTGTCATTTCCGGTTGTAATGTCTTGAGTCAAGACACGGTGTTGATGCACTTTTTATAAACAAATATACTTTTAAATATTGCTTGCCTTTATGAACTCGTCGAGTTTTTTTGCCGCTGCTCCGGAATCAACCGTCTCAGCCGCGAGTTTTACCCCTTCCGCGGGTGTTGCCGCCTTTTCCGCTATATAGAGCGCATATCCCGCGTTGAGAAGAATGATATCACGTTTTGGCCCTTTTTCATCCCCTGAAAATAATTCTTTTATGTGCCTTGCGTTGTCAGCGGCGCTGCCTCCCCTGACCGCCTCTATCGGCGCACGCTTAAGACCGCAATCCTCGGGGGTGATGACTGACCTCGTAATGGCCCCGTCTTTGAGCTCCGCGCATGAGGTCGCGCCTGAGAGCGACAGCTCGTCAAGCCCTCCGTGTCCGCAAACCACGGCTGCGCGCTTTAAGCCTGTATCGCGCAGTACCTCGGCTATTGTCCCGACTAAGCTTTCGGAAAACACCCCCATCAGGTGATGGGTATGATTGGCCGGGTTTACAATCGGCCCCAGGAGGTTAAATATTGTCCTGACTCCAAGCTCTTTTCTCACAGGCATTACGTGCTTCATCGCCGGATGATAGCCGGGCGCGAATATGAAACCAAGCCCGCACTTTTCTATGCAGGCTTCCACCTTTTCAGGCGGAAGTTCCACAGAAGCGCCGAGCTCCCGCAGTACATCGGCACTGCCCGACATGCTGGTGATTGACCTGTTGCCGTGCTTGGCAACAGTTACCCCTGCTGCCGCCAGTATGACTGCCGCGGATGTAGAAACATTTATTGTCCCGTGGCCGTCGCCGCCTGTTCCGCAGGAATCAAATATGACATCGCCTTTCACCCTTACTTTCGTGGCTTTTTCTTTCATCACAAGCGAGGCGGCGGTTATTTCGGCCGCGGTCTCGCCTTTTATTTTTAACGCGATAAGGAAAGCCGCGGTCTGCGCGGGATTGACATCTCCCGACATTATGGTTTCCATGGCAGAGCGCATCTCTTCGCGAGTCAGGTCTTTACGCTCGGTAAGTTTTATTATCAGTGGTTTAAGCATGAAAGCCTCCTTTAAGTACAAGTTTAAAAGACAAAAGACAGAAGACAGAAGTTAAAAATAAAAGACATGAGACAGAAATAAAACATAAGCCATAAGACAGAAGACATAAGTTAAAACATAAGGCATGAGACAAAAATAAAACATGAGCCATAAGACAGAAGACATAAGTTAAAACATAAGGCAAAATACAGAAGTTAAAGAACTAATGCAAGACCTGTTGCTAAATGCTCAGACCGAACATTTTTGCCGTGTTTGCGGTTGTTGATTCTTCCACTTCTCCTGTTTTTATTCCTTTAATACCCGCTACTGCTATCGCTATGTCCGGTATGTAAGAAGGCTCGTTTCTTTTTCCCCTTACATTCTGCGGGGCGAGCCAGGGCGCGTCTGTTTCAAGAACAAGCGATTCAAGCGGCATCCTCGCAACTGTATCTTTCAGCGGCCCCGCGTTCGGAAAAGTAACGACCCCGCCGATTCCAAGCAAATACCCCATATCATGAAAAGTTTTAGCTGTTTCATAATCCCCTGTAAAACAGTGTATTATCCCTTTTTTCGGCGGATTATGTTTTTTCAGTATTGCCGCAACATCAGAATGTGCTTCCCTGCTGTGAATTATGACAGGCAGTAAGCATTCAGAGGCATACGAAAGAAGTTTTTCAAATGCCTCAATCTGTGACTCTTTTGAATTCGGGCTCTTGAAATAATCAAGCCCTATCTCCCCGACTGCCGCCATTTTTCCGGAAGAAAAATATCCTTTGAATTCTTCCAGAACTTCCAGGCTCAGCGTGTCTATGTAATGCGGGTGCAGCCCTACTGCTTTGAGTACACCCGGATGTTCAAATGCAGCTACTTTCCTGCACTCAGGAAGCTCTGCCCCTATATTTATATGGTATTTTACACCCGCGTCAAAAGCCCGTGCAAGCATCGCATCCCTGTCAGAGTCATACCTGCTGTCACATAAGTGAACATGAGTGTCGATGAACATGGTTAAATTACCCCTTTAATCAATAACAAGTTTAAAAGACAAAAGACAGAAGGCATAAGTTAATACGAAACAAGACTGCTCACAGGGGCTTTTTCTCCGTTTCAATCCTCGGAAACAACGGATCTCCCTTGCTTATCTTCATGCCTTTTTTTGTGAGGCCAAAATCCAGAACCGTGTCCAGTGCGGTCGAATCAATTGTGTAATCAACTCCAAGTTTTTCCCATATTTTCGGAGCTGTAGCCGGCATAAACGGCGCTATTGCCGCCGATACCAGCCTTATCGCCTCCACGAGCAGGTACATGGTATTGCTCAGTTCTTTGTCTTTACCCTCTTTAGCCTGCTTCCACGGCGCCTCTGCGTCTATGAGCTTGTTGGCAAGATTTATGATTGCCCACGCCTCAGCCGCCGCACCTGACAGGTTGAATTCATCCATCTTTGCAAAGTATCCCGCCTTGAAACCCTCCATTGTGGTTTTCATGTCTTTCATCCTGTCTGACATGGCTTCGGGATAAAAATCGGGCGTTTCCGCGTTTAAGTATTTTTCCACCATATTAAGAGAACGGTTAATCAGATTTCCCAGGTCATTTGCCAAATCAACATTGTATTTAAGGATTATTGAATCTTCAGAAAATTCGCCGTCCTGGCCGTTTATGATGGCCGAGGCAAAATAATACCTGATGACGTCAGTACCAAACTGCTTTGCGGCATTAATGGGATCAACTATGTTTCCGCGGGTCTTTGACATTTTCTCGCCTTTGCTCAGGAGAAACCCGTGTCCGAACACCTGTTTCGGCAGAGGCAGCCCCGCACTTAAGAGCATTATCGGCCATATTATACAGTGAAACTTTGTAATGTCCTTGCCTATGACGTGCACGTCAGCGGGCCATATCTTTTTGAATTTTTCTTCGTCTGTACCGAAACCGGCCGACGTAATGTAATTGATGAGGGCGTCAAACCATACATAAACAGTCTGCGACGGGTCTATGGGAAGCTTTATTCCCCAGTCAAGCCCCGCCCGCGACACTGATATGTCGTTAAAGCCCTGCTTCAGCATGGATAAAATCTCATTGCGCCGTGACTCCGGCATTATAAAAGAGGGGTTGTCTTCTATGTGTTTAAGCATCTGCCCTGTGTAGCGCGACAGTTTGAGAAAATAGTTTTCTTCCTTTATCATCTCGGCTTTCATTTTATGAGAAGGGCACATCGAGTCTTCAAGCAGCTCTGTCTTCGTGTAAAAAGCCTCACAGGAACGGCAGTACCACCCTTCGTAACTGCCTTTATATATGTCGCCATTTGCGTGAATTCTCTTAAAAAGCTCTGATACGCTTTTCTCGTGGCGCTCTTCCGTCGTCTGAATAAAATCCGTATTCGTGATTGAATAAACTGCGCACAGTTCTTTAAACGAGGCCGCCATTTCGTCACAGTATTTTTTCGGGTCCACCCCTGCTTCTTTTGCCTTTGCCGCGACGTTCAAGCTGTGCTCGTCCGTGCCTGTGCAAAAAGAGACATCATAACCGCGCGCTCTCTTGTAGCGCGCCATCACATCAGAAATCACTTTTTCATAGGCGTGGCCTATGTGGGGTTTTGAATTGGCGTAATCTATGGCAGTGGTTATGTAATATGTTTTTTTCATGAAAGCCCCCTGTATTTAATTATCGCCCCAGGAAACATCAGCTTCCGAGGCCGAAGAGGGCTCGTCTTCCACAATTTCAATCTCACCCGTGTAACTGTCATACTGGGCTATTATGGATTTTACCGGTTCTTCATATTTTTCGTAACCGAGGCAGCAAAGCAGCCTTCCGCAGATTCCCGATATTTTGGACGGGTTAAGCGGCAGGCCCTGTATCTTGGCCATTTTAATGGTGATAGGCGCAAACGACTTGAGGTGGTTTTTACAGCAGCATATACGCCCGCATATTCCCGCGCCCCCTATTTTTTTCGCGTATTCCCTGCGGCTTATCTGTCTGAGTTCAATCTTTACCCTGAGGGTTTTAACGAGGTCCTTTAAAAGTTCCCGGAAATCAACGCGCTTTTCAGCGACGAAAAAGAAGACCACTTTTTTCATGTCGTCGGTGTATTCCGTCCCCACAAGTTTCATCTGCAGGTTTCTTGACTCTATCCGTTTTACGCAGAACTCACGCGCTTTTTCATCCATGCGTGTTTTCTTTTTTTCAAAGACTTCCTGCTTGTCGTTTAAAAAGTCCGTCACCCTGCGCAGAGGAGCCAGTATTTTGTCCGGCTCCAGAAAAAAATTGGAAAGTGCCACCTCGCCCTCTTCTTTGCCGGCAAGCGTCTCTACCACGCACTTTTCCCCTTTTTCAAACTGCGCCTTAACGGGGTTATAGTATAGTATCTCGTCACTGTTTTTAAGCTTGATTCCCACAACTTCAATCATCAGACAGCCCTGCCTTTCGTATGTTAAAAAATAGTGTTGTAAAAAGAACTCTGTTATTTGCATTATTTAAAAGATCCCTCTGCGCCGCCTCAAGCAGCGGCAAAATGGAGGATATCTTCGCAGCGGTGTAATCCCGCAGGCTCCCGGGGTCTATATCGTAACGCTCTTTAACAACCCTTTTTATGCCTGTTTTTTCAAGCGCCAAATCCTTATAAATATATGACAGTATCTTTAAAATATCAAGCAGAAATATCCTGTAGTTCTCCGACTCTTTCTTTCTTCCGGTCTTTGCCGCCTCTATGGCCGCGGCCGCTTCAAAAAGTTTTTCTACGTTGTCGGCTTTTGAGGCAAGCGCTTCAAATATACCCTTTGCGAATTTAATATTTTCCCTTATACGCTCAAAATCCACCGCATCGCCTATCCTGCCGCCGCTGAATTCGGCCGCTTTTTTTGCCTCATCAGGCGGAAAAACCCCTGCCTTGACAAGCGCTTTTTCTATTTCAACCGTGCCCGCGGGGGATATTTCAAACCTGCGGCATCTCGAAATAATAGTCGGCAGCATTTTATCCGGGGCGTTGCAGATAAGCAATATCGCGGCGCCTTTCGCGGGCTCTTCAAGCCCTTTTAGTATGGCGTTCTGCGCCGTATCATTCATGCGCTCGCACCCTTCAATCACGAGAATTTTGGTTTTAAGAGTCAGCGGCCTGTAAGAATTGAACTTTTCAACAGGTTCTTTTACATCTTCTACGGACATTATTGACTTGTCAGTCGTGATATAGGTAATATCAGTATGAGGATGCATCTGGCGCCCCTCTTCGTCAAGCTGTGTCAGAACCTTGCCTGTTATTCTGCAGTTATCACAGTTGTCACAACAGTCGCCGTCATGGCCGGGATTCAGACAGTTAAGAACCTTTGCAAATTGCAGGGCCGCGTAGCCCTTGCCCGTATTGACAGCACCGGTGAATATAAAGGAACCCTCACCCCTGCCCGAGCCCGCCATAGAAAGTATGGCCTGCCTCGCCCTTTTATTTCCGGCTATATCTTTTACAGCCATTAAAAAATTTTCCTTTTATGGAGAGCCTCAAGAGTAAGCTCAAAAACCTGCTGTTCGCCCAGCCCGTCTGTTTGAATGACCAGGCAGTGTTCGATTTTGGCGGCTTCGCGAAGGTATCCGCGCCTCACCGCCTCGTGAAAGGGCCTCTTCTCAAGCTCCATTCTGTCCTTGGCTCCCCTTTTTTTCATTCTCCCCTGCGCTTCGCCGTAAGATACGTCATAGACCACTGTTATGTCGGGTTTAATCCCGGCTGATGCGAAAGAATTGAGTTTTCTTATAACATCCTTTTCAAGCCCGCGGCCGTAGCCCTGATATGCCATCGTCGACAGGCAAAATCTGTCAAGAATCACCGATACGCCCTTTTCAAGAGCGGGGATTATTTTTTCTTCCATTATCTGGCAGCGCGCCGCTTCATAAAGAAGAAGTTCGGCTTTAGCGGAAAGTTTTCTGTTTTTCACGCTTAAGATTATGGAGCGTATCTGCTCGGATATTTCCGTCCCGCCCGGCTCGCGCAAAAGCACCCCATTTTTACGCATATTTTTCATCAGATCATACAAATGCTTCGCATGGGTGGTCTTGCCGCTTCCTTCCGGCCCTTCAAATACTATTAGTTTGCCTTTCATATCAATTCCGTCCTTTCGTTATGGGTAAAAACGCTGTTATTATATCACAGATTGGCGTCTTGGCAAGCGAGGGGTGTCGTAAAAACAAAGAAAGAAAAGAGCAGGCAAAAGAGATAAAGCAGAAGTCAAACCACCGCGAACAACGCTGAGTGATGTTCACGCGCGCAATAATTTGCGCACCTGTCCCTGAAAACCCCTTAATAAACTCAGTCACTTAACGGCATAAGTATTGCTTTATATGATAAAAACAACTTAGGAGGCAAATAATGAACATCAGAAACGCTTGCGATCTGGATATCTTTTCTACTGCGAGGCGGTTTGTAGACAATCTTTGCGGGGCTACCGAGCCTGAAAGAGGTTTCAGGTCAAAAGCAAGGATGAACCTGCTCAGAAAATACGGCCTGAAAATGCTCTCAGAACTCATAGACGGCCTCACCCACAACGGTTACAGCAGGCCTCCTGAAAGTATAAAAAAAGCGGCGGCTATTCTTAGAGCCATAAAATGGGAGCTTTGTGAAGCTCTTGAAAACAGGGATATTTCAATACAAAGCTTTGCATCGGTGATTAAAAACGCGCTTGAAACAGAATCAATGATAAACGGGGTAATCTGTCCCGGCCGAAAAACCTCATACAGAAGAAACTGACATAAGCTGTTTTTGTATCCTGTCTTAGCAGGGGCGATGCGGTGCACCTCCCGAAACCGGATTCATACTTTGCCCTGATTATGTTTAAAACACAACTGCCACTCAACCCTCTCCGGGTACCGTAAAAAAATGTGTGCAATCAGGAAGATCAGCGTTTCTCCTTTTCCCCCGAAGGGCGGGGATTGTTATCCCTAAAAAGATACTGTATATAATAGTGTGTAATTTGGTTCTTGATGTAAAACCTCGCCCCCTTTGGGGGAGAGGTTTTGGTGAGGGGGGTGCTTTTAAGCCTTTAAAAACGCCCTCATCCCGGCCTTCTACCCCGCGAGCGGGTAGAAGGAGAATAGCCTCTTATTACAAGTCTTTTTTTCAATTACACACAATCCCTTACATTACCCCTAAAAAAAAGCGGTTGAAATGTTCTATCTTATGTACTAAAATAATAGAGTAATGATTACAAAAAAGCATTTTCCCCCAAATATTGGATTTACTACTGATGAATCAAGGCATATTTCCGGTTATTTCCCCTGTTTTTAAAGGCGGAGAAAGGAAGCCATTTTGAAAAAAGGTAAAATTATAGTTTCCGAAGACAGGTGCAAGGGATGCCTGCTTTGCATAGAGGGCTGCCCCAAAGGCGAAATAGAACTCGGTGTTATAATAAACAAATACGGCTACAACGTCGTGGATTTCAAGGCAAAAGGGCTGTGTAACGCCTGTACGTTATGCGCTATTGTATGCCCTGACGCCGCTATAGAGGTATTTGAAATACTCGACGGAACGGAGAAACCCAAATGACCACACCCTCAAAAACAACCCTGATAAAAGGAAATGCCGTAATAGTTGAGGCCGCGCTGGACGCGGGCTGCACTTTTTACGCGGGCTACCCTATCACCCCGCAAAATGAAATTCCCGAAATGATGTCATACAGAATGAAAGAGGCAGGCGGCACATTTATACAAGCCGAGAGCGAGCTTATTTCTGTAAATATGGTCTTCGGCGCGGCCGCCGCAGGAGCGCGCGCAATGACCACCTCATCCTCCCCGGGCATATCGCTGATGCAGGAAGGCATCTCTTATATGGCCGGCTGCGAACTCCCCGGTGTAATAGTAAATGTTATGCGCGGAGGGCCCGGCCTCGGCAACATTGCCCCGTCACAGTCTGATTATTTTCAGTCTGTAAAACCGGGCCACGGCGACTACAGGATGATTACCCTCGCCCCTTCAACCCTGCAGGAAATGTATGACTTCACCTTTGAAGCATTTGATTACGCGGACAAATACCGCAACCCCGTCATGGTTTTGACAGACGGCCTGCTCGGACAGATAATGGAAAACGCCGACATTAAACGCAAAGAAAAACCCCTCTTCCCCGGCAACAAAAGCGAATGGGCTCTCGAAGGCGCAGTCGGCAGAAAAGGCAGGCACATCATCTCGCTCCTTATGAAACCCGGCGAGCTTGAGGCCCACAATTTTCACCTCAAAAAGAAATATAATCTTATAACTTCAACAGAAAAACGCTGGGAAAATTACAAAACTGAAGGCGCCGATTACCTGATTGCCGCATTCGGCACGGTAGCGCGTATTGCCAAAGGCGCCTGCGAACTTGACCCCGGCTTAAAAGCAGGTGTTTTCAGGCCGATTACCCTCTGGCCCTACCCTGCAGAAGCGCTGAAAGAAGCGGCAAAGAACGTCAAAAAAGTCTTTGTTTTTGAAATGAATATGGGCCAGATGGTGGAGGACGTACGCCTTACCCTTCAGGATGATTCAAAGATTGAATTCTACGGAAGGCCCGGCGGCGGCGTGCCCACGTCCGAGGAACTGCTTGCCTTCATAAGGAGCAAAATATAATGATAACCGAACGCACAGCATACAAAAGGCCTGAAGCTTTAAGCGAAACTCCCTTTTCTTACTGCCCCGGCTGCGGCCACTCTACTGTCCATAAAATCATAGCGGAGCTGATAGACGAGCTCAAACTCAGGGAAAAGACAATAGCCGCGGCGCCCGTCGGCTGCGCTGTTTTTGCCTATGATTTCTGGAATTTTGACGTCACAGAAGCCGCCCACGGCAGGGCCTCTGTCGTCGCAACCGCGATAAAACGCGTGCACCCTGAAAAGCTTGTTTTTTCTTACCAGGGCGACGGCGACTTGGCCTCCATAGGAATGGCGGAAACCATACACACCGCCAACCGCGGCGAGAACATAACAGTCATTTTCATAAACAACACCAACTACGGCATGACCGGCGGCCAGCTCGCGCCTACAACGCTCATAGAACAGGTTACCACCACCTCGCCAAACGGCCGCGACGTAAAAACTTACGGCTATCCGATCCGGGTGCTTGAGCTGCTCGCCCCCTTACAGGGCGTGAAATATCTTGAACGGGTAAAGGTGACTGACGCAGCTTCAATTTTAAAAACCAAAAAAGCCATAAAAAAAGCCTTTATAAATCAGATGACGAACGTGGGGTTTTCAATGATAGAGGTGCTGTGCGGCTGCCCTGCAAACTGGAGAAAAGAACCTCAGGAATCAAACGACCTGATTGACGAAACAATATCGGAATACTACAAACTCGGCGTAGTAAAAGAAACCATATGAACGGGAGCATATAATGGATGAGCGTATAATAGTTGCGGGCAGCGGAGGCCAGGGGGTTCTTACCCTCGGAATCTTTCTTTCAAAAATCGGTTCTCTCGAAGGCAGAAATGTATCCTGGCTCCCGACTTACGGCGCCGAGAAACGCGGCGGTTTCTCTTTTTGTTATGTCTGCGTCTCCGACGGCGTCATATACTCGCCGCTTTTTGACTCCCCCACCGCATTAATCGCCTTTGACCAGAGGGCATATGAGACCTACAGGCTCAAAATCAACGACAAAACTGCTTTTATAGAAAACTCCTCTCTTGTAACAGGGCAAAAAGACCCCGGCAGAAAGTTTTCAATACCGGCTTCAAAACTCTCAAACGATATAGGTTTCATGAGAGGGTTGAATATCATGCTTGCCGGCGCCCTGATAGAAGCCTCCGGCATTTTTAAGCACGACAGTTCCTATGAGGTTATGGAGCAGATGCTGCAGGGTAAAAGCCGGGAAATCGTGGAAAAGAACTTTATGGCCTACGGCGTAGGGGTAAAATATGTAAAAGACCGCGCGGTCTTTGCTGACATTAACGAAGGGATAAACTCGGTAAAAGACATGTTCTCCCGCTGGCTCAAATAATTTCAAGTATTCCGCTTACAACAGCCGCTGATTTCCCGGCAAAGCTTTCATATCCCGGCTGCACTCCGCCCGCCCAAATTTTAAAAAACCCTTTTTCCTGTATTTTTTTCCCTTCCTGATTATGAACCGACAGCTGTGCAGGCTCAACTTTGAAAAAGATTTTCTTTTTTTCGCCCGGCTCCAGGCTTACCCTTTTAAACCCCGCCAGCTGTTTTATCGGCACCGAAACTGATGCTTCCATATCCCTCATATACAGCTGCACGATCTCATCAGCCGCGGTTTTACCGGTGTTCCTGACATCAACCGAAATCTTAACAGCCCCGCCCTGCTTTGCTTTTGAGGGGGATATATCAAGCCGCGAATATTCAAAAGCCGCATAAGAAAGGCCGCAGCCAAAAGGATAGAGCGGCGCGCCTTTAAAATACCTGTAAGTCCTTCCTTTCATTGAATAGTCGCGGTAATCAGGGATGTCCCCTATTGCCCTGTAAAAAGTAACCGGCAGCCTTCCGGAAGGTGACACTTTACCGGACAGAATGTTTGCCGCAGCCGTGCCTCCTGATTCCCCCGGATACCATGCGTGCAGGTGCGCTTTTACACCGCTTTGTGCCCTGCCGAGAGACAGTGCCCCTCCGCCTGTTGATATTACTATGACAGGCTTTCCGCTTGATATGCACGCTATCAGCAGTTCTTCCTGAACTCCGGGAAGGCTTAACGACTCCCGCTCTCCCTTTATGTCGCATTCTTCGCCTTCCAAGTGCGGCGTGAGGCCGCAGGCAAAAATTATGATTTCACCCCTGCCGGCGGTTTTCATAGCAGAGGGAAAGCCGGCTTTTGATTTTGAAGCAGCGCTCTCATATCCTTCCGCATAATAAACTTTTGCGTTCTTTCCCGCCATTTTTTTTATCCCCTGCAAAATCGTAACGGGCCTGACAGGCGTGCCGCTGTAATTTCCGAGCAGGACGGAGGTATCTCCTGCAACAGCGCCTATCACGGCTATTGATTTTACTTTTTTCATGTTAAGCGGAAGAACCGCGTCGTTTTTAAGAAGCACCATTGACTTCTCCGCAGTTTCAAGGCTCAGCTTTCGGTGTTTGGAACAGGCTGTAACCGAAGGCTTGATTTTCGAGTACTTAACCTGCGGCGCTTTGTCAAACATGCCGAGCTTAAACCTGGTAATCAGCAGCCTCTTTAATGATGCATTTATCAGAACTTCATTTATCAGTTCTTTTTTATACGCCTGCGCAAGGCTTATACCCGGTGCATCACACTCTTCATTACAGCAGTTAAGGTCAAGCCCTGCTTTCATACAAAGCGCCGCTGTTTCCTCAGGCGTCCCGGCATAGCTGTGTGTGGTATATATATCCCTCAGCGCGCCGCAATCAGAGACAACGTGGCCTTTAAACCCCCACTCGCCCCTGAGTTTGCGTGAAATAAGCTCTTCACTGCATGACGCAGGCACACCGTTTACCCTGTTATACGCGGTCATGACAGATTCAACACCCGCCTCCCTGACAGCCGCCTCAAAGGCAGGCAGGTAAGTATCTGCGAGTTCTTTTTTGGATACTACCGCGTTAAAAGAATGCCGTTCAAACTCCGGGCCGCTATGGACAGCGAAGTGTTTGGCACAGGCAGCTGTTTTAAGATATGTTTTGTCATTTCCCTGCAGCCCTTTTATGAAAGCCACGGCCAGCCTGGAGGTAAGATAAGGGCACTCGCCGTAAGTCTCCTGCCCCCTGCCCCAGCGCGGGTCGCGGTAAATATTGATGTTCGGCGTCCAAAAAGTCAGGCCAAAATATCGTTTTCTGTTATTCTTTTTCAGCGCAGCGTGATGTTTTGCCCTTGCCTCATCAGATATGGCGCAGGCAACAGAGTAAATAAGTTCCTCATCAAAACAAGCCGCAAGCCCTATCGCCTGGGGAAAAACAGTCGCAGTACCCGCCCGTGCAACACCGTGCAAACACTCATTCCACCAGTCATAAGCGGGAATGTTAAGACGAGGTATCGCAGGTGATACGTGAAGCAGCTGGGACAGCTTTTCTGCTGCTGTCATTTGAGCTATGAGGGCATCTGCACGTTTTTCAAATGAAGTATTTCTTGTCTTTTTCATATCCCCGCCTGGTATTATTTTTTGCAGAGACACACCTCCGCGTGTGTCTCGCCTTTGTGTGTCTATCCTTTGTCTTACACTCTCAAATAACCCGTGAATCTACAAATACAAGATGGGCGCGGAGGCCCATCTCTACATCATTACTGCCATTGTTTATTGTCCTATTTCTGCAACATTTTTTGTCTTAATAATGATTATTTTCACTTGCATTATAGGACAGGCCGCCAATAAAATAAAGGCTTTTTTGGTTTTTCAGCCGTGGCACATCATTTGCTTATATATTCATAGTTCTTTACCACGTACTCATAGAGATCATTGATTATTGACCAGTAATCTTGAATCAATAGTCAATTATGAACTGCAGGCGGGAATAAGATACCCCTCTTATAAAAGGAATACCCCTCCATTATCCCCCAATTTTCCCTCTCCCGTCTGCAAGAACTCATACATTATGGGCGGGATAATCATAACCCCCTCTAAGTAATACCCCCTCAAATTATCCCCCAATTTCCCTTTCCCGCCCATATAAAATAAAAAAGCCGGTCGATTAATTTATTCACCCGGCTTTTTTATTTTATAACTATTTAATTTTAAGAGCCTCTTCTTCCCTTCCCTGCTCCTTGTAATACTTTCTTATGCTTTCCACAACATCTCTCTCCTGCTTTTTGTAGTTTTCCTTCGGGTCATAACCGGTTATTTTAGAGAGCATATCTATCGCAGCAGCGCCGGCTTTTAAAAATGATTCCATTGCTTTTTTAGCCTCAGGGTCGCTGATTTCAGAAAGAGCCTGCTTTGCTATCTCTGATATATCTTCATCCCCGCTGAAGAGCGCCCTGATTAAAGCCTGAAGCACCTCACCGCCAGCCTTTACCTTTGGGCCCATATAAATCTGTATTTCAAAGAGTTTTTCAGCCGCATTGCGCCTGATTTTTGAGTCTGGGTTCAGAAGGTCTGAAATAACTATTTTTATTGAAATAGCAGGGTCAATCATGGATAAGAAATCAAAAGCGCTGAAATATTTGGAAGCGTCGTTTCCAAAACGTTTCATGGCGTCGGCAATCTCCGGCACAGCAGACTTTGCGGCGCCCGACAATTTTGACACTGCGGTCATGGCAAGAAACGATACCTCCCAGGATGCGTCCTTTATCAGAGGCAGAAACGCGGAGAGCTGCTCTGCTCCAACAGGCGGGCTTTCCCTGATATAATTCAAAACCGCATTGTATATTTTTAGTTCTGTGTTGTTCTTTGCCGCCAGTATAAGCGGAATTATCACGGACGCACCCGCGTCAAGCTCTTTTAGTGTAAGCAGCGCCCTCATCTGTGTGTCAGGGTCGGATTCCCTGCCGATAATTGAGGCTATTTCATTCAGCGTTTTCTGCCTGTCCTGCGGATTAAGGGCCGAGTATTCATGAAGGGCTAAGTTTTTAATAATACCATTGGCGGAAATTATCCTGTAGTGCAGCGGCATCAGCTCCTCCGACACCTTTATAAGCCCCGCGCATGAACTCATAATCATAAGAACCGCAAGAGAAGCAAGAATTTTTATTTTCAAATTACACCGCCAATTATTTTTTTATGGGCAGAAAAAATACTGCAGTTTACGCGCCGCACCACTCGGCCTTCAGGCTGTCTGTTACTACCTTTCTTTCATGACCGCCCTTGCAGCGTCGGGCCTTCCCGCGGCTAAATAAAAATCATTGAGTGAGAGCCTGATTACCTCGCGCGCTTCCACGTGGCGCTTGTGCACCCGCGCGGTCGCAAGCCTCTTTACCGATTCTGTCTGTACGGAATTTAAGCCTTCGTATGCTTTTATAACCTCTGCCGCGGCAGGCTCATCAAGACCTGCGAGATACGACCTGAGCGAGAGTGAAAACAAATCATCAGCGTGGTATACAGCTCCTTCGATTCCTTGGATAAACTGCACGGTATTTTTTGAGCCCATGGGCTCGGATTTTATTATCTCAGCCATTTTCCTGAACGCGTTCCTGCGCCTGTAATCCTCTTCGTTTAACAGGTCAAAAATCATCCTTTCCCGGGCGGCCTTTGCGCTGATACTTAAAGCTATATCCATATATGCGCTGTAAACCTCAAAAGACGCACCGGGCTCAAAAGCGAATTTAATTATATCAGGAAAGGCAGACGCAGCCGCTCTTTTTGTCAGGCTCAAAACCCTGGCACTGAAATACCTGACTTCGGGGTCATCAGAGTACATAAGCGCTCCTATTTCACCCCGGTTAAAATCCTGTGTGTTAAATGATTTTATTTGTTCCATTATTTCATCCCCCGACGGCTTGTTGGAGGCATATGAGCGTATCAGATGAGGTATCACGTAGGCCCCGGCAGAAAGTTCTTTCATAACAGAGAATACGGCAGTTCTCTCAGAGGGTGTTTTTTTGGAAGCAATTAGCCTTGCCAGAAAAATATGGGTGCGTTCCTTTGAAGACGGCACAAGCAGCCCGTACTGCCGGAGAGCTTCCTTTTTGACCTTTTCATCAGGTGACAAAAGGCTGTTAACGTCAAAATAGGCCTTTTGCGTGACAGTCCAGTACTCTAACGGCTGCGGCTCTTCCTTTGGTATGCCGGCACAGGAATTTATGATCAAAACTGCCGCAATCGCGGCTGCGAATTTTACTTTCATAAACACCCCTTGTAAAACAATTTATAATTGCAGGCGGACTTCAATACTTCTTGAAAATTTTCTATATTTGCAAATTCCAAATATAAACTCTTTTATTTGAAGTAGTAAGCAAGCCCCATCCTCATCCTCGCAGGGCCCTGCGCCACTGTATAAACTTTAAAAGAATCTGCGGAACCCGGATTTACAAGCCCGTTATCCAGATAATGGTAATAATCTGAAAAGCTTTGGCTTGAATAGTAGTCCTGATAGTAGTAACCGCCCTTGTTTGACCAGTCAAATACCAAAAGGTCCATGGATATGAGAAGTTTCAAACCCTCAACAAAAGGCAGGTCTATCTCAGCCTCGGGGAAAACAATGGAAATAGTCCTGTGATTAAAAAAATTGAATTTCTCATTTTCGTAATAGTTTGTGGAAAAAAGAATATTTGAGGTATTGTAATAATTTGTTTCCTGATACTCCCTGAAATAATTGAGGTGTTCCCTGTACTTGACCGCGCCTATCACAACAACGCCGTCAAACGAAAGAAGCCTGTGAAGGTATCCAAACCCGAGGTCAAACCCGCATTTGTTCCATCCCCGGGATATGTCAGTCCTGCCTGAAGAAAAACCTTCGGTTTCTTCGCTTTCACTGTAGCTGTAAGCCAGGTTTATCCCTGCTTCAAAGCCCGATGTTTCGTCAACCCAGGCCCTGTAGGTCAGGTTGTTGCCGTAATATGATACGCCCTGCTTCAAAGAGCATCCCTGTGCGGCAATAAGGAAAAGAATGATTGAGGCAAAAATTATTTTTTTCATTATTCCGCCACCTCTTCACCGGCTGTATCCCCGTCCGGGAAGTAATACACCAGCCCCAGTGTATAGAACGAAGGGGCGAATATTCCCGCCTTAACCCCTGTCGATACCCCCTTGGCGTCAAAGGCCCAGTCCATGGCAAGCCCTGCCGCGGCTGTTGCATAAAGCCCCTTCACATAAGGCACGGCTATTTCAATGTCAGGGAAGATGATCTTCAGCGAGTATTGGTGTACCCTGAGAAACTTTGGATTTGATGCCGTATCAGTATAGTTAAGCTCTGCGTAAATATTAATAGAGCCGTAAAGCCTTAAGAACTCCCATTCAAAAACCCTGTACATCGCAGGAGTAAGCGATAAGCCAAACTTCATGTCACTCAGCACCCCTTTGTCATAAGCGGAATAAAGCGATATGCCCGCTTCCGAAGAAAACTTTTCATCCCAGGTTATTCTGACAACAGGCATTTCCCTGCTGAATCCAAAACCGGCAGAGGCGAAAGATGCGGCAGAAATCAAAAACAACAGGCACAGCGTCATGCTTATTTTTTTAGTAAACAACATTAACCCCCCTGCTCTGAAGGAATGGTATGTGAGTATCTCTGTCCGGCGTTGTGTTCAGCGGGTTGTTCTGCAGATTTACCGTACTTCCACTGCCAAGCCCTCCCGCAACGGCATTTCTGGTCAGCGCGCCTATATCGGCTATCTGATTTGCATTTGCATATAAACTGGAAAGAGAAATCATCTCTTCCAGAGCGCTGATATCGGAAACATTGCAGTTTGCCATGATAAAGTCCCTCAGATTTGTCATCATAAACAAAGAGGAAATGTCCGTTATTGGATTCGCCCCTATATTCAGGAACCACAACCCCGTCATACCAGACAGCGGCGAAATATCAGTAACAGCATTTGAATATATGGAAAGCCTTCTTAACTGCGTCATGGCGGAAAGCGGCGCAACGCTGTTTATGTTGCAGTATTCCACATTAAGTTCTTCAAGATCGGCCAGGGAAGAAAACGGGGCAAGAGAGGTTATGGAAGCATATCTTATCTGAAGCAGTTTTAGTTTTGTAAGAACTCCTATGTCGCTTAAATCGCCATCCTGGAGGTTCAGCTGGTAAAAAGAAAGTGTCTCCAGATTTACAAGCGACTTTACAGTATGTGTGACAACCCGCGAGCCGCCTGATATGGCAAGCGTTTTCAGCCCGGTACACAGTTCGAGCCCTGTAAAATCATGAACCCCTGTAAGCGACAGCGTCATGATTGCGCCAAGTTCCTCTTCGCAGATATCAGCACCCGAAGGTTTTCCAAGCGCGGCTCTAAGAGCAGCCGCCAGAGCCGCATCAGGTATCACCGCATCAGCCAGGCACGGAATGGTGGGTGTGGCGCTGGGGGTGAAAGTCGGAGTGGATGGTAAAGGAGAGTTTGGAGCGTTAATCTGGGTACAGGAATAGGCGGAAAGTATTGCAACAACCGCGACTGCCAGAACAAGAATACTTTTTTTCATAGTGCCCCCGGTATGTTTTTTTAATATTATATACTAAAACAAAGCAAAAACAAGCCCTAAAGCCCGTAGATGCTGCATGTAATAGCGTTTGATATCCTTTGCTGTGGTTTCCTCTCCCCTTTTATGGCGGGGAGAGGTTAGGTGAGTGGGGCGTAGTTTTAAAACTTCAATACTCCCGCACCCCGGCGTTCTACCCATCCGGCAGGAAGAAGAATAACCGCCTTTTATCATCAGCCATTTTACATATGTACATTTTCCCGGACAGCATCACCCTCCTAAAACGGGACTGCCGTTCCTATCGTCAGGCACAGTGCCTTGTAATTTTCTTCTTCTGTGTTAAAAAATACCGTATCGTAAAAAACATAAGCAAAATCTACAAACACTGACGGGCTTTCTTTATCCCTCGACGGATCAAACGGGAAATCAGCGCCGAGCCCCAGCAGTACGCTGTAAGTTTTGGCGCTGCCCTCTTTTGAGGGGTCAAATAGCAGCCTTGTGAGTATTTCGTGGTTAAAATATGGCCTGACAAATCCAAAACCATTGTAGTGAATCCTGATGCCTATTCCGAATCCGGCAGCCTGAAAGGCATTTCCCGAAATCTGGGCCTCATAAATATTTACCACCCCGAACTCCATATTAATATCCCTGGTTTTCGGCGTTACCGGGTATGCAATTGTAATTTTCGGCGCAAGCGAATAGGTGGAATTACCGGCAGATGGGTTTTCCAGAAAATGGCCCGCCGCCAGCGAAAACCTGGCTTTATGATATCCGTATGACTGCGAAACTGAGAATAACAGGATTAAAAACAGAGCTGCGATTTTCATTAATACTCCTGATAAAATTATTCAATGTAAATTTTCCTGCCTGCTTTTACATTAAGCCCCGGGCCTGACTCTTTGACAGACCTGTATAGAATCTCTTTGGAACCCGTAATCTCCGCCTTTTTTTCGGTTATATGCGCAAATACCCCGCTTTTATCTTCAAAATCAACTTTTCCTGCGGGCGCGAAAATATTAATAACAGCTTTTTCTTTTATTCCAAACCGACTGCCTGTCCTGAATACAACATCAGCCTTTTTTGATAACAACGAAACCGCAGCAGCCTGTTTCATCTCCAGATAAACGTCTATATCGCCGGACGCGCTGTAAACTTTCAGCGTTTCTAAATAATCCGGCGCGCTTACGGAAACATCCCCTTTGCCTGCCGCCACATCAATGAAAACAGGCCCTTTGGAACGGGGTATTACCACTGTGTACAATGCCCTTACTTCGGTAAAAAAACCTTTTGTAGAGGCAGCCGCATAACCCTCTTCACCCGGTTTAATCAGAATTTTACTGCCGGGCATGCCAAAACCGTGAATCTTATATATGATGACCGTCTCTGACACTTCGCCTGTTGAAACAGTTATATCCCCCGCTTCCGCCGTAAACCCGAGTTTTTCACCTGCGCCTTTTACCCTGAAAGTTTTCTCCTCATAATAAGGGGTTGACATCATGAAAAAAAGCGCCGCCGCGCCGCAAAGGCCGCCGAGCACGGCATAGGCTTTTACTTTTGAAATTTTCTGCCCCGGAGAAGCGCCTATACGCGGAATGACATATCCTTTTACGGTTTCGGCGGCAATAAGAACAAAACCCGCCGCCCACATCACGTCTGAAAGATAATGCCCTCCCTGAGCCATTCTTGCCGCGCCTATCGCCGCGCCAAACACCGCCGAGCCCCCCAGCCACGAATACGCGGCTATTTTATTTTTATCCCTGTAATAAACATACAGCGCGAGAAACACAAAACCCATGGAAGCGTGTCCGCTCGGAAAAGAATGCCCCTGCCCCGGTTTTCCCGGTACAAGAGGCGGCTTGTGCTGCCATTTCCCTGCGAATTCCGAAACGTCTCTGGGCCTCGGCCTGCCAAAATAACTTTTAAACAAAACATTAACTAAAAGCCCCGGCCCGAGTACGATGGTAAGCAGGACAATTACCGAAACCTTACGGTATTTAAGCATTGATGAATAAGCAAAACCCAGGGCAAAAATCACGGAAGCCGTAATAGCGGCAATAAGGCCGGGCAGGGTGCCGTATTTGTAGAAAAACATAACAGGTGAAGAAGCCCCGTATTTCCATCCCTGCGCAGCGTCAAAGAACAGGGACTGTACCCTGATGTCAATATTGAAAATATAGAACGGGACTGTCGCGAGACAAAAGCCGGCGGCTATTAATAAAAGCCTCGTATGCGTTTTCATGCGTCAGACAAATGCAATATCTATGGGTTTATTCAGTTTGTGATGCACAGACTCAACTTCATAGTTTTCCGTTATCTTTATCTCGGCTCTTGCCGATAATACCGATACGCCGTGCCATATTTTTTTTCCTACGCATACCGGCTTGTCAAGCAGGAACGCCTCCATCATGTCAGGCCTGTCAAACGGCGCTACAATAATAACAGAGGTGCCCGACACGGGCTCAAAAGTTTCAAGCGATTCAGGGTGGTATTCCAGGCTTTCAACAGGCGACGGCCCCATAGCCAGATAGCCGATGCGCCAGCCTTTGGCGTCCTTGTCCCCGAACAGCACCTCAAAGACTTTTGAGGCGTCTTTCTGCTCTATTATGTAACCATACTGCTTAAAAGCTTCCGCGCTCAGCGCTTTTACGGGTATCATTTCTTCTCCTTTTTTTTAGGGCCGGCGACCACCATTGTGTGCCTGCCGGGTTTTATATATTTTTCAGCCGCCGCCATTACTTCTTCCCTTGTAACAGCATTGATATTCTTTGTGAAATTATCAACCTCTTTCCACCCGAGGCCCGTCAGTTCATAGGTCACATAGGATGACGCCTGAGCCGAGTAATCCTGCCTGCCTATGGTGTACATGCCGTTAATATATGCCTTTGCTGATTTAACCTCTTCTTCAGTCACGCCATTTTTCAGCAGTTCCCCCAAAAGCTCAAATATTACTTCAGCCGCTTTTTCTTCGTTCTCCGGCGAAGTGGCGGTATAAATTTTGAAAGCGCCGCTCTCAGCCAGCCTGTCAAAGGAGGAATAAACCGAATAACACAGGTTTCTCTTTTCCCTCAACTCCTTAAAAAGCCTTGAATCCATTCCGCCGCTCAGTATTGTGTCAAGCACCCTGAAAGCAAAATAATCGCCCGACGATGTCTTGGGCCCGAGAAAACCTATTATAGTGTGGGACTGGTTTTTGTCTATTACCTCGCGCCTCTCTTTTTTCGTATGTGTGATTTTCACCGGCAGGTTGATATTGGCCGCCCTGCCGCGCTTCATTTCGCCGAAGTACTTCTCAACAAGGGCTTTGGTTTCTTCAAAAGTAATGTTGCCGGTTACGGAAAAAATCATGTTTTCCGCTATTACGTTTCTGTCATGCCATTCCTTAAGCCTGCGGGAGGGTATGCTGTTTACGCTTTCCTCCGTGCCTGCCGCAAAGTAGCCGTAGGGGTGCCACTCAAAAAATTCCTCATCAAAAATTTTAAAGGTATATGCCGCAGGGCTGTCCTTAAACCTTTTTAACGAATTAGTTATAAGTTTTTTCTCTTTCATAATTTCAGAAAGTTCAAAAGCCGGGTTGATTATTATGTCTGACGCGAGCTCCATAAAACGCTCAAAAACATTATCTACAACCTCAGCCGACCATCCGAAACTGTCCTTTGAAACATCCTTGCCAAATGCCGCCCCTATTGAATCAAACTCACGCGCGATCTCTTCCGCATTTCTTTTGCGCGTCCCCTTTTCCATCACATCAGCCATCAGGTTTGTAATACCCCTGTGGGTGCCGCCGTACGTGCTGCCTTCGTACATCAGCCCGCCGCGAAAGGCCGTCCTCACGGCTACAAGCGAGGTATTTGTAAGCCTCCTGTGTATGAGGGTTATTCCGTTCTTTAAGACCTCATATTTCGTCACACCCTCTTCTGCAGGAGGCGCGGATTTTGTCTTTGCAATCAGCTTCGCAAAATCAGCGGCAGTTTTGAAACGTGAGAACTTTTTTTCTTCCTTTTCCGGATAATATATAACCGCGCTCGCGGAGTCAAAGTCAATGTACTTTTCCAGAGACTCGTTCACGTCTGAAGCAAGCACCCGTTTTAAACGGTCAATGTATTTGAAGTAGTCCTCCCATGAACCCATAGACCCGTAATACCCGAGGCTCAAAGCCTCGTTTTCAGCCTTCATCTTTTCCTTTTCCTGCTCCCTTATTATGTCCGCTTTTATCCTGTCAACTTCAGGCTGGCGCACGCCCGCAGCCTTTATCCTGTTTATCTCTTCCGTAATTACCCTGACAGTTTCCTCAAATTTTCCTTCCCTTATCTGTGCGGATATTACAAAGACTCCGCCGTGCCTGCCGCTGAAAATATCCGAATCAATATCGTCCACCAGTTCAAGTTCTTCTTTGAGTTTGCGGTAAAGCGGCGAGCTGTCTGTCCCGCTCAAAACCCTGCCTAATATTTCTATGGAAGGCGTCGCGGGAGAGAGCGAGTCCGGAATCGGAAAGGCCATAGCGAAATATCTTGTATTAACAGTACCCTTAAACGCCGCGAATTTAAGCTGTTTTTCCCCCCAAGGCGGAAGAGAAGCGTCAAACTTTCCGGTAGTCTCGTTTTTAAGAGAGCCGAAGGTTTCCCTGATATAAGGCATCAGTTCGTCTTTGTTTACCCCGCCTGTTATAACCACTGTAATATTAGAGGGTATGTAGTATTTAGCGTGATAATCAGCAACGCTTTTTCTGTTGTACCCCTTCAGATTTTCAATAAAACCGATTATAGGGTCTTTGTAGTAATTCTCGAACGCAAGGTTCATGAGTTTCTGCCACAGGAATACATTTGGATTGTCAAGCCCGCGGTACAGTTCTGTTATCACCACCTCAAGTTCTTTCGCGGTTTCTCCGGCGTCGAAAGAAGAATTCGCAAGCGCATCAAACTGAATTTCTATCGCTTTTTTTACCTTTTCTTTCGGGAGCACTATCACGTAATTGGTGGCGTCGTACGAGGTAAAAGCATTGTTGTAGCCTCCCAGCTCCTTTATCTCCCTGTCGATTGCCCCCACAGGCCTTGTCGGAGTGCCTTTAAACATCATATGCTCCAGAAAATGAGAGAGCCCTTTTTCATCAGCCCCTTCGGTGGCGGCGCCGGCCCTGATCCAGAAATTACAGGCCGCAACCGGCGAGCCCTTTGTTTCGCTTATAATCACTGTCACTCCGTTTTCAAGTTTTTCGCTGTATATTCCGGAATTAATCGCAGTCATCGCACCCGCCCCTGTAGTTGTCAATATCAAAAGCGCTGCAAAGAGCGCCCTTGTCTTAATTGTTCTTTTCATATTCACCTTATTTCCGCCGCAATAGCTGTCCCTGCCCGGCCGAAATTAATCGCCCAGCCCGCGCTGTTTTTCGGCAAAAACACCACAGAACCGGCCTGCGCCTTAAAAGGCGCGTTTTTGCATTTTATTTCAGCTTTGCCTTTCAGTACCGCGAGGATAAACGCGTGACTGCCCGACGCCATATAAGTAACCCCGCTCTTCCAGGATATTTCCGAGGCTGCGAAAAAATCTTCCTTAAAAAGCGGCCTGACTGTAACTCCGGCTTTTGTCTTTTTAGCGCATCCTGCTGCTGCCGGTTTGAACCCCGCCGCAGCGCAAACAGCGGCTTCTTTAAGGTGAAGCGGCCGGGGCTTTCCGCTTTTACTTTTTCTGCCCCAGTCATATAGCCTGTAAGTCGTGTCTGAATTCTGCTGTATCTCAAGCAGGAGGCTGCCCTCGCCTACGGCGTGTACAAGCCCGGCTTTTAAAAAGTAAGCATCGCCCTTCTTAATCATTTTCTTAACCAGCATATCCTTAACAGCGCCGCTCTCAGCTGCATTTATCAGCCCTGCCGTGGAAATCTTTTTTTTCAGCCCCATATAAAGGCATGTTTTTTTTCCGCCGCCGAGAACATACCACATCTCAGATTTAGGATGGGCCCCGGGAAGTTTTGCCGCGGCCTTTTCGTCGGGGTGCACCTGCACGGAAAGATTTTCTTTTGCGTCAAGAAATTTGACAAGCAGAGGGAATTTCCGGCCGCTGCGCGCCACCGCCTCAATACCTACGGCCTGCATTCCGAATTTCTCCATATATTTTGACAGTTTCATTCCTTTGTATTGGCCGTTTACTATTACGGAAGAACAGGAAGGATTATCGCAAAAAAACGCAGCTTCGCCGATTTTTTTTCCGGCAGGTATGGGCATATAACCGGAGATATTTCTGCCGCCCCACACCATCTCTCTAAATAAAGGCTTAACCTGTAAAGGATAAGCAAAAAATCGCATCATCACCCCTGCGCCGTCAATAATAATTATTTAAACAAGCCTGTTTCTGCCGCTGTCCGTTTTGCCGGCTTTTATCTTCCTTCATCCTGCCCTGTTTTTCTTAATCAGTATTTCTTCTTTATATAGCTCCCCGGATAATAGTGATAAAGTATCTCCGTATAGCTCCTGCCTTTTTCTGCCATTCCCCGGGCACCCCTTTGGCACATTCCCACGTGATGCCCCCAGCCCGCGCCGTAAATGTATATATCGCGTATGTAGCCGGCCGCGTCACGTCTGTATTCCCATTTTATCACATTACCCCTGATTTTACCGAGGATATTTCTCATCGCGTCAAATCCTACTTCGCGCCCGTCCCTGTCGCCTTCTACATAAATCCTCGTCATTGCGCCGCCTTCCGCACGCTTAACAGGCTCAAGCCTTTTTATGTTTCCCAGCTTATACCGGCGGTTGACATAATAGTTCAGCGCCTCGGCATTCAGATACCTTATCCATCTGAACGAGACTTCATTGTTCCCGGTCGCCCTGCAGTAAACATCGGGAAGAGTCCTGACCCACTCCTCCAGATAAAAGGGCTCCATGGGAATGTAGTATTCCCTGTCACGGCCGTCATATACGCCGCGCAGGCTTAAGTTTTTTCTCATCCCCCATATCTCCGCCACGTCCATAGTGTGTCCGCCGCAGCAATGTGAGTAAAAAGTATTGAGCATCTTGTAATCCGCGCCGTACAGAAGTTCCCCGCTCGTCTCGTCAACAGCCTCGTTTGTCACGCGCGCTTCGTTGCGTATTCCCCGGTAAACGGCGCAGTGCTGGGTGGCGCACAGGTCAAACCCCGCGCTCTTATGCCTGTTCAACTGCCTCATGGTATAAGTTCTCGCACATACAGCCTGAGCTTTCAGCGCCTCTTTGTCCCAGTTTGCGGGCATTTCGGACGGTATCACGCCGTAAAGGTATTCCTCAATATTTACAAGGTTTATGAAGTTAATTCTGGAGCCGTCGGCAACAGCCAGAAAATCCCCCCGGAAAGACAAATCACCGCTCTCGGCCCAAAAGAACCCCTCGCCAAATTTCACGTTGTAGATGCTGGTGGTGGCCTCCACCCTGTCTTGTATAATATAAACTTTTTTTGAGAGGCCGGTATTGCCCTCCCCGTCCGTTATCTGAATTTTCCCGTCTCGAGCCGTAAGAATGTACTCTTTGAGGCGCTCCCCGCGCAAAAGTTCCTCTTCACCCTCATCTTTGAGCGCAAAATCAGAACCGCACTTAAAATATACCTCGTTTGCCTTTTCTATTATGCCCACCCTGATCACCGGTATGTCTGTTCCTGTAACCGGTTTTTTATCAGCCGGTATATAGGCCTTTCTTCTGCGTTCCTGCTGTTCTTTGCCTTCTTCAATCTTTTTCTTGACCGCCGGAAGAAGCTCCATGTATTTCAACAGCTTCCGCATTACCTCGCCGTTTGAAGTGTCTATGTCGCCCGCCCGCCTGTAATAAGCGTAAGCTTCGGAAAGCATATCAGCCTTTTCATATAACAGCGCTATGTTTATATTAAGTTCGGAAAACGTCCTGTCCTTTTCCAGTGCAGTTTTCAGCGAGTCAACAGCTTTTAGATATTCACCCTGTTTTTCAAAAACAACGGCCTTCTTTATGTGTATGATTGCTTTTCTTGTGTCAAGCGACTCGGCCTTCTCAAGATATGAAAGAGCTTCACTGTACTTGTTAAGTTCCAGGGCGCAGCAGCCTGCCCAGTAATAGACCTCCCAGTTAACCTTGCCTGACCGCATGAGTTTTACGAATTCCATGTATGAATAATCATACGCCCCTATAAAATAATATGCCTTTCCGAGTTCAAATACCGCTCTTGTTTCAGACGGATGGGCTTCGGTAATCCTCCGGTAATATGCAGCGGCTTTTTCATTGTCTCCGGTTTCCTTGCAGGCGGAAGCGGCGTTATAAAGAAGCATCTTATCGTAAGGCGCGGCCTTAAGGGCTGATTCATAGCGTTTTGCGGCTTTGGAGGGGTTTGCATTGTAGTATTTGGCAAATTCCTCGTTTGACAAGGCAAAAGAGGCCGCGCAGAAAAACATTAATACCGCGGTAAAAATAGGCCTCATAACGAAAATTTTTCCCCCAGGTAAATCTCTTTTGCCTTTTTGTCTTTTGCAAGCTCTTTTGCCGGGCCCTGAAGCAGAATTTTTCCCTCATATAATATGTATGCCCTGTCTGTGATTGAAAGCGTCTCCCTGACATTGTGGTCGGTTATCAGCACGCCTATCTTTCTGCTTTTGAGTTCGCGTATAATATTCTGTATGTCAAAAACCGCAATAGGGTCGATTCCCACGAAAGGCTCGTCAAGCAGTATGAACGAAGGGTCCAGCACAAGCGAGCGGGCAATTTCCACGCGCCTGCGCTCACCTCCGCTCAGGGTAAAAGCTTTTTGGCCCGCGAGATGCGCTATTTTGAATTCTTCCAGCAGTTTTTCTTCCTTATGGTTCTTCTCTTTTGGGTTCAGTTTGGTGTACTCAAGCACTGACCGTATGTTTTCCCTCACAGTCATGCGCCTGAATATGGAAGGCTCCTGCGACAGATAGCTGATGCCCATGAGCGCCCTGCGGTACATAGGCAGCAGTGTTATATTGATCTTATCGTCCTTGGAGTTTTCAAGAAAGATACCGCCGGCGTCAGGCTGAACAACGCCGAGTATCATATAAAAAGTGGTGGTCTTTCCGGCGCCGTTAGGCCCGAGCAGCCCCACTATCTCTCCTTGGTCAACTGTCACGCTGACGTCATTTACGACCCTCTTCTTGTTGTAACTTTTTACCAGATGCTCTGTTTTAAGTTTCTTCAAGTCCCTTCTCCTTCATATGACAGTTTTATCCGTTTCGTTATTCTACCGGGCCTTGATTCTGCCGGGCTTCAGTCTTTGGCATTAATATCCTCATAAAAAACTTTCGCCCAGTTTCCTTTATTCAGCGTCATTGCCTTTGTTTCGGTATTGAGCCTGATGTTCTCCGAAGAAAAAACCGATTTATTTCTGACCGCCACAGGCCTGCCCTCCAGGTCAAGGTCTTTTGTTTTCTGGTCATAAAAAGCCCTGTCCGCGAAAGCAATTACATCGTCAAACTCCACGCGCATCTTTCTGTTCACTCCAGATGCTGTTATTGTATCCTCTTTTGAGTTAAATTCAAGCAAATCCGACTTCATAATCATCTTCTTTCCGTCTTCCATTTCCTTTATTGCAGTAACCCTTCCCTCTCCTTTTATTAGGCTCATTCCTTTTGTGTACTCCAGCCTCCTGCAGGTCATCCTTATTCCGCTTTCCCTGTAATAGGCCCGTACCTTTCCGGTCGCGACAGCGGCATCCTGATAATTTAAGCTGACCAGTTTTTCACACTTCACCTCCACATCGCGGCTGAACACCCTTACATTTCCTGTAAAAATTGCCTGGGAAGAGTTTTTATTGTAAGTCATTGTGTCGGATTCTATCAGAAGTTCGTTCGGTTTCACCGCGCCGAGCAGAAAAACCGCGGTAAGGGCCATTGCCGCGCAGGCAGCCTTACTCCTTGTCTTCATCGCCTTGCACCTCCGCCTTGAGCCTCACAGAGCTGAGTATGCGTAAGTTTGTCATTTCCCTGTCTGACTCCAGGCCCACTCCCCGCAGAACCGAATTTTCCTTATAAACCGCGACAGGGGCGTCGGTATAAAAAACCTGTTTTTTCTCGTCCCAGAAAAGTTTCTCCGTATGCACTTCAACCTTGTTGTGCGAGCGCACTTTGACATTTCCTTCCGCTTCCATAAAATAATTGTCAGTATTTATAACCGCACGCCTGCAGGTAAGTATTGTCTTTTTTCCCTCGGAATCATAGCTCTCCAGATAGACATCCTGCGCATGCGCTTTTTTCTTAAGTTCAAAAACCTGCGCCGCCTTTGCCCTAAGCTTCCACCTCATATTTCCGCTGTCAGAGGAAGCAAGGCTGAAGTTTTCAATTACATAATTCGGCACGTCAGCGGCGTTATCGCCCAAGGGCAGATTGGGCCTGAACTTCGGCCCTTCACCGCAGGAACACAAAAGCGCTGTCACAGCCGCAGCCATAATAAATTTTTTCATTTTTCTCCGTTTTCTTTTCAATCTGAGGTTTCCAAATTATCGCCGTTAAGCGCCGGCTTTCCGCACAGATTTATACCTGTCATGCACCCACGTCCACTGTTCGGGAGCGGCCTTTACCGCCTTTGATATTTCAGCGGCGCATTCAGTCATTATATCCTCTTCGGAACGGGTTTCCAAGTTTTTTATAAAGGGGTTGACGGTAATATTATAAAGGCCGTCCGTATCTCTCGTTATGAAAGCGGTGCACATGTAGAGCCCGTACTTTTTAGCCAGTCTGGCGGGCATTACGGGCGTTTTGGCAGGCACCCCGAGAAAAGGCACAACGACATTTTCCCCTCTGGTGTCGTGGTCGGCAAGTATTCCGAGTATCATTCCTTTTTTCAGTTCTTTAAGCATGTCTTTGCCGATTGAATCCCTCTCAAAAAGCTTGACCCCTGTTTTTGTGCGCGCCGAAGAGAGCTGTCTGTCCAGGCTGTCATCAAACATCTTCTTCCCAATTACCCCGATATCAAAACCCTTCATTTTCAGATACAAAGGCATGAGTTCCCAGTTGCCGAAATGAGCTGTCACCGCGATCAGGCCCTTTCCTTCTCTGCGCGATTTTTCAAAATACTCCAGGCCAGAAACAGACTTGACCAGCGAGCTAACGGCGGAGGGGCCTGAAGAACTTATTTTTAAAAACTCAAGAAGCATAGTCCCGTAATTTCTGAAGTTTGCAAGTGCAAACTCTTCACTGCGCCTTTGCGTGAATTTACCCGGCCATACCAAATCCAGGTTTTTTCTTATTATTCCCCGCTCCTTTTCAAGAAACCTGCAGGTAAATGTACCTATGGTTCTGCCTGCTGCCGAAGCAATTTTGACCGGCACTAAAACTAAAAAAGCCCTGACACAGGCGACAGCCGCCGCGGCAAGGCTGTTTCTAAACTTTTTTAATCCCTTTTTCATGCTTTAAATACCTCTCGGAAGCTTCTTTTAATATCCCCTTTGCTTCAAGCACCATCTCGCAGGCCTCCCGGACACAGCCGCAGCCGCCCGGCATAGCGCACACATAATCAGCTCTTTTTTTAACGGCACTTACGGCATCAGAAGGAGCGAAAGAAAATCCACAAAGACCGAATACCTGAAGATCTATAACGTCATCACCCATAAAACATATTTCTTCGTCATTTAAACCGAACCGTTTTTTAAGTTTCTGGTACGCGCCGGCTTTCAAAATAACATCCTGATAAACCGCGTCAATTTTCAGTTCTTTGGCGCGTATTTCTATTGTTTTTGAATATCTGCCGCTTATTATGCCTGTTTTTATGCCCGAATGACGCAGCATTGATATTCCGCTGCCGTCTTTGACATTAAATTTTTTGTATTCAGTCCCGTCACTGCCGATAATAATCCCGCCGTCCGTCAGCACGCCGTCCACATCAAAAACAACAGCCTGTATTTTTTTCAGCCTGTTTTTAGTCCGTTTGTTCATCCCGTTTCCTTTCAGGTTTACAGTTTCATTCCCGGCAAAACCGCCGTCCTCAGCGCAGCTTCCTACTTCTTTAATCATCCAACCGTCCAAACATTCCGGGTCTCAAATCCCGTGTAAAAACAACCGTACCTGCGATGCTGCCGTAGTACCAAGCTGCGATGCTGCGATGCTGCCGTAGTACAAACCCTCCAACCCTCCGCCTTTAAACCACTCCGCTTTTCAGCACGTCGTGCAGGTGCAAAATTCCTTCTATCCTGCCGTTTTTACCGGTAACTAACAGTACTGTTATTTTCTTTTCTTCCATCTTTGCAAGTGCCTGTATGACCGGCTCTCCTGCAGAGGCCGAGGCCGGTTTCAATGTCATTACTGCCTTTATCTTCATGCCGTAGGGATTCTCATGCTTCTCAACAAGGCGCCTTAAATCTCCGTCGGTAAATACGCCTTCCAGTTTTCCCGACTTGGAAATGACAGCCGTACAGCCGAAACGCTTTTTTGTCATTTCAAACAACGCTTCTTTGACTGTCACGGTAGGAGGAACCGCCGGGATCTCACCGCCTGTATGCATCAGATCCCTGACTTTTAGCAACAGTTTTTTACCCAGTGCCCCGGCCGGGTGAAACTGGGCAAAATCCTCTTTTTTAAATCCCCTGAGTTTTAACAACGCCACGGCAACCGCATCCCCTATTGCAAGCTGAACCGTCGTGGAAGCGGTGGGCGCGAGCCCGAGCGGGCACGCCTCTTCCTTTACATAAGAATCAAGAACGCACCAGCTTTTCTTTGCGAGCGTGGAGTCTTTCCTGCCTGTTATTGATATAAGCGGCACTTTCAGCCTTTCAAGCGGCGTCAGAATTCCCAACACTTCATCCGTCTCGCCGCTTTGGGATATAATTATGACGGCGTCTTTTGAAGTTATGATTCCGAGGTCCCCATGGGCGGCCTCTGTAGAGTGCAGGTACACGGATGCCGTTCCTGTCGACGACAATGTCGCGGCTATTTTCTGGCCTATGAGCCCTGATTTGCCTACACCGGTGATAACCACTTTACCCTTTATGGCTTTGAGCAGTTTAACGGCCTTTACAAAATCAGCCCCCACCCTGCTTATCGCGCCGGTTATGGCCGCCGCTTCTGTTTCAAGAACCCTGATTATCTCATTTTCTATCTGCATTCTTACTCCCCTTTTTTATCCGCAACATACCACAGCCTGGCGCAGTTCTCACAGGTATGTATGTGATTCTTTTTCATGACTTCAATTACAGCCTGCGGCCTGATTGACATCCTGCAGCCGCCGCACTGCCCGTTGCCCTGCGCGTCCACCTTGAGTTCTGCGATGGCAAGGCCTCCTTTATTTTTTCTTATCCGTTCATATTTATCATACCAGTTCTTATTTACCGCAGAGGCCAGCGCCTCCCTTTTTACAGACATGCCGCCTATCACCGAATCAATCTGTGCTATGCCCGCTACGGCTTTTTTTATCTCTTCATTTATAGAAACCTCGTCCGCTTTAAGCGCTTTTTCCGCATCTTTTAGCTCCTTGACAAGCATTTCTTCCGCGGACATTATTTCCAGCTGGCTGTCCTCAAAAGAACTTATGGCAGCCTGCATGGAATCAATTTCATTCTGCAGGGCTTTGTAAGCATCATTGGACTTTACCATCGAGGTCTGATCCTGTTTCTTTTTTATATCCGCCTCTTTTGCCTTAATTTCAAGATCTATTCCGGCCTTTCTCTTCTTGAGTTCGTCGCCGCGTGTTTTTTTTGCGGCGAAATCATCCTGCCCCAGTTTTATGCGGTTTTTCAGGATCTCAATCTGCGCCTTAAATTCGTCCTTTGTTTTTTCAGTTTCCTGTATCTCTGTGTCCGCCTTCTGAAGCTCCGTCAACTGAATCAGTATTTCCTGTTCCGTCATTTAAATTTCCTCCGTTTGTGTTGTTAAACGAAAAAAGCCGCGCTTCCCGAGGGGAGCGCGGCTTTTTTAGCCATTATTGTTATCCTTCTATGTTTATTATGCTGAATTTTTTCATTCCGTCAAGGCCGCCCTTGATGAAGTTCCATTTTGACATATAGTGTATCCACATAAAGTTCAGCAGTTTGGAAACCGGTTTCATCTTAAACACGGGCCTGAAAAATAGTACGCCAAACAACACCGTTATTCCGAGGAGTATCCCTATAGGAAGTATCATTTTGATTATTCCCGTCAGCCCCATTATAATGAAAGTGACAATTATTGTTAACGCAGCCGCAATTGCCGCAAAATTCATGAGCATAAAATCGCCTATGTAAATAATTCCCGGCTTGAACCAGGGTATCGAGAAACTGAATCCCCCGAAGAAATTGAAATATATTTCCAGAACGTTCTTAGCGTGCATTTTCAAAAGCAGCGGGTGCCCATAGCCGTATCCGTAAAGCTGTTTGAAAAACTGCTGCGGTGACGCGCGGTGCATGTGGTCCACAACCGCAGTAGGCTGGAAGAAAAGCTTGAAACCTTTCTTTAATACCCTTAGGTTGAAATCCACGTCTTCGCCTGTAGGCTCGTGCCAGAACTCATTTCCTATCGCAAGCGCAGCCTTTTTGGAAACTGCCGCGTTTGCAGTCGCAAAAAACGGGCAGGTCTGCGAACCGTTGACTTCGCTGGGCAGGTCTTTTTTTATTTTAGGATAAAAACCGCCGTTTTTCATCTTTACCCTGTCGCCTATGGTCAGGAATCCCGCCTGCTCACAGTACGCTTCCGTGTCGTTGTTGGCGTCTGTCCTCAGCGTGTAAATTTCTCCGCCTACCATTCCCACTTCCGGGTCCTTGAGGAACGGGTCTATCATTTTTTCAATCCAGTCTTTGTGGGGGGCACAGTCTCCGTCTGTAAAGAGTATATACTCTCCTTTTACCACCTTAAGCGCGGCGTTTCTCGCGTGTCCCGGGGATTTGGAATCAGGAACGTCAACCACCTGTATGAAAGAGTGTTTGTCCTGCCATTTTTTTATGATTTCCTTTGTCTTGTCAGTGGAGCCTCCGTCGGCAAATACAATCTCCATTTTTTCACGGGGATAATCCACGTTTAAGAGATACTGTATCGTGGTGTCAATCGTTCTTTCGGCGTTTCTTACCGGGCTGATAATGCTTACAAAAGGTTTTGCGTCTGCCATGTGAGTGAGCCCTCCTAAAGGGTTCGGTTAGTTTTAGCGGTGAAACAGGCGTATTAAGCCGTCCACAGCACGAAAAAGATTATAACAACAAAGAAAAAAATGTCAATGCTTTTGAGTAAGACAAGTGTAAAGGTTAATCTGCAGAATGCCGTGCTCCGAAGTTTTTTAAGCTTGAGCGTTGAGTTTTGAACTTTACACTTTGAACTTTACACTTTACACTGTCGTTATTTTACCCCTGAAACGACCTGAACTTCTGTATATCATCGTCCTTTCCGATAACCAACACCGAACAGTCCGCGACGAGCCTGAAATCAGCGCCCGGGATAAAGGACATTTCGCTCTTTAATACATCATTAACCGCAATTACCAGCACATTAAAGTGTTCCCTGATTTTTATTTCTCCCAGAGTCTTTCCGTAAAACTTTTCAGGCACCGCGACTTCCAGTACGCTGTAGCCCTCGGCGAGATTCAGGTGTTCCATCAGATTTGGGTTGGACAGTTTCAGCGCAAGGTTGGCGGCCATTTCCTTGTCAGGATATATCAGTTCTGTCGCGCCTATGGCTTTCAGTGCCACGCCGTGGTCCTCGTTTAACGGCTTTACATAAATGTTTTTAACGCCGCACTCTTTCACATAAAGTGTGGCAAGCACGTTTTCCTCCAGCCTTCCCAGCGAAATTATAACTCCGTCAAGGTCGGGGCTTATCAGGTCTGCCATCACTTTTTTATCCCTTACATCCGCAATAGCGGAATATGTCACCTTGTCTTTTATGTCCTCAACTTTCTTTTTGCTAAAATCAATCGCCAGTACCTGATGCCCGGATTTTGCAAGCGACTCCGCAACCTGCATGCCGAAATCTCCGAGGCCTATTACCGCAAACTGTTTCATTTATTCCTCCTGTATATCCTGTATTACCCGACCATAACACCTGCATCGGGGTATTTAATCGCACTTTCTTTTCCTCCGCCCGCCATCAACAGCCCGAAAGTAATCGGCCCCACCCTGCCGGCGAACATAGTCGCCATCAGTACCACTTTTCCTCCCGGAGTAAGGGAGGAAGTTATGCCCGCGGAAAGGCCGCCGGCGCTGAAAGCCGCTACAGATTCCACAAGCAGTTTAAAAAAGCCCGCGTCTTCAAGAAACGAGAGTATGAAAGCCGATAAAAGAACTATAAACATTGATATTGCCATTATTGAAACCGCCCTTTTTGCCGTCTCCGAGCGTATCTCCCTTTTCATTATGTTAATCTCCGCTTTTTCCTTAAGGTTAAAATATGTAAAAGCTGTGACAATCCCGAAAGTCGTGGTTTTTATACCGCCGCCGGTACTGCCCGGCGAGGCTCCGACAAACATCAGCATTGCGATTAGAAACAGGGTGGTCTCACGCAGCCCTGACAGCTCTACTGTAGAAAACCCCACCGTTGTAGAGGCTGCCATTACCTGAAAAAATGCTTCAGAAGCGGTTTTTATCCCAAACCCTGCCACTTTAGCTTCTGACAAATAATAGAGAACAAAGCCCACTGCCATAATAAACGCAGTCATAGCGAGCACGTACTTTGTATGTGTTGTAAGAAAACTGTTCTCGCCCCTCTTGGGCAGGAAAAAATGTTTCAGGTTATAAAGCACGACAAAGCCGATTCCGCCCGCTATTGAAAGCACCGATATGACGGTGATTACCACCGGGTTTCCGGAGTAACGCGCTATCCCCCCTTCAAACGAGGAGTATCCGGCTGTAGCAAAAGCAGAAACCGAGTGATAAACCGCATGATAGGCAGCCTCTGCCGGCCCGTATTCACCTACCCAGGCAAAGAACAACACAACAGCACCTGCTGCCTCAAAAACCATCGTGAATATTACCGCAGCACGCAAAAGCCGCGTCGTATCAGAGAGAGAAGAAGTATTCATTGTTTCCTTGAGTATCATCTTTGACTCAAGGCTGACCTTGCCAAAAGCGCCAAGCAGCGCAAGCGATATGAAAAACATATAACCGATACCGCACAGCTGTATTACACATAGTATTACAACCTGCCCGAACAGAGTGTAGTGAGTGGCAGTGTCATACGGGGTAAGCCCGGACGTGGATACCGCCGCAAAAGCGGCGAAGAAAATATCAAATAAACTTTCAGCGCCCGGGTCTTTTACCGCAAAAGGCAGCATCAACAACAGGGCTGTCAAAAGAGTAATTCCTATATATCCAAATGTAAGAATCTGAAAAGGTTTAAACCCTTTTTCAACAGGTTTATTCATTTGAGGCGCGCTTTATTAACCGCACTCCTTAATATATGTTTAGCCTCTTATCGTCCCCTGAGGCGGCACGTTATCATCTTTCTTTTTCTTTTTTATTATAAACCATATTACGAGGAGGGCCGCTATAACACCGAGAATTGCGAGTATTATCCCTATGGGTGACCCGCCCTTTTTGTCCTGCGTGCCCTTTTTTGCTTTCCCGGCTTCTACGGAGTCAGACTCTGCTTTAATTGAATCTGCCGCAGTTTCTAATTCTTCACCTGCGGTTTTTACTGCAGCTGCAGCCTTTTTCACTGCTTTTGCCGCAGGGCTTTTTGTCGCGGCGGTAGGCGCATTGTCATATACTTCCTCTTCGTCTTCTTCCTGATAACCGTCATCCTGCTGCGATGAAGCCGCATCTGCAGGCTTGTCCTGCTGTTTTTGTGTGCTGGCACAGCCTGTCACAGAAGCCATAAACAAGAACGCAATAAGCACAATAAGTATGTTTTTTAACATTTTAAAACCTCCATTTGTTTAGATACAAAATTATAGCAC
>CAYGHG010000013.1:0-3211 GCA_964349515.1 uncultured Spirochaetia bacterium
GCTGAGTCCGCTGAGTCCGCTGAGTCCGCTGAGTCCGCTGAGTCCGCTGAGTCCACTGAGTCCACTGAGTCCATTGAGTCCGTTGAGTCCACTCCGTCCGCTACTTTTTTGCAATCGGGCTCAAGCGCCTCAACTGCTCTACCACTTTCTTCAAAACCGGTATTACATAATCTATTTCTTCTTCCGTATTGTACTTGCTTACCGTCATCCTTATAGAGCCGTGCGCGCGTTCGTGGTCTCCGCCTATGCCCATTATTACGTGGCTTCCTTCGAGAGATTTTGAAAAACAGGCAGAGCCTGTGTTAACCGCTATGCCGTGCATGTCAAGATGAAGTGTTACCGCCTCCCCCTCCACATAGTGATATGTGATATTGGCGTTCTGGGGAAGGCGTTTATCCCTATGGCCGTTTAGTGTAAGATCCGGAATCACGGCAAATGCTTTTTCTATTATCCTGTCGCGCAGGCTTTTCAGTTTTAATATCTCTTCGTCGGTAACCAAAGACACAGCCGCGCTGAAACCCACCGCCGACGCTATGTCTTCCACGCCCGGCCGCAAGTCCCTCTCCTGAAACCCGCCGTCCAGAATCTTTTTTATGGGTGTGCCTTTTCTTATGAAAAGCGCTCCGCTCCCTTTCGGGCCGTGGATGGTGTGGCCTGAAACTGTTACGAGGTCTGCTTTGATTTTCGAAAGGTCAAGCGGCAGTCTTTTAAAAGTGTGGGTGGCATCGGTGTGAAACAGTGAACCTTTTTCCTTTACAACAGCCGCTATGGCCTCTATGTCCTGCACCGTGCCTATTTCCTGGTTTGCATGCTGTATGGAAACAAGCACCGTTTCAGGTGTAACGGCATTTTTCAGTTCTTCAATATTTATAAAACCCTCTGCGTCAACCGGCAGGTATGTGACTATATAGCCTTCCCGTTCCAGGGCCTTTGCGCTGTTTAATACCGGGAAATCCTCAATCTTTGAAACTATGATGTGTTTTCCCTTTTTGCCTGCAAGAGCCTTGATTACACCCTTAACGGCTATGTTAGAAGATTCTGTGGATCCTGATGTGAAAATTATTTCTTCAGCAGCAGCACCCAGGTGTTTCGCGATATTTTCACGCGCGGCATCAAGCGCCTCCCTCGCGTCTATCCCGGCCGAATATGCAAATTCCGAAGTCGCCACCGCGTATGTGTCAAAATAGCAGGGCTTCATCGCTTCAAGTACCGCTTCGTCAAGCCGCGTCGCGGCCGAGTTGTCAAAATATACGTTTTTGCGTTCCATCTTTCGTCTCCCTTCCCCTGTATCAATGAGCTTTGGAACTTTTGCTTATATGAACAGGTTTATCTTTGATTCCCTTGCCTCTACGACATAAGCGCCGACTCCCACATAACCGTCTATGTACTCTGACATCAGCTGTTCTTTTGTTATGCCCATTATACCCATTGTCATTTCGCAGGCAAGCACTTTGCCGCCTAACTCTTTAAAATCTTTTAGCATCCGCGTCAGTTTGGCGACATTCTGCTTTTTCATTTTATAGTTAATCATAGCCTTGCCGGCGCCAAGCATGTTCATCTTTGAAAGCGCGCCTTTTTCAAGCCCGCCTTTTATCAGCCTTTGCAATCCCCAGAAAGTAAAGAATACCGTGGCTTCCATACCCATGGAAAGCGAGCCGTTGGCAATTATAAGCGCGCTGTAAACCTTGTCCATGTCGCCGCTGTGCAGTATTATGGTGGCCTTTTCTACTTTTGAATTTTTATTGTCCATATGCCTTCAGCCTCCTTTATCTCAACAATTTTAAGCCCGAGCGCCTCAGCAGCCATAGGAATCTCCGCTTTCGACGCAGGGTGTGTGCCTGTCACTTCTATTACATCACCTGCGGCGGCTTTTCTTACAGCTTTACGCGTTTCAACCAAAGGCACCGGGCAGTTCTCACCTTTCACGTCCACCTTTATATCGGCCATAAAAAATCCCTCCTTTTATTGAATATCACTCTCTTGGTGATAATATACAGTAAAGCGCCTCAAATGTCAAGGATATGAATACACTTATTTCTACGTTAAAACACGTTGATTTTGAAGGTCTTCCGTATTACAATGCTGAAAAACAATAAGGAGCAAACAATGGAAAACAAAGGAAGAACAGCACTCATAACAGGCGCAAACAGAGGGCTTGGTTTTGCAATGGCGGAAAAACTGGGGTCAATGGGGATGAAGATAATAATGGCGTGCAGGCAAAAGGCATCAGGCGAAAAAGCGGTTGAAGCCCTGAAGGCAAAGAACATAGACGCAGAACTTTGCGTTGTTGACGTAGGCGACGTGGCACAGATAGAGGCGGCCGGAAAAGAAATCGCCGCAAAACACCCGGTCATAGACGTCCTCATTAATAACGCTGGAATAAGCATAGAACCTTATGAAATGAAAATTGAGGAGATGGACTATAAACTTCATGACAAAACAATGTCCGTAAACGTCACCGGCACAATCTGGATGATAAAGGTTTTAACGCCTCTGCTGAAAAAATCCCCGGACGCGAGGGTAATCAACTTCTCATCAGGTTTGGGCCAGCTCTCTGTTCCAAGAATGGGAAAATTCCTGTCATACTCGGTATCCAAAACAGCTGTAAACCAGGTGACCTGGTATCTGGCCGACGAATTCAAAGACACCAACATTAAAATATTCTCCGTTGACCCGGGCTGGGTAAAAACAGACATGGGAGGCCCGAACGCCATGCTCGAAATCCCGGAAGGTATAGACACCCCGGTATGGCTCGCCACAGCGGAAAAAGAAGAAGTCCAGTCAGGCGGTTTTTATAAAGAGCGGAAAATCTTAGGCTGGTAATTTAACCCCCTTTTCCAAAGGGGGGGCAGGGGGGATTTGCCGTTAGTAGTTTGTTTTCAAAAGGTTTTCAAAAAAATGATTTCCTGTATACGTAGAGGAGGGTCTGTGACCCTCCTCGTTTTTAACCGCATCAAATACGAGGCGGGTTTGAAACCCGCCTCTACAAATAATTACATTCCATAAAGAAAATCGTTTTTTTGCGTTGTTAACAACAAAACAAATACGAGACACACGCGGAGGTGTGTCTCTACGAAATATACAACAACCTATAACAAATCGGTGATGTCAAATTCCCCTGTGGCAAGGCCAATCTGCGACCTGCCTCCGGGTGCATATTAGGGCACGTTTATTTTGACAAGCCCTCAGGGCGCAGTCAAAATATTACGTG
>CAYGHG010000013.1:3311-34389 GCA_964349515.1 uncultured Spirochaetia bacterium
CGAACAGCGGGGCGCGGCATTACAAGAGATCGGTGATGTCAAATTCTCCGGTGGCAAGGCCAATCTGCGACCTGCCTCCGGGTGCGTATTAGGGCACGTTTATTTTGACAAGCCCTCAGGGCGCAGTCAAAATATTACGTGCCCTTATCCCGCGAACAGCGGGGCGCGGCATTACAAGAGATCGGTGATGTCAAATTCTCCGGTGGCCAACCCAATCTGCGACCTGCCGCCCGGTGCGTATTCCCTCTCCGCTGACGCTGCTCCGCCCCAGCCTTCGTACCACAAATACCATTTGTTTTTGTATTCATATAACTGGCCGTACCATATCGCGCCTTCGTCCCACTCTCCTTTTTCACCTCTGGAGAATACAGGGTTTTTGGTTGAGCGGTGCCATGTAATTAAATCATGGGAAAAAGCTATTCCAAAATGAGGCGGGTAATCAATATATTTGTTGTCACCGCAGTAGAGCATGTAATATACTCCCCCTTTTTCTATTATTCTGGGGGTTGTAACTGTTTTTCCGTCCCACGCCTCTTTGCCAGCCGCAGGCTCAAACACCGGTTTTGAAGAAAATTTTTCAAAATTATAACCGTCCCTTGAAGTAGCGAGAAAAACCGAATACCCTCCGCGCTGATTCATCAGCACATAAAAAAGATATATCACCCCGTCTTTGAGTACCACTTCCGGTGCCCTGCCTGTTATCACGGGGTTCTTTTTTGCTTTCACAAAGTTGTACTTGTCTTCGGATACCGCAAGCCCCACGGAATCATCCCCTTTCCCGAGGCCGCTGTAATAGAGAAAGGTCTTTCCCTGAAATCTTATTGCCGCAGGGTCAAGCACAGCCATATCGTCAAAGCTGTCCTTGCCTGTTGATACTATCGGGTTATGGGTTACGTCGCTGAAGGTTTTGGCGTCAAAGTATGGGTAAGGCACCGTGGAAAGTGCTATCCTGTCGGTTCCGTCCCCTCCGCGGTAAAAGAAAAATATGAGGTCGCCTATTTCAAGCAGGTCAGGGTTGGCTGTGTGCCACGATTTAAAAGTGCCGGGCATTACGGGTATTACAGGGTTTTTAAGGTCTTTTGTAAAAAAACTGTTTTTCTTAATAACCCTGTCTGCGTCAGTTTTTACTACAGAGCCTGCTGTTTTGATTCTCTCAAGCGCCCACTTTGCAAATGGCGCGAGCCCGGGGCTCTGCTCATTTACTTTATTCAAAAATCCGGTGCATTCCTTTATCCTGTTTTTTCCTATGTGCAGTATCAACTCTTTTTCGCACTCTTCAAGCCCTGTTTTGTCAGAGTCGAAAAAAAACGTGCAGGCGTTTTTCAGCCTCTGCACGTCTGACGTGCCGAGCGCAAGTTCATGAAAAAATATCGCAGAACCTGCGTCTGCCTGTATTACAGCATCAGGTAAAACAGAGCCTGCGGAAGCCCTAAGAAAAAAGTAATAAAAAAAAGCCGCCTTATCAGCGGCACTTCCCATTTTATTCAACACAACAGCGTCAGCACCCGCGTAAAAAGCGGCCTTCACAGCCTCACCGCGCAGGTCTTTGTCTTCAAACAAATTCACGAGCGCGGCCAAATCAGCACTGTCAGCAAACCGCAGGCAGTCGTGCACTGCCTCTCTTTTAACACTTAGTTCAGGCGACTTCAGCCTCTCTGACAGAGGCGGCTCCTTTACCCCGCAGGAAGCAAGAAGCAGGAAGCAAAGAGCCGCCGCAAGCACCTTCATTTTTTGCCCTCTTCAATGATGCACTTGGCGTCAATCCCTCCCCGTGTGTTGTAAACAGTCTCCACGTAAAGATATTTCGGCTTGAGGCTTTTTTTAAGATCCTTAAAAATCCTGTCAGTAGCCTTTTCCTGATAAATCCCGACGTTCCTGAAACTGACAAAGTAGTACTTCAGGGCCTTTAACTCGGCAATCTTACCCGTAGGCACATAGCGGATGACAACCCGGGCAATGTCAGGCAGCCCGGAAAAAGGGCAGACAGCGGAGAATTCATTGGTAGAGTATTCTATAAGCTGTTTTGCACCCTTAAAAGATATTGTCTCCAGAGCCTTTGTGTCTATCTCTTTCTCAGACAAAAACTTAAAACTGCGTCCTTCGGCTTTAGGCATGCGTAATTCCTCCTTTAACTTTTAATATCATCCCTGAAATTTTATCAGAGACACAATTAATATAGTGCACATAATTCAAGCAGTTGCAAATTTAAGTAACACTGCTTCCTCACGGACAGCGCGGTACTTTCACGCCTCGAGTTTTGCCAGCCACTCTCCTGCACGCAGTATTTCTATCCCCTCTTCTTTTTTCTCTACCCTTAAGTTATGGACAAGCTGGACTGCCCTGATCCCCTCGAACCTGCCGGCAAAATATGACAGGTTTTCAGAGGCTTTTTCGTCCGACAGTTTTACTTCTATAATTTCCTTTACCTGCCCGTCTTTAACAACCGCGAAATCAGCTTCTTTGCCGTCTTTTGTCCGCAGGTAATTCAGTTCTATATCCTCACCTCTTGTATCCTGCAGAAACTGTACGTGCTTTAACAGGCTTACGGCAGCGGTATTTTCGAGTACTGCACCCTCGTCATTGTCAACGTAACCGCTGTCAAAAAAATATACTTTCGGTTCCTTTAGAATCGACCTGGCGATGTTCTTGTGATATGGCCTTATCAAAAATATTATATGCAGAGCTTCAAGAATATCCACATACCGTTTTACTGTATTGGGGGAAATCCTCATGTCTTCCGCGACAGACCTGTAAGACAGCGGCGAACCTGTCCTTTTACGCAGCATTTCAAGCAGTGTTTTCATGGCATGTATCTCATGAATTCTTGAAAAGTCAACTATGTCCTCCCTGATGACATCCGTATAATACTGCCGCCTCCACCTGGCGGCGGCTTCAGAAGAACCGGAAAGAAACGGCTCGGGAAACCCGCCTCTGCTGTTTAATTCCCGGACAGCTTCATACGGTTTTAATTCCCCGGCAAGTTCCCTTACTGACAGCGGGTTGAGCCTGATTGAAAAATACCTGCCTGCAAGGGATTCCCCCGACTGCCTGAATGTTTCAAGCCTCGCACTGCCGGTTATGAGAAGCGAGTTCTCCTGATTTTTTGTGTCAAAAGCGCCTTTGAGGTAATTCTTCCAGTTTTTCATTTTATGAATTTCGTCAAGAACTACAAGCCCCGCATCGGGCCTCCACTTTTTTTCATTAATTATTTCAAGATTCAATGCATCGTCGTAGTTTAGATAGACTGAATTACTGAATTTCTCCATGATGGATTTGGCAAGGTATGTCTTTCCCACCTGCCTTGGCCCTGTGAGAAATACCATTTTTTTCTTCAGATCTGTGCATATTTTATCTTCAAGGTATCTTTTCATACGACTATTATGCCAGACTTTGCGCAAAAGTCAAGACTTTTGCGCAAACATCTGCATTTTAGTCGTTTCTATCATTTTTGCCTTATAAATAAAGCATAAGAACTCGACCAGAAGTGTTTCCCGGAGCAAAAAACTCATATTTATCACGATATTTAGCCTCTCCCTCCGGGATAGAGCCGCATGATGGCATGTTTAAAACATAAAACTACGCCCCCTCACCTAACCTCTACCCCTCAAAGGGGGTACTAAAAAGAGTCCCCTTTTAAAGGTTGAGCGGAATCATATTACACACTAATGTGAACAGTATCAGCGGCAAAGTTACTGTTGACTGAGTTAAAAACACGGGTATAATTATTATAGTAGCAGCAGGAGGATTGATATGCACAAGATCACAAATGTTTTACCGTTGGAAAATTTTAAAATCAAAGTTACCTTCACAGACGGCGCAGAAGGTGTTGTTGACCTTTCAGAGCTTAAAGGAAAAGGAATATTTTCAGCCTGGAACGACGAGGCTGTTTTCAATGCTGTTTCTGTCAATAATGAAAGTCATACTGTTTCCTGGCCGGGTGGAATAGACCTTTGCCCCGATGTACTTTATGCCGAAATAACCGGGCAAAGCATTGATACTGTCATAAAAACCGGCGCAGTGGTATAACACACAATGCCTGAAATATCCCGTTTCTTCGGAATAGTCATCTATATCTACTATCGCGAGCATCAGCCTGCTCATTTCCATGCTGTTTACGGAGAATTTGAAGCTCTAATCTCCATTGATTCATTAACAGTATTATCAGGCGGGCTGCCGCCCAGAGCACTGGGATTGGTCATTGAATGGGCAAACATGCACAAAGATGAGCTTCAAAAAGACTGGCAAAAAGCAATATCATTTGAGAAACTTGATAAAATCCAGCCATTAATATAATCCCACAGAAATCACAAATTTCATCAGACTTCCATTTTTCATTTACTACTTCTGCTAATTTCGCCCGGTTGTTAATTGTTGTACATTCTCCCGCAGGGAGAATCAGCCCTTCCGTCTTCCATCCCTAATCAGCCCTACTGCTGATTTCGCCCTACATAATTCTTAATTGTATTTAAAGTACATTCACCGGGTCCACCACAACCGCCACATCCCGGTCTCTTGCCGCCTTTACCTGCCTGCCTATGGCGTTTAATGTTTTTGAATTATCCGCCTTTACTATTATGCTGTAGCGGTACCTGCCTCTTAACCTCGGCAGAGGCGCGGGCGCCGGGCCGAGCAGGCTTACTCCTTTGAATCCCTTTTGCTCTATGAAGCGCTCTATCACTTCCGACACTTTGTCCGCCTTTTGCGAGCACTCACTTTCACTTTCGTTCTGTATTATAATCTGTACTATTTTTTTAAAGGGCGGATAGCCGGCTGCGCGCCTTACTTTTTCCTGTTCATCATAGAATCCCCTGAAATTATAGTCTTTGATATATTTCACGCCGCCGCAGTCCGGGTTGTATGTCTGTATCACCACTTTTCCCGGCTTATCCCCCCTGCCTGTCCTGCCTGCGACCTGGGTCAACAGCTGAAATACCCGCTCTTCCGAGCGGAAATCAGGAAGGTTAAGCAGTGAGTCAATCCCCACAACGCCCACGAATGTAACGGAGGGGAAATCAAAACCTTTTGCTATCATCTGCGTGCCTACGAGTATGTCTATCTGCCCGTTTCTTATGGCGTCGTATGCCTCAAAATGCTTTTTATCAGCGCGCATCGTATCCATGTCCACCCGCATGAGTTTCTTGTCCGGGAAGAATTTTGAAATCACATCCTCTATTCTCTGCGTGCCCACTCCTTTGTATTTCAAAGGTTTTTTGCACGAGGGGCAGAATACCTCCGGCTGCACCGAGTAATCGCAGTAATGGCATTTTAATTCCCCGCCTGCCTTGTGATACACGAGAGGTATGTCGCAATTTATGCATTTTGAGGTGTAGCCGCACGCGCGGCATGATATGTAGCTTGAAAACCCTCGCCTGTTGATAAAAAGAATCGCCTGCTCGCCTGCTTCAACAGCCTCGTTCATATGCCTCACCAGTTTGTCAGAGAGGAATAAATCCATATTTTTATTGCCTTCAAACCTCAAGTCGCATATCACTATCTCCGGCATCGGCCGCTTCAGCACTCTTTGCGCCATCTCAAGGAGCCTGTACTTTCCCGACTTTGCGTTCATCCAGGATTCAAGCGACGGTGTCGCGCTGCCGAGGACTACTGCCGCACCCTCAAGCGAGGCGCGGTAAACGGCGGTGTCGCGCGCGCTGTACCGAGGGTCATTTTCCTGTTTATATGAGGAGTCAAACTCCTCGTCAACTATTATCAGGCCTGTTTTTTCAAAGGGTGCGAATACCGCGGAGCGCGTCCCCACCACCACATCCACGTCAGAGCGCCGCATCCGCTCCCACTCATGCGAGCGCTCGCCATCCTTTAACCCGCTGTGAAATATTGCCACCCTGTCTTTGAAAATCTCCCTGAAACGGTAAGCCGCCTGGGGTGTAAGAAATATTTCAGGCACCAGCACTATTGCCTGCCTGCCCTTTGACACGCAGTGCTGCGCGGCCCTTACATACACCTCTGTCTTGCCGGAGCCTGTAACCCCCATCAAAAGGAAAGGCGAAAAAGCAGCAGCGTCTATTGCGGAATTAATCTGCGAGAGCGCCCCCTCCTGCATTTCATTTAATTCTATTTTAAAAGCGTCTCTGTCTTCGCCGGCGTAAGGCGCGGAGGTGTCATCCCTGCCCTTCATTCTTGTTTTTTCCTCAACCTCTATTATGCCCGCCTTTTCAAGCTCCCGCATGTGCTGCCTTATTGTTTTTAACCCCGTTGCCTTTTCAGCGGATGAGAGATCTGATTTGTTGCCTCTTTTTGTCAAAAGAAATTCGCATATTTTTTTCTGCGAAGGAGTGAGGCTGTTTCCCGCGAAATCTTTGTTTATTAGGTTTATGTATGTCTTTGAGTCAGATTTTGTGAGAGCCGACAGCATAACAGCATATACAAGCCCCAAAGGCGAGAGGTAATAATCCGAAACCCATTTCCCGAGCTTCATCATTTTATTGTTAAGCACAGGCGAAGCATCCACAAGCTCTTTTACGGGCTTTACCCTGTCAACAGGGACCGAAGCATCTATATCAGACAGCCTCGAAGACCAGCCTGTAATCACGGCTGTCACATATTTCGTGCCGAGCGGCACTATGACCCTGCAGCCCGTTTTTCCCTCAGGGTCGAAACCCGCGCTGTAGGCGAGCTCGTTTTCTATCGCGGCAAATAGTGCGGCCTTTATGTATTTCACGCCCCGCCCGCCTCTGAGTACGTCAGCGGGTCAAAAACTACGGGGTTTATTTTTTTGCATTTGAAATCCCTTATCTCCAGCGACTGCATAATCCCCGGCATCATGATTACATTATCCCCCGCCCCCGCGTTGTAGGGCGGCGCTGAAACCGTTATCTTTGAAACTGTCCCGCGCCTTGAGAGTTCGGTGACCGAGGCGTTAATGTGTATTCCATGCGGTTTTTTTACCACCGTATATACGCTGACATTGAATTTTTTGCCTTGTATTTTCTCATCAGGCAGTTTTATCTCGGTGCCCTTTTTTTCGCCGTTGTTTATAAAAAGCCTGTCCGTAAAAAACACCGCCATAGGCTCGTCCTTTGCATAAAACTTCACCCCGCCGCCGTGTATCAGATAAACCCCGCGGCCGCTTATTATCATTTTCTCGGCAGCCTCCCCCTCCCCAAACTGCGCGAAATAGTTCTCACCGCTTTTTTTTACAAATGCGGTTTCAGCAGCCGTATATCCCTGCTCCTGCCTTTCTATGAGCGCGGTAAAACTGCACGACGCGCAGGAGGTCTTTATCAGGGAGGCCTGCGCCATTTTTTTCATCTCATCTTTGCCGCCCCCGCATCCGGCGCAAAAAACCAGTATTGCAAGAACCGCCTTTAATGCCATCTCTTACCCTCAAACTCATTGCCGGCCGCAAACCCTCCCTTTATTTCGGTTATGTAGTTATACGCGGCATGCTCTATCTCTCTTGAATAAAAAGCAATAATATAGATATAAACAGGGAAGTTAAAACCCATAAAAAGTGAAAAGAGGCGGACATATTCCGGAACATAGGCGTTAACCCTCGCGCCGGTCATAAAAGCCATTACAACCATAAAAATCACCCAAATCACTGTCAGATTTCTGTATGCGTATATCCCCAGATGCCGCCCCGGTATTCTGACCAGAAGAAAAAAAGTAACCATGGGGAAATAGTAAATAAAGGAAAAGGGCTCAAAATAAAAAAGCCTTATAAATGTGTTGAAGGGCTCGGTGAGAGAGGCTTTATACCAGCCGCCTCCCGTTATGACCGCGTGCTCTTTAATCATCTCAAGCTGTTCTTTTCCCATGTTTTTCTTTTCCAGAAAGTAGTAGAGTGTGCCCGCGATTTTTGTAACCGCCCTTTTCTCGGGTATAAAACTGCGGCCGAGCAGCGCAGGCGCTATATGTTTTTCAAGAATTTCAATATCAGCGTAATCAAATGCGGCAAGCGCGCCGGGACTGAAACTCAGGGCAGCCTTTTTCAGGGCGGGCGCTGCTATAATGTAAACAAATTTCCCCTCCATGCCCCCTGTTTTTTCAGCCAGCAGAAAATCCGCCGTTCTCCGGATATCAAAATCACCCTTGCCTTTGTGTATGTGCAGGAAAACCGTAATGCCGTGCATTTTTTCAAGCCCGTTAAGAAAGTGCGGCAGATAGTTGCGCTCCCCCTGCTGCCCAAAAGGGTAAGTGTAGTTGTCAGGCGCATTGATTATCTCCCACGGATGGCAAAGAGAACCAAACAGCAGAATAAACAGGCTGAGAAACACAGCCTTTTTAAGCCCGCCGTGGTTTTTTTGCGCTGCAGTCCGTACCGACATATAAACGCCTCTCCTTAAAATCACCTGTTTTTATAAACCGTTTTTGTAATACACTATAAGCAGCGGGGCGAGCTGGGGGGAATCCGTGTTTTCAGATGTTATGAAATAGGCATAAGCATCTGTTGACGTTTCATCGGTGCCTTTGAGCAAAACACCGTTATTGCTCTCCGCCTGGTTCAGCGAAGTGCCGTTTCTGATCCATCTCTGCACAAGCGCGGTGTCAAGATTCAGCGTAAGATATCTTGTCACTGAATTCTGGGAAATATAGGCGGAATTACTGACAGGCGAAGACAGATCCCCTCCGGCCGTGCTCCACGGGCCGTTCCACCTGGGGTCATACGAATTTCCCGCAGAAACACCGCACCCCGCAGTAACAGACTCCCACAGGTTGCTTATGTCATAAGCAGTCACGGTTACTCCCCGGGAAGTTGCTCCCTGAATAGACAGTTTTAATTCGGCTTTTACAACCTCCGCTCCGGCAGGCAGGGATGACAAATCAAACTTCACCACACTCCTGTACCGGGTGGCTGCGGAGCGGCCGACATACATCTCAGTGCAGGTATTATATGAAATATCCGTCCCCACTGATGAAAGCCCGGCGTCAGCAGTAAACACATATGAACTGTTCGGGAAAATCCCGTTCTGAAATTTTGCTTCATAAATGAATTCCTGATTGTACTCAGGAGCAGCCGGCGCCTGGCTGCAGGAAGAACTAAAAACAGACAAAAACAAAACCAAAACAAACAGGCAAAACTTTACTGTCATTTTCATGAAACCCTCCGTTTTTTTGAGTTTATACCCCGGCAATCAATCCCGCTCTTAGTTGTGAACCCGGCCCTTAAAACTTGTTTTTCAAGTTATTGAAACATAAAGAAGCGCAGTGCCGCCCGCAGGCATATCAGTCAGTTTATTTAACCCTGTGCCGTCCGGGCTTATTGAATATATGTCAGTCGTTGTGTCTGCCGGTAAATACCTGTCAAATACTATCACGTTTGACCTCCAAAGCCACCTTAAAACAAAGGACTCGGCGCTGTTTTCATATATCATACCGTCACCGGTGCCGTCGGCATTCATAACCCTGATTTGATAAACCGAACTGTCCGTATTATGAAGAATATAGGCTATTTTGCTTCCGTCAGGCGACCAGTCAGCGCTGTAAACAAAACCGTCTGTGATGTCCGGCCCGAGCGAAACTATCCCCGTCCCGTCTGCATTCATTGTTTTTATATTGTTGTTTTCCAGATACAGTATTTTACCGCCGTTTGCGGAAATCACCGGCATGTATTCGTACTGCGACCCCGTGACTGTAAGATTTATGTCGGAAGAAGCTGACAGGCTTGTTTTAAATATTTCACTGCTTAAATTAAAGACCGCCGTCATGCCGCTTTTGCAGGTTGAAACCTCCTGATAACCGGAGGTAAACCCCGGTTTCTCGGCCGCCGCAAAAGTCACCGCGTCCATCTCATAAAGCTTGTTCTCGCCGCCTCTTGTATAGTAAACTTTGCCGGAGTCCGTAACTTTTCCGGCCAGATAAATAACCCCTGTCCCGTAGGCTGCTATGGTATTGCCTGTGCCGTCGTAATTCATGCAGGCGATATCCCTGCTGCCCGTGCCTTCATCGCTTACATAAAAGAACCTTTCTTTAACCGTATCCGCGGGAAGATCAGGTTCTGCCGGTGATGTCGCGGTGCAGCCTGCAAAGAACATAAAAGCAAAAACAGCCAAGACAGCAAAAGTAAACGCCGTTTTTTTCATAAAAAACCTCCTGATAATATTTTTAACACTGCTTATGCTTTTAAAAGAAATTTTACAGCCTCTTCAAAATAGACAAGGTCTATAGTCGTGTTTTTGCACGGGCCCTCGGGCCTTGCGTTCGGAATCCCTATGACCGTCAGATGATGCGGCACGTCAGACATACCGGCCACCAGGTCGCGCTCGCAGGCAACCCCTATTATCGCGTCCGGTTTCATTTTTTTTACCATTTCCCTGGCAGAACTGCCTCCGGTCGCGGTAAACGCGGTAACTCCGTAGCGGCCGCAGATTTCCATGACAGCCTCCCTCGTCACCCTGTCAAGGCAGCGCGGAAGCAGGACAAGAAGTTTTTCCGCTTTAAACTTTTTGCGGGTCGCGTAAACAAGGGCGTTGTTGACTTTGACAAGCGAATGCCCCAGCCTGTCTTTTGATATTTTGAACATTGAGCCGATTTTATAAACCACGGGGTAGATCCACTCTATATGGAGCCCTGTCTTGCGCCTCAGAAGAAGGAAATTAATATTGAAAGCAAGCGTGAGCAGCAGCAAAAGCGACCAAAAATATACCGCCGCAGAGGCAATTATTACGAGCCACATTACTATCTGGTCAAAATAGGGGTTTATTTCATAAAGCCGCGGGGCGATCAGGTAATAGATAAAACCTGCGGCAAGAGTAAGGAAGGCCAGCGCTCCGAAATAAACGCCGAGAAAAAGCCTTTTACCCTCGCGTATTTCCTTTTCATAGCCCGAGAGGTCGCCCACCCATTCGGCCCACTCGTCGCCTAAGTTCCTGTCCGCTGTTTTTTTTGTTTCTACCTCTTTTTCGTGCATTTTTCCGCCTTGTTTATCACAGCCGCCGAAGCGCAGCGTCCGGTTACGCCTTTGTCCCTGCGGTGCGAAAAAAATAGTTCTTCTTCACAGGAGGTGCAAAGCCGCGATACGTATATCCGGGATTTTTTTATCCCTGATGAGGCCAGCGTATTTTTGACCCCTTTTTTAAGGTCCATGAATATCTTTGCGCCGCGCCTTATGAATATGTTACTAAATTCAGGCGTTCTTTTCAAACTATTATAAAGCTCTTCCCCCACTTCATAGCAGCATACGCCTATCGCGGGGGATACGGAAGCCCTGAGGCAGGAAGGAACCGACCCGTATTTTTTTTTCATGACTTCCACCGCTTCGTGCGCAATAAACCCCGCCATCCCCCTCCACCCGGCATGCACCACTGCGAAGGCGCGGTTCTTCTCATCGTAGATGATTATGCCGGCGCAGTCCGCGGTTTTAACCGCCACAGCACGGCCCGGCACATTTGTTACTGCGCCGTCCGCTTTGACGCCTGAGCGCAGTGCGGAAACCACTCTTACCCCGTGCACCTGGTTTAAAGTGATGAGGCCCGGGGCTTTAAGGTTTTTTTTGAGTATCTGAAGGTTTTCTCTGACATTTTTTTTACTGTCGCCGGTTTGGGTTCCGAGATTGAGGCTCTTATAAGCGCCTTTACTTACCCCTTTCTGCCTTGAGGTAAAAACCGCGGTAAACCCCGGCGCTTTTCCGGGAGGAAAAGCATTTATAAAATACCGCTTCATTTTGTCCTTTTGAGGTATTCTTTCACCCCTGCATCTATACCCAGTGCCACCAGCTCCCTGAACGCAGGGTCGTTTAATTTCTTTTCCTCTTCCCTGTTTGATAAAAAAGCGGCTTCCACAAGTACTGAGGGCATATTGGTATTGGCCAGCACGTAGAATGGCGCGCGCTCTGTAGGCTCCCATTTCAGTTTGAGCTGCTTTACAAGCGAGTGCTGTATATTTCCCGCCATTTCAACAGACAGAAGCTCAAAAGCCCCTTTTCTTAAATCATTAAGCAGGAACTCAAACATACCCACCTGCTTATTTTCAAATTTCGCCGATGCTGCCGCCTCTTTGGAAGAGGCCACACGGCTGTATATGTATGACCTCGTGCCTTTAGCCCTTCTGTTGGGAGAAGCGTTGCAGTGTATGCTTATGAAAAGGTCTGCCTTGTTGTTGTTTGCAAACAGCGCCCTCTCTTTAAGGGACACAAAGGTGTCGTCTTTCCGCGTGAGCAGTACTTTTACCCCGGGCTGGCGCCTGATTAGTTTTTCAGCCCTCAATGCAATGTCAAGTACAATGTCTTTTTCATAAAGCCCGCTCGGGCCCACAGCGCCGGGATCAACCCCGCCGTGGCCGGGGTCAAGTATTATGACCACAGGGCCCTCTTTTTTCGGCTGCCCGGAAGAAGCCTGACCCGGCTGCTGAGTCGGCACGGGTACCGGTGTGCTTTGCGCGGCCTTAGGCACCGCTGCTGCCGCAGCTTGTTTTACCGGCGTTTCCTGTATGTATGGCGCGTCAGCCTCCGGCTCCGGCTGTTTCTGAGGCGCCGCAGCTTTTACAACAGGCGCCGCAGCTTTTTTTCCCGTCAAAATGGCGGATATTTCCTCGTAAGCCATCTTGCTTATGAATATCTCCCCTCCGTCGGTCTGCGGGGCCGAATCTATCCTGATTATTGAATTGCCGCTGATGATGTAGGGGTAGTTAAGCAGCAGCCTGACTTCGGCGCTTTTATGCCTGATTATTATCACACCCGTATCCGCGTCAGCCGCGGAGAGGGCGTTTTTTTCCCTCTCAAGATATTTTATGTTCATTACCTCGGCTGACAGCAGCGCCGGAATCAGCAGCGCGGCCGCAAGCGCAAAAAACTTTTTCATCGCTCCTCCTGTTGTGTGCCTGTTCAGTTGTACTGTTTTCCCTTGTCATCACCCGCTGTTTTAAAACGCTCATACGCGGGTATGTCTATGTCATTGTAATCATTCTCCGCCATCCTGCGGGTCAGCTGGCTCATACGCAGGTTTTTCGTCTCCGCTTCCGCTTTTCTCGGAGCCTCGGATTCGCGCTCGGTTATGCCGGAAACCATGACAACCACCTCAATCTCATCGCCAAAAGAGGCGTCTTCAACCACGCCGAACTTTGCCGACGCAAGCTCGCCTGTTTCTTTCTTTAACTGCTCTATGTAGGCGACCTCGTTTAAGAGCACCTCGCCGGCGAAATTGACAAGCACGTTTTTTGCGCCGCTCAAAGTTACATCCCCCATGAACGGGTTGTTAAGCGCCTTCATGAATGCCTTTTCCGCCCTGTCAGCCCCGCTCGCGCGGCCTATCCCTATGTACGCGCTGCCCTTTTGTTTCAGGGTGGTCTTTACATCCTCAAAATCTATGTTCTGCGTCCCTGTCTCCGTTATCACATATATGACGCCCCTGATTATGTTTGCGATTACCCGGTTTACCTCCCTGTAGGCTTCGCTGAACTTTATCTGCCTGTCGCAGCGCTCAAATATCATCTGGTTGGAAATCACTATCAGGGCGTTTACCTTGTCGCGCATTTTCTCGACCGCATCCTCCACTATCCTTTTCTTTTCACTCTTTTCCATCTCAAACTTCATCGGCGTAATCACGACGCCCACGGTCAGAATGTCAAGGCTGCGCGCGATGTCCGCTATCACAGGCGCCGCACCCGAACCCGTGCCCCCGCCCATTCCGGCTGCTATGAAAAGCATGTCCGTGTCCCTCAGCTTTTTTTCCAGCAGTTCCCTGTCTTCTTCCGCCGCTTTCTCGCCCCTGTCGGGCATCTGGCCCGCGCCGCGCCCGCCGGTTAACCGCTTTCCTATCTGTATCTTGTCATCGGCGTTTTTGCTGGTCAAAGACTGCACGTCGGTGTTAACAGAGATGAACTCCGCGCCCTTTACGCCCGTTAAGCACATGTCATCCACTATGTTGCACCCGCAGCCGCCCACACCCACCACTTTTAACCGCGTTCCCGAAGGCTCCCCCTCATCTGTTTCTTCCATCTGAAATTTCAGTTTGAATTCGCTCATACCTTCCTCCTTTTTATATGCTTGACAGCAGTTTTTTTATTGATGCAACAAGCGAGTCAAAAAACCCGCTTTTTTTAAGAAACATATTTGTCACAGCCTGGTCCTTCATAAAATAATCCACCAGGCCGATAACCGTAGAGTACTCGGGTGTGCTGACTATGTCATAGAGCCCCACCACCTTTTCCTTTAAAGGCGCGCCCACGCGCACCCTGATACCCATTTCTTCCTTCATGGCCTCGTCTATGCCTTTAAGCAGCGAGGTTCCGCCGGTTAACACTATGCCGCCCGCGTACATCCCCCTGTCTATGCCCTCGCGCTCAAGTTCCACCTCGACTAATTTTACAAGCTCCACTATCCTCGGCTTTATGTAGTCGTTGAGCCTTGAGTGCTCCACTTTGCTGACCTTGCTGTTTCCCATATCAACAACGTCAATAATTTCGTCCGCCGCGCCCTCCCCTTCCATATACAGCCCGTACTTTTTCTTTATCTCTTCAGCCGTGGCCTTGGGGGTCTGAAGCGCCTTTACAAGATCGTTTGTGATGAGCTGCCCTCCAAAAGGTATCACGCGGGCAAATCTCAGCGCGCCCTTATAGTAAAGCGCCATATCCGTCGTGCCGCCCCCTATGTCAAGCACCAGCACGCCGACCTCCTTTTCATCCTTGTAGAGCACGGCATTTGCGGAAGCGAGCGACTGGAGTATTATGTCCTCCACGTCGTAGCCCGCCTTTTCCACCACTTTGCGTATGTTTTCAACCGAGGTCACAGAACCTGTTATGACGTAAGCGTCCACTTCCAGTTTTAAACCCGTCATTCCAAGAGGGTTTTCAATCTCATCCTGGGAGTCCACGATATACTGCACCGGCAGGACGTGTATCTTTTCCTTGTCCTGCGGCATCGGCACATTGGTCGCGCCCTCCATCGCCCGCTCAATATCACCTTCGGTAATTTCTTTCTGTTTTGTGTGCGAAAGCGCCGTCACTCCGTGCCCCTTTATGCCCGATATGTGCTTTCCGGATATGGAGGCAAGCACGCCGTCCACCTTTATGTTTGCCATCTCCTCGGCTTTTTTGACCGATTTCGAAATCGCATCAACCGTGTCCGCTATGTTTACGATGGCGCCCTTCTGAACCCCGCAGTTCTCCTGCCACCCCACGCCCATCACGTTAATCTCATCTTCCTTTACCTCCGCGATAACGGTGCACACCTTTGTGGTACCGATATCTACAGCGGCGACTATCACTTCTTCATTTTGTCCCGGCATCAGTTATCACATCCTTTCATTTTATTATGACCCTGTCCTTAAAGCGCAGGTCCGCGCTTTTATATTTTGACCCCCTGTGTTTCACGGCGAGGTGCAGGTTTTCCATCTTGTCGTTGTCAATGGAATCTCCCGCGAAAATTCTCGCGCCGTCCACACTGAGGAGGATTATATTTTCAGGGTCGCAAATATTGACCTCTGCTATCTCTTTGAGGTAAGCGGGCCTTATGGAAAGCGCCTGCTTAAAGGCCGCCGCGTGGGCGGGCCTCTTTTCTTCCGGCCTGACGCCGCTTATTACCGGCAGGGAAGCCGTGTCTATGTTTGAGTCCACCATAACCGTTTTGCCGTTGCTGTACACCATATAAAAATTATCCCTGACCATAAAGTAAACCGGCCGCGCAAAAAGCGTGAATCTGAATGCATCCTTTTTCTTTTTAACCTCTGCTGCCGGGGGCGCCGTTTTCTCAGCCGCGGGTTTTGCTTTTTGAGGCGCGGACTTTTCCGTAACGCGCGCGGATTCCCCGCTCATTATGTACTTGGCTATCTGATTTACGCCGAACGCGAGCATTAAAAATACTATGCCGCCTGTAATCAGGCTCTTTATCATCTGCTTTATGTGCTTGAGCCCGGGAAGCGCAGCTGTAGCCCTTCGCCTCGCAAACGTAGTGCGCCTTACCTTCACTTTTTCCCCCTTAACGCCGATTTTATCATTTCACAAAGCAGCGCGTAAAAGCTGATTCCCGCCGCCTTTGCAGATTCGGGAAACAGGCTTGTTCCCGTCATTCCCGGCAGGGTATTTGTCTCCAGGACATAGAGCCTGCCGCCTTTCACAATCATATCCGTCCTTGAAAAATCCCTGCAGCGCAGCACACCGTGCACTTTCAGGGCAACAGCGCCCGCCTGCCTTAAAAGTTTCGCCCCTATGCGCGCGGGTATTATGTGCTCCGACTGCCCCGGCGTGTATTTCGCATCGTAATCGTAGAACTCGTTTTTAGGCACAATCTCTATCGCCGGCAGGGCCCTGCCTCCAAGCACAGGCACGGATATCTCCCTTCCTTTTATATATGCTTCGGCAAGCACGTCCCCGTATTTTTTTGCCTTTGTAAAAGCCGCTGCCGCCTCTTTTTTATTTTTCACTATAAACACTCCCACCGCCGAGCCCTCTGCCGCGGGCTTTAAAACAACGGGGTATTTTATTTTCAGTTCATCCGCCCGCCCTATGACCTGCCACACGGGCGTCAATATGCCGTTGGCTTTCATTATTTCCTTTGACAGTATCTTGTCCATGGCAACACTGCTTCCGGTCACGCCGGAGCCTGCGTACGGCACGCCCAGAAAATCAAGTATTCCCTGCATCACGCCGTCCTCGCCGTATGTACCGTGCAGCCCGTTTAACACCACGTCCGCTTTCAGCCCTTCTATCTTTGACAGGCTGCGCGAATCAACGTCAGCCAGCGTGACGCTGTGCCCGTTCTTTTTCAGCTCTTCATACATCGCACGGCCGGTAACCAGTGACACTTTTCTTTCCGAAGAAAGCCCGCCGCACAGCACGACAACCTTTACTTTTTTTAAATCTTTCATTGCGTTCTCCTATCTTATGTATCTGACCTCTTCGGCCAGTTTAATGCCCGTCTTTTTGTAAACCTCTTTTTTTACCTTTGCCGCGAGCCTTATCACGTCGGAGTATTTCGCACCGCCCGTGTTTATTATGAAATTCGCGTGCTTTTTAGAGACCTCTGCTCCGCCGCACCTCAAACCCTTTAATCCCGCTTCCTCTATTATCCTGCCGGCGGTTTTTTCAGCGGGGTTCTTAAAAAAACTTCCCGCACAGGCCGCATCCCACGGGTGCTTCGCGCGCCTTATTTTGACAATCTCTTTCATCTTTTTAAGAATCGCCTGCTTGCCGCCCTTTTTAAGTTTAAAAACCGCGCCTGTTATGAACGCCTTGTTTTTCTGAAAAATGCTTTTCCTGTAACCGAACATCCCTTTTTTATTTTTCAGCGTTTTCAGCGCGCCTGTTTTATCCGCAAAGCCGACCGACTCCACAAAAGTGCCGGAGGAACAGCCGTAGGCGCCCGCGTTCATGTAAACCGCGCCGCCGACACTTCCGGGTATCCCCGCCATAAACTCAAGCCCCGAGAGCCCTTCGCGCGCGGCAAGGCTCAACACCGCGGAAAACTTTGCCCCGCTCCCCGCCCATATCCGCCCGCGGGGAAGTTTCCTGACGCCGCAAAGCGCGGCCGCGGGGACGATATAGGCCTCTTTTATGGCGCCTTCCCTTATAAGAACATTTGTAAAACATCCGAACATTCCCGCCCTGACTTTGTGCTTTCTTAATATTTTTACCGCATCAGAGAGTTCTCTCTCGCTTTTAACACTTACAAGCAGCCTCACCCTGCCGCCGATTTTAAAGCAGGCCTTCTTTGACAGGTCGTAATTCCTCTCAAACTCTATGCCCGCCTGTTTGAATGCCGCCTCTGTTTTTTTCACTTAAGAGAGCTCCTTTTCCAGGTCTTTCCTGAAGTTCGTGATATTGCCCGCGCCCATAAGAATCACAAGGCCCCCTTTTTTCACGAGGCTTTTAACCCTGAGCGCCATGTCTTCCCAGCTTTTTTCCTGATACACATTTTTGTAACCATTGCTTTTCATCGTATCGGTAATCAGCGCGGAGGAGACTCCCGGCACTGCCGCCTCCCTCGAGGGGTACAGTCTGTCAATTACCACCGAGTCGGCAAGCGACAAGGCGGCGGCGAATTCTTTATAGAGCTGCTGTGTGCGGCTGTACAGGTGCGGCTGGAACACCGCGGTTATCTTTTTCCTGCCCGAGATTGTGCGCGCCGCTTTGAGCACCTTTTCTATTTCCACAGGGTGGTGCGCGTAATCATCTATGATGGTCACACCGCCGGCGTGATAGACGTCAAAGCGCCTTTTCACGTTTCTGAATTTCGCAAGCGCCTTTTTTATGACAGCGGGCTTTATCCCCGAATCAAGCGATATGGCAACAGCCGCCAGCGCATTCAGTACGTTATGCCTGCCCGGGACGGGTATGGTAAAAACCCCCGCTTTCCTTCCCGAAACCGTCACGTCAAAACTCTGCGAAAAACCCTTTGCTTTTATGTTTGAAACCCTCACGTCGTTGTGCGCGCCCTCGCCGAACATAACCCTGCGGCAGTGTATCCTGTCAAGTATCGAGCGCACGTTTTCGTCATCGCCGTTTAAGTAAGCCACGCCGTAAAAGGGCACTTTATTAATGAAAGTTACAAAAGCGTCTTTAAGCGCGTCCATTTTTTTATAGTAATCCATGTGGTCATTGTCTATGTTCGTGACCGCCGCAATCACCGGGTTTAAGTGCAGGAACGACCCGAAAGCCTCGCACGCCTCCGCGATTACATACCTGCCTTTGCCCGCCTTTGCGTGCACGCCGCCCGCCTTTACTATGCCGCCTACGATATAGGTCGGGTGCAGTTTCGCCTCTTCAAAAATCCCCGCGGTCATGGAGGTCGTGGTGGTTTTCCCGTGGGAGCCCGCTATCGCTATGCCGTACTTTAACCTCATGACCTCATCGAGCATCACCGCCCGCGGTATGACGGGTATTTTCATCTCACGCGCCTTCATCACTTCCGGATTTGTGTCCGGCACCGCGTTTGAGTAAACCGCTATCTGGGCGCCTTTCACGTTTTTCGCGTCGTGGCCTATTAATATTTTTCCGCCCAGGCTCTTTATCCTGTCCGTGTTTTCCGACTGTTTCATGTCCGAGCCGCTGACTTTGTAGCCCAGATTAATGAAAATCTCTGCAAGGCCGTTCATCCCCGCGCCGCCTACGCCTATAAAGTGTATCCTCTTTATTTCCCCGAGCATCTTTGTTTACCGCCCTTCCATGACTTTTATTATTGCGCCCGTGCCGTTCTTAAATTTCATGGCCGCAAGCTTTTTTCTCATAGCCGCGTTTTCTCTTTTTGAAACCGCAACAGCGGCCGCTTCAGCGAGCGCCCGGCCGTTTAACTCCCGGTCTTTTATGACAATTGCGGCGCCTGACTTTTCAAAAACAGCCGCATTTATCTCCTGATGGTTTGCCGCCGCGTAAGGGTACGGCACCAGCACGGCAGGCACTTTGAGCGCGGCAGTTTCAGAGAGCGTCCCCGCTCCCGCGCGCAGCACGGCCGCGTCACAGGCGGCGTAAGCAGACGCGGCGTCATCTATGAATTCAGTTACAACCGCTTTTATGCCCGCTTTTTTAACCGCCTCTTTTGCCTTTGAAAAAAACTCTTTTCCCGTCATCCAGACCACCGAGGCTCCCTTTATCCTTTTTTTTAAAAGCGGCAGCGCCTCAACAACAGCCCTGTTTATAGAGGCCGCGGCCCTGCTGCCCGGCATTATCAGAATAACCGGCCCTGTGCCTTTTATGCCCATATTCCGCCTGCCTTGAGCCTTTGAAACTTTATACAGGCTCTCCCTCACCGGGTTTCCCGTAACTGTTACTTTGCCCGCGGGAAAAAACTTTGCGGTTTCACCAAACCCGGCGGTGACGGCGCTGCAAAAAACCGCAAGCGCCTTGTTCGCCAGCCCCGGCTCCATGTTCGGCTCGTGTATCACCGTCTTGATACCGGAAACCGCGGATACAAATACAGCCGGAAACGACGCAAACCCGCCTGTTCCAAAAACGCAGTCAGGCGCGAATTCCTTTACAATCTTTTTTGCTTCAAAGAACGACTTGGCCACAAGCGCCGCGTGAACTGCATTTTTAAAAAATGCCCTCCGCACAAGCGGCCTCGCGGACACGCCCTTAAAGGCAAACCCGCGGCTTTCTACTATCTCTTTTTCCATGCCGTTGTCAGAACCCGTAAAGAGCACTTCGGCATTTTTGCCGTGCAGCTGCTTTATTTTTTCCGCCACTGCCAGCGCGGGAAAAATATGTCCGCCTGTCCCGCCGCACGCGAATAAGTATTTCAAGCCCTGCCGCCCACTTTTTTTGAAATCATCAAAAGCAGGGAGGCGGCCGCAAAAGCAGAAACAAGCGCCGAGCCGCCCGAACTTATAAAAGGCAGGGTGGTGCCCTTTGCAGGCAGCATTCCCGTAGCCACACCCATATGCACAAGCGCCTGCGTAAGTATCATGACAGTAAGCCCCGCCGCGAGCGCCTTGTGGAACTTGTTTGCGACGTGCAGGGCTATAAACATACCCCTCCACAATATGACGCCGAAGAGCGCCAGCACAAGGCCCGTGCCGAGCAGCCCCCACTCTTCGCCTATTATTGAAAATATGTAATCCGTGTGGGGCGTCGGCAGGTAAAAGAATTTCTGCTGGCTCTGCCCAAAACCCACCCCGAAAATCCCGCCGGTGCCGACAGCGATAAGAGACTGCACTGTCTGCCACCCCGACGCAAAGTAGTCCGCCCACGGGTCCAAAAATGCAAATATTCTTTTCATCCTGTAGGGCTCCACTTTTACCAGCACGGCCGCCGCTATCCCGATGACCGGCATAAGAAACGCAAACATATAACCGGGCACTCCGGAGAGCATCAAAAATACAAGGTATAAAACCGCTACAATCATCGTGCCGCCAAAATCCCTCTGCAGGACCAGCCCTAAACCTACAACCGCCGTCACAATTGTCAGCCTCGCGAATTTTGAAAAAGAGGTCAGCGCCGTATCAGAGGCGGCCTTTGCCGCGAAAAGCACAAACATAACCTTTGCGAATTCAAAAGGCTGCACGGCAGGCAGCGGCCCTATTTTCAGCCACCTTGTCGCGCCGGATATTTTGAGCCCAAGCCCCGGTATATGCACCGCGAATAAAAGCACCACTGACGCCGCGAAAACCGGGATTATGAACCTGTCAAGCACGGCTTCGTCGGCTTTGTAAAGAAGAAGCGCGCAGACAGCCGCTATCACCGCCCACATTATCTGCCTCTTAAAATAGTAGGCGCTGTCATCGAAGCGCTCTATCGCCACAACCTGGCTCGCGCTCCACACCATCGCGAAACCGAAAATCGTGAGTATGACGCACGCGCCGAAAAGTACGTGGTCTACCCTGTCAATTTCCCTGCTCATTCTCAGCCGCCTTTTTTACAGATTTTTTAAATTCATTGCCGCGGTGCTTGTAATCGCGGAACATGTCAAAACTCGCGCACCCGGGCGAGAGCAGCACCGCTTTTATGCCCTCGATTTCCAGCGATTTTTTTACAATGTCATCCATGTCGGACGCCTTTATAACCGGCACCTTTGAGGCAAATACTTCCTCCACCCTGTCTTTATTCTCGCCGAAAGCTATTATGCACTTTACCTGCGGCGGCAGCACGGGCAGAAGCTGGGTAAAATCCGTGCCCTTTTCCCTGCCGCCGAGTATAAGCGCCGTATCCGCTTCTATCGAGTTTACAGCTTTGATAACCGCGTCAATATTTGTGCCTTTTGAGTCGTCGTAGAATTTCCTTCCCTTTACCTCGCCGGAGAACTCAATCCTGTGGGGCAGGCCCTTAAAATTCTTTATGACTGGCTCCGCCTCAGCGGGCGAAACGCCGAGCTCTTCCGCGATAATCAGGCAGGCAAGTATGTTTTCATAGTTGTGCCTGCCGGAGAGTTTCATCCCCTCCGTGTCAAAAAGTTTCGTAACCGAGCCGTTTTCCGCCCTGTAAAAAGCGCCAGCGTCATAGTACCAGCCTTCCGCGACAGGGCCGTTTGCCGAAAAGAGTTTCTTGGCGGAGCGCGACATGGTGGACATAATGCCGGTAAACCTGTCGTCGCTGTTTAGCGCCAGCAAACCGGACTCAGGCTGGTTTCTGAATATGTTGGCTTTTGCCTGGGCGTATTCCTGCATATTTGCATAACGGTCCAGGTGGTCGTCGGTAATGTTAAGAATGACCGCGGCGTCCGGCCTGAAATCCTTTATGGTCTCCAGCTGAAAACTGCTTATCTCCAGCACTATCCGCTCATAAGAGGCGCCTTCCACAACAAGGTCGCACACCGGTATGCCGACGTTGCCGCCGAGCGCGGCTTTATCCCCAAATTTCGCCTTCATTATTTCATACAGCAAAGTGGCGGTTGTAGTCTTTCCGTTGGTGCCTGTAACCGCCGCTATTTTCGCGCCTGTATTTTTTATGAACCCGTAGGCAAACTCCACCTCTCCTATCAGAGCCTTGTTGTTTCTCCTTACCGTCTCGTACCAGTTGCCCGCAAGCGGCACTCCCGGGCTTACGATAACCGCGTCAGAGTGAAGCGCGGTGTCCGCGAGGTTTCCGTCGCACTCAAGTATTAGCCCCTCTTTTTTCAGATTAAAGGCCTCTTCAGGGAATTTGGAGCACGGCTTCACATCGCTTAACACCACCCGCGCCGCGCCTTTTTTCAGCAGGAGCCTTGCCGCGGATACGCCGCTCTTTCCCGCGCCTATAACCATAAAGGCTTTGCCTGATACTTCCGTCATCTTCTCACCTCAGCTTCAGGGTGGCGAGCGTGAGCAGGAGCACCACTATCGCCACAATCCAGAAGCGTATTATTATTTTCGGTTCGGATATGCCCTTTAACTGAAAATGGTGGTGCAGGGGCGCCATCCTGAAAACCCTTTTTTTCGTCATCTTATAGGAGGTGACCTGCAGAATTACCGAGAAGACCTCCACCACGAAAATAATGCCCACTACCAGCAGGAGTATTTCCTGCTTTATCAGCACAGCCATCGTGCCCACCACGCCGCCTAACATAAGCGAGCCCATATCGCCCATGAAAACCTGGGCAGGGTATGCGTTAAACCACAAGAACCCGAGCAAAGCGCCGACCATCGCGGCGCATACCACGGTCAGCTCCGCGCTTTTTCCGACGTTCATCAAAAGCAGGTATTCGCTCATCTTTACGTTGCCTATGACGTAGGCAAGTATGACCAGCGTCACAAATACAAAAAGCGTAAGCCCCGCCGCCAGCCCGTCCAGCCCGTCGGTCAGATTTACCGCGTTTGACCACCCGGTTATTATCAGCATCGCGAATATAAAGTACACCGCCGCAGGCAGCATGAAAGGATTTTTTAGAAACGGCACATTGACGTGGAAAACATACTGGAAATCCCTGTTAAACCACCAGTAGAGCCCGGTCACGGCGGCAGCGCCAAAGAACTGCAGCGCGAGCTTCAGTTTTCCGTCAAGTCCCTTTGACCCGACTTTCAGCTTTAGCCAGTCGTCCAGAAAACCCACGGCCGAAAACCACACTATTGCAAAGAGCGCGATGAATATGTACTCGCTTTCAAACCTCGCCCAGAGCGCTATTGATATCAACAGCGGTATGAGCATTATGAAAGCGCCCATGGTCGGCGTCCCTTTTTTCTCGAGGTGCTTTTTCGGGCCGTCCTCCCTTATTGCCTGGCTGGCCTTTGCCTGTTTTAAGCGCTTTATCACAAACTCCCCTATGAGCAGGGCTATTATGAAAGCGGTAAAAGCCGCAAATGCCGAGCGCACTGTTATGTACCTGAAAATATTTAAAAACGACCACTCCAGATGCATCGGGTAAATCCAGTGGTAAAACATAAATGTTAACCTCCGTTTTTAATTCGTCACTCGTTATAGTTTCTTTATCGTTTCTTCCAGCCTGTTGCCTCTCGAACCCTTAAAAAACAGCACCGCGCCTTTTGGCGCCCTTTTTCTTATGTCATCAGCGAGGGCTTCACGGTCGTCATGCAGGTAAACAGGAGCGTCACCGCCCTTTTTCAGGTAACCTGCCCTGACTTTTTCGCGAAACCCGCCGAAACAAAACAGCCCTTCTATATTAATACCTGATATCTGCCTGCCGAGCTCCGTATGCGCCGCCGCGGCAAGCTTTCCCAGTTCCTTCATCTCGCCCGATATTATGTACAGCATCCTTAAATCCATGGCCTTTAGTGATTCCACCGCGGCTTTAAATGAATCCGGGTTTGCGTTATAAGCGTCATTTATTACCGTATAGCCGGCCGCCTTAAAACTTTCAAAACGCATCATGCCTTTCATGTTGAAATTCTTAAGTGCCTTTGCGCACTCTTTAAGCTCTACTCCCGCTTCAGAGGCAAGCGCCGCGGCGCAAAGTACGTTTGAGACATTGTGAGTACCGGGCAGCCTTGAGGCAAACTTAACTCCGTTTACCTCAAACTCCGAGCCCTCCGGTTTTAAGACTATGTTATGAGCCTGAAAATCCGCTTTGACTCCCGCGCCAAATGTAACCGTTCTGCCCCTGTGCAGTTTTAAAATGAGCGGGGTGTACCTGCCGCCTGCGTTTATCACAAGCGTGCCGCCTTTTTTAAGGCCTTTCACTATCTCCGCCTTTGCGAGAGCTATGTTTCTTTCAGAGCCCAGGTTTCCTATGTGCGCGGTTCCCGTGTTTGTGACCGCGGCAGCGTCAAAACCCGCGCCCTTTACAAGCTCCTCTATCTCGCCTTTGTGGTTCATGCCCGCCTCAGCCGCGAGCGCGCGGGTGTTATTTTCCATTTTAAAGAGCGTCAGCGGGAAACCCGCGTAGTTGTTGTAACTCTTCTCGCTTTTTACCGTTTTATACCTGCGCGACAAAAACGCGGCGCATATTTCCTTTACCGTGGTTTTTCCGCTGCTGCCGGTCACCACGATTTTAAAAGCCTTGTCAAACCTGCCCGCGTAGTGATGCGAGAGCGCGAGCATCGCTTTTTTCGTATCTTTAACGGTTATCACCCGGCTGCTTCCGGTGTGCTTTTCCGATACAGCGGCCGCGGCGCCCCTGCTGAGCGCGCTTCCTATGTAATCATGGCCGTCCATGTTTTCTCCCTTTATTGCCACAAAGAGCTCCCCGCGCCTCACACTCCTGCTGTCTATTGATACTCCGCGCAGGCGCATATCTTTGCCCGTAAATTCTTTTTTAAAAAAGGAATAAACCTCCGAGAGCATAAGGTTCATAAAACCCCCTTTACTGCCTTAAGCGCGGCTTTTTTGTCGCTGTAGGGGTGCTTTATTCCCTTTATGTCCTGATATTCCTCGGCGCCCTTTCCGAGCAAAAGAACAGCGTCGCCTTCACGGGCGTTTGAAACCGCAAGCGCCACGGCTTTTTCCCTGTCAGGCTCGGCAAATATGTTTTTACCTTTCTTTATTCCTTTCATTATCTCTTTGATTATATCTTCAGCATCTTCCGAGCGGGGGTTGTCGGAAGTCACCACCACAACACCGCTCATAGCCCCGGCAATTTTTCCCATCAGAGGCCTCTTGCCCCTGTCGCGCTCGCCGCCGCAGCCGAAGAGAGTTATTATTTTTCCTTTTGTAATAGGCGCCAGGGTTTTAAGTATGTTTTCCATCGAGTCGGGCGTATGCGCGAAATCAACAAATATTTTAAACGCACCGTCATACACTTTTTCCAGCCTGCCGGGCACGCCTTTGAAATAATGCACCGCCCTCTGCACCGCGTGTATACCCGTCTCCGGCGCGCACACCGCCGCGGCCGCAAGCACGTTGTAAACATTGTGCTCTCCCGCGAGTTTTGAAAAAACATTCACGCTTTTTCCGCCGTGTACCAGCTCAAAATGTGTGCCGCCCAAACCGCTCATTTTTATTTTCGCCCTTAAGAAAGCCTTTGTCCGGGTTGAAAAATCCCTTATTTTAATGTCCGCCCTTTTTTTTGCCGCTTTTATCACCGCGGCGTAATCTTTCATGTCCCTGTTTACCGCGAGCACCCCGCCTTTTTTTATGCGGCCGATTATCATAAGCTTAGCCGCGAGGTAGGCCGCGTGTGTCTTGTGGTAGTCCAGATGGTCGCGCGTCACGTTTGTTATGACGGCGGATTCAAGCTCAATATTGTCAAGCCTGCCCTGGTGAAGCGCGTGGGAAGAGGCTTCCATGACAACGCGCTCCATTCCCTTTTCCACAGCCTCTGCTATGAGCCTGTTAATCTGCAGATTGGAAGGCGTCGTGTTTGCGGCGCTGTATTCCTTCCTGCCTATCCTGTATTTGAGCGTCCCTATCACGGCGCAGGGCCTGCGGTACTTCTCCGCGAAAACGGCGTCTATCAGATAGGTGACCGTGGTCTTTCCCTTTGTGCCGGTCACTCCCGTAATCTTTGCTTTCTTTCGCCCGTCCCTGTAAAAGAACTCTGTTATTTTTTTGAGAGCCGCCGCGCTGTCTTTTACTACCGCCGCCGGCGCATCAGCCGCCGGCCTCTCGCACAACAGCGCAGCCGCGCCTTTTTTTACAGCCTCTTTAGCATAGTCGTGGCCGTCGCTTTTAAAACCCTTTACACAGGCAAAGAGTTCCCCTTTTTTCACCGCACGCGAAGACTCTGCTATGCCGCAGATTTCCGTATCCGCGGTTAACAGCGCCTCCACACCGGAGAGCGCGAGCAGTTCGGAGAGCTTAATCTTTTTCATTCAGGTGTTGTCCCCCATTTCAAAACTTACTATTATATCTTCCCGCCCTCCGACTGCCGTGCCTGCCTTTGGCTCCTGCTTCACGGCAAAACCGCTTCCTTCGCATTTCGGCCTTATCCCGTACTCCGCCAGTATGTCAAGCGTTCTTCTTATGGTCATGCCCTTAACATCAGGCATATATACCCTGATGGTCTCGTCTTTCAGCTTGTCCCCCAGAAAAAGCATCACAACTTCGCCGCTTTGCACGCGCACACCCGCTTCAGGCCTCTGGCTTATAACAGTTTTTCCAAAACCAAACCGCTCGTACTTAACCCCTGCTTTGCGGAGAGAGTCCCTCACCTCTGTGAATTGTTTCATTCTGTAATCTTCAGCGGTAAAATCATTTTTCTCGCTGCCGCCGTCAGAGATATCCCGGGCGCCGGCAATAGCCTGCCCCTCCGGCACAATTTTCAGGCGTGATATCACCCTTCTGCCGAGCGCCGCAAAAACAGGCGCAGCCACGTCGCCGCCGTAGTATATGTAGGGCCCCGGCTCGTCAACCACCACGAGCGCAAGCATCTGAGGGTTGTCCGCAGGAAGAAATCCTATAAATGAAGCCGTGTACTTTCCTTTTTTATAACCCTTGCCGTCTTCACTGTGTTTCTGCGCAGTTCCGGTCTTCCCCGCAACAGAGTAATTGACAAGAGCCGCCTTGTTTCCCGTCCCGTCTTCAGCACACGCGGCTTTAAGCATGCTTATCATTTTTTTCTGCTCGTCGCGCCCGATTAATTTCCTTTTTTTAGGCTCCTTGTACTCAAATATAGTTTTCCCGTTTTTCTCCGCCCTTTTTACTACATGGGGCGTAACAGAAAACCCTCCGTTTGCGACCGCGCAGTATGCTGCGGCGAGCTGCACTGCAGTCACCGCTATTTCCTGCCCGTAGGGTATTGATGTCATGCTTATGTTGTCCCAGTTTTTATAATGCCTCATGAGCCCGGAAGATTCCCCCGGCAGGTCTATTCCTGTTTTCCTGCCAAAGCCAAAAAGCGAAAGCTCTCTGTAAAGCCTCTCCTGCCCGATTTTAAGCCCCATCTCCACCATTCCGATATTTGAAGAATACTTGATGACATCCGAAGTGTCGAGCCATCCGTGTTTTTCGTGGTCGTGAACCGGCCTGTCAAAAAAGAGCTGCCTGCCGTTTCCGCAGAAAAACTGATGCGTTTCGCCGTCTTTAAACTCCCTCAGATATGCTGACACCGGGAATATTTTAAAAGTGGAGCCGGGCTCAAATACATCAGTCACCGCCCTGTTGCGGATGACGTCGGACGAAAATTTTTCAAACTCATTTGGGTCATAGGAAGGGTAATTGGCAAGGGCGTATATGGACCCGTCAGCCGGGTTCATAAGCACTATGGAGCCTTTTTTTGCGTTGTATTTCACGCAGGTCTTTTCCAGTTCCTCCTGAGCCGCGGCCTGGATGAGCGCGTCAATGGTGAGGTAGAGGTCCGCGCCCTGCTCGGCTTTTTTGATGTCAACAGAGTTAATCATAACCGGCCGCCTCATGGCGTCGCGTTTTATCTGAACCCTGCCTGTTTTGCCGCGCAGGTATTTTTCGTATGCGAATTCCGCGCCCTCAAGCCCGGTATTGTCTGTCCCTGAAAAACCTATGACATGGGCAGCCGCACTGCCTAACGGATAAAAACGTTTTTCCTCGTCGCGGGCGTATATGCCGCGTATGTTTTGGGAGAGGATTTCTTCGGCCACCGAGCGTTCCACTTTTCTGACCACATACTCAAAAGCCCTGGAACTTCTAACCTTTGATTCGGCAAACTGCTTTGATACTCCGAGTTTTGAAGAGAGGAGGTTTATTGCCTTTGTTTTTTCCTTTATCTTGCGGGGTTCAACGCATATTGACTTCGTCTTGACGCTTACCGCCAGTTCCCGTCCGTGCATGTCAAATATGGTGCCGCGCCCCACCTGTTGTTTTAATGTGTGGAGGTGCATCTGCTGGGCTTTTTTCTTGAAAAACCCGTGTTTTATGACCTGGAGGTTTATTAACTGCAGCAAAAGAACCGCGCAGAAAACAGAAAATATAATGAATACCCACTCTATGCGGCTGTTCATTTCCCGCGGATCTTTCATAACACCTCTTTTGTTTTCCCGTTTTTTGTACTATTCGTTACACTTTCAGTTTTAAGTTTTAAGTTTTAAGTTTTCAGTTCTCAGCTTTCAACTTTCAGCTTTCAACTTTCAGCTTTCAACTTTCAGCTTTCAGCTTTCAACTTTCAACTTTCAGTTTTCAACTTTCAGTTCTCAGTTTTCAGCTTTCAGTTAAAAAAAGACCTCTTCTTTCGTATTACCACCATCTGCGCCTCGCCCGGATTTTTAAAGCCGTACCTGTCCGAGGCTGCCTTTGCGAGCTGTTCGCCCGACATCATGCCTTGTATTCTTAAATCAAGCATTCTCGTCTTTGATTTTATGCTGTCCCTTTTCTGGGCCAGGTCATTTATCTCGTAATTAAACTTCACACTCTGTGAGGAAAACCAGACGCAGGCAAAAAGCCAGACAGATATTCCGGCAATCCACGGCAGCATATTGACCTTTGACTTTCTGGCCGAGTAATTGTATTTGCCGTCCATCAGCCTCAAAAATCTCTGCTTTACCCTCACCTTTTCTCCTTCATATTTTTTCCGCGGCGCGCAGTTTTGCGCTTCTTGACCGCGGATTGTCATTTTCTTCTTCCGGCCCCGGCACTACGGGTTTCTTTGTAAGAGGCTTTACTTCCGCTTTATGCCCGCATATACAGGGCATCCTCTTGTTCTCGCATATGCACTCCGAGGCGCAGATATTAAAAAAACGCTTTACTATCCTGTCTTCAAGCGAGTGAAAGCTGATTACAGCCATCCTCCCGCCGGGTTTCAGAATCTTAAGCGCCGCTGTCAGCCCTGACTTTAGCGCATTGAGTTCGCCGTTTACTTCTATCCTTATTGCCTGAAAAGTCCTTGTCGCGGGGTGTATGCCCTGTTTCGGCCCTCTTACAGCCCTGCTTATCACCGCGGCGAGTTGTGCGGTGGTGTCAATCGGCCTTGAATCAATTATGAATCCGGTTATTTTTCTGAAAAACTTTTCCTCGCCGTAATCCCGTATCACCCTCTCGAGCTCCGCGCGGGAGTAAGTGTTTACCACATCAGCGGCGGTAATCCCGCCGCTGCGGTCGAGCCTCATGTCAAGAGGCGCGTCATTGCGGAAGCTGAAGCCCCTGGAGGCATCGTCAAAGTGCAGGCTGGACACTCCGAGGTCAAACACCACCGCGTCAACAGCGTCAAACCCGGCTGACTTCACCGCCTCTTCGAGATTCGCGAAATTGGCGTGCACGGGTATCAGGCTTTCTTTTTGCCCGAAGTTTTCACAGGCCCTGTCAAGCGACTCCTTGTCGCAGTCAAGGGCGATTACCTTTGAGCCTGTTGCGGCGCGTTTGAGTATCTCGGCAGAGTGCCCGCCGAACCCGAATGTAGCGTCTACAAACACGCCCTGCTTCCCGTCAACCCCGATCAAGTCTGTGGTTTCTTTTAAAAGAACACTTTTATGCGAAAAGCTCATATGAGCTTTTCAAAGGCCTTTACCGCGTCTTCTTCGCCGGGCCAGAACTCAAACTCGCCCCAGTAGCCCGCATACAAAAACAGATGCCTTACGTAATCATTTGCGCCTATTATCTTTATGTCGCCGCCAAGCGCGCGGGTGCGTTCCTTGCGCTCGTTTATATACTCAATGCCGCTCACGTTGATGTGCTCCACCCCGGAGAAATCAAGAAGGAAAAAAATGTTTTCTTTTTCAATAAACGTGGAAATCATATTCTTCATTGCGAGCATGTCCTCTATGTCTATCGAGCCTTTCAGTATCATTACCACCACTTTCTTTGTCTCTGTTTTAACAGCCATTTGTTATCTCCTCCCGCTCATTTTTTTGAATCAAATTCTTTCAGCGCAGCCTCATCCCATATTTCAAACCTGTCTATGACCCCTATCATTACGACCTTTTTACTTAAGCCCGCGTATTCTTTCAGTTTCGAAGGCACGCGTATCCTGCCGCTCCTGTCGATGTCAGCCTCAAAAGCGTCCCGCGATTTTTTTCTGATGTCATCCTTCGCGCCGTTGTCGGTCAAAGACATGCCCTGATTGTACGACGCCACCATAGCGCCCCAGTCCTGCGCAGGAAAAACCTCTATGCATTTTTCCCTGCCCTTTACCAGCACCACGCGGCCGCGCGCATCTATGTCGGGTGTTATTTCCTCTATGTATTTTTTATACTTAGAGGGAATAGACACCCTGTCCTTTTCGTCAAGGCTGTGTTCGTACTCGCCTATAAAACCTGTTTTAATCATCCGTTTTCACCTTTTCCCACTTTATCCCACTTTGTAACAATAGTACACCCTGTTCCCCCATTTTGTCAATGATTTTTCCCACTTTCATGCAAATATTAGCCATATAAACAAAGCGTTTTCAGGAATGTGAAAAAAAGTTATCCACATAGGGTGTTTTTTGTTTTTTTTTCCCATTTTTTCCGGAGGGTCTTATCGCAACCCCCTTGCTTAGGAG